>NZ_JBHFFD010000024.1:0-173785 GCF_043359565.1 Shewanella sp. S23-S33 | reverse complement strand
CGTCCATGGGGCGGACGGTCGTCTCGCCAATCACCATGGCTTACCTTTTGGCACTAGTGTAACCTGTCTATATGAAGGAGATACCCAGCAAGTTTTTGGACAATAGCACGTTAGTTTTTTAGTCTAATCAGTTGGTTTCGGATTAAGATTTCTATGGATTAACGCCGCACTCTGAGGCAACTTTGTTGCACAGCGGAAAAGTTGTCCGGCTGCAACGAATTGTTATACCTAGTTTCTATTTACAACCTGCAAAGCGTCAGGCCATGCGGTGTTCTCCACGATATAATCTCTAATTAAAACCCTATTTGATGCAATAATTCCCGGCCAGCGCTGATTCCAAGAGTTATAAGCGTGCCATGAATAACCTATGTAAAGCTCTTTACGCATAGAGTTCATAGATCTGAGAGTAGCGTCTAAGAACACCTTTTCTATTGATGTTCCTCTGATCTCCAATATGCTCGCAATATATATTAACCATCGCGCCATATGTTCATACTGCTCCCACGCATTATACCCATTCGTCAAATCCGTTTTGAATTCAATAATTTGACCAAGTGCTTTAACCACTCTTTTATCATTTATACTTACGCCGACAGCCGCAATCGAAGATACTATTTCGTAAAATGCATTTTCAATACTTAAAAAAACTTTCGTGAATTGATGATTATTAAAAACCACTTTTTTTATATTTGCTACTGATGATTCTGCACACTTTTCTGCATTCGGGATTTCCGAATTTAGCTTTTTAAAAAAATCATGGCACTCTGTTTCATCAATCACTCGAATACCGTAACAGTGCGCATAGTAATCCTTAACCGGTTGATCGACTTTTGATCGCGACACCAAAAATATATTCGAGCCTATAACGTGGTTTTTAGAAAACCCTTTATAATCACTGATTATTGATTTTAGATTTGCATCTCCAAGAGAGTAGCCCAAGATAACCACGGTATTTTCGTGTAACACCGTGCTTAGTTTCCTCGAAAAATACGATTCGCTATGAATAAACTTAAAGTAGTCATCTGACGTAACAACCATATTTTCTGGAGAGTCTATCGACCCATGAACATGATAGACTTTGACCCTGGCTGACGATCTAGGAATCGGCAGGCCAGGCGTCAAGGAGTGACATGCTTCAAATCCTACTAGCTCTTCGACAAGCTTGTCATAGTTGGTTGTAACAACACGACAAGAGCATTTTGATAGAAAATCTTCTATTGATGCATTGTTCCCCATCAACTTTATGGAACTGATTTCCTTTGCAATTTCTTCGTGGATGCTCTTACCTACTTTTTGCAGTTCAATAGAAATAACCTGAGCCGCCTCCTCTAATCCGAGTGTATTTTTACCGTCTTTTGGAAATAGACTGGCCTTTAAATCATTTCCATTTGCAAGAAGTTCACACAGTGACTCCAAAAGTCCTTGCCAGCTAGGGGCTTGGTTATCTGATACAGATTTCGAAAATCCTGTTCCAGTGAATAAGCACAATCTACTTGATGTCGCCGCATACGCGATTTCGAAATACTCGCTCAACCTTCACTCCTTATTGGTATAACATTACTGCACATGGTTAACTGATTGTATTGCAGCGAAGTTATCGGCTTTGCTTCAAATACACCACCTAGAAAAACGCACATGCGCGTTTTTAAAACATATTATCTATGAGCTGGTAATTATAAGTGATTAATTTTAAAGGTATTTATTTAAAAATTAGAAAGCACGCACAAATGCAGGATGAAAATCGTTCACAATCCTTATAATTTGAATACAACTGTATACTTATCCCGTTTTTTGATGGTTAGTAGTGAATTACATCACACGGGATATAACGATGAATATTACTAGGCCAGAAAGTCGTTCATTATTGTTCCACCGAAAACTTGTTAACTCGTTTTGGGGCAATAGCTTTTTAGCTAAACGAACAGCAGAAGTGTTAATTAAGATTGGCATTGTTGCAACTGTGACCGTTGGCGGCATGGATGCCGTCGTCGAGCCCTCAGGGACGAGTTTATGGCGAGTCACAGGGGAAACAATGACAATTCATGCTGCAAACTGACAACAAAGTTATCTTGCTTTGGGGCAATAGCTTTTTAGCTAAACGTGTAGCGAGAGGGTTAGTTAAGATTGGCATTGTTGCACCAGTGACCTTCTAAAACAGGATATGTTTTAGTAGAGCCCTCAGGGACGCTTTTTGTTAAACAAAGAGGTGGCGAGTCACTGGGGGCACAATGCGCGATGAATATCGCGCAACAGGTAATGCAACGAGCTTTGGGGAAATATGTGTAATCGGCTATTACAAGCCAGCTCTAGGAGAACAAACTCGACAATATATTGCTTCCCCTGCTTTTCCCTATCCCGAGTTTTGGTTAATCAACAACGCCTTGCTAGTTGATCATGAATATGGCTCATGTTCTATGTGAAATAAAACCGTTTTTGTTCATGTGCCGAACCACGTATAAATGACTCCAAGCGAAATATTAGACAAGCTTGAAGTTGCACACTAGCTAAGCCATCAGGACTTAAGTCATCGGCACTTAAGTTAAATAGAACCTCAGACAGAACACGAATAATGTCTATCAGAGTCGGGTCGAGAAGCTAGAAGCGCAGGGCATAAACTCAGGTTTGAAATCAGACAATGGGATACTGGATCACTATGAATAAGCATTTTACATTTACGATTAACAGCATTTGTCTTGATGAAAATTATCATCCCTCAGACAAGACGCGTATCACGACCAACTTTGCTAATTTGGCCAGAGGAAGTCATCGCCAAGCGAACTTACGCAACGCGTTAAAGATGATTGATAACAGTTTTAATGCCTTAGCGCATTGGGATAACCCTAAAGGCGATCGTTATACTGTCGAACTTGAAATTATCTCCGTTAATTTGGATATTGACGGCAGCGGTCAAACCTTCCCATCGATTGAAGTTTTGAAAACCAATATTGTTGATCATAAAACCAATAAACGTATTGAAGGTATTGTCGGCAATAACTTTTCATCTTATGTACGCGATTATGACTTTAGCGTGTTACTGGCAGAACATAATAAGGGCCAAGCCAAATTTAGTATTCCAGATGATTTTGGTGGTCTACATGGCAAGCTATTTCAGTCTTTTGTTAATTCTGATGCTTATAAACAGAATTTTAATAAGCCACCGGTTATCTGTCTCAGTGTGTCGGATAATAAAACCTACCATAGAATTGAGAATCAGCATCCCGTATTAGGGGTTGAATATCAGCCAAATGAATCGTCTTTAACTGAGCAATATTTCAAAAAAATGGGCTTACAGGTGCGCTATTTTATGCCACCAAATAGTGTGGCGCCTTTAGCTTTTTATTTCTTTGGTGATTTACTCAATGATTACACCCATCTTGAGTTGATAAGCACCATCAGCACTATGGGCACCTTTCAAAAAATCTATCGCCCTGAGATTTATAATGCCAATGCTGTTGCAGGAAAATGCTATCAACCTAATTTGGAAAACTTGGATCATTCACTGACTCAAATTGTTTATGACCGAGCTGAACGTAGCCAATTGGCGAATGAGCAAGGCAAATTTGCAGCGGAGCACTTTATCAAACCCTATCAAACGTTTTTTGAACAATGGTCTGCTAATTACGATTAGTTGCTCTGAGCCTAATCGTCACGCTCAATAATTAACCCAATACGGCATCATTATTATGACAACACGACTTAATAAAACCCTGATTAACAACAGACTGTTACCGACTTCAACTGCGGGCAGTTTACCTAAACCTTTATGGCTTGCAGAGCCTGAAACACTTTGGTCTCCATGGAAATTGCAAGGAGAGGAATTAATTACCGGGAAACACGATGCACTGCGTTTGTCATTACAGGATCAACAGCTAGCAGGGATTGATATTGTCAGTGATGGCGAGCAAACGCGGCAACATTTTGTCACTACCTTTATTGAGCACCTTAATGGCGTTGATTTTTCAAAACGTAAAATCGTTAAAATTCGTGATCGCTATGATGCGAGCGTGCCCACGGTTGTCGGCCCAGTGAGCCGCCAAAAGTCGGTGTTTGTTGAAGATGCCAAATTTTTACGCAAGCAAACTACGCAACCGATTAAATGGGCCCTACCTGGCCCTATGACCATGATAGATACGCTTTATGATGACCATTATAAAAGTCGCGAAAAGCTTGCTTGGGAATTTGCCAAAATTCTTAATGAGGAAGCCAAAGAATTAGAAGCGGCGGGTGTTGATATTATCCAATTTGATGAGCCGGCTTTTAATGTGTTTTTTGATGAGGTAAACGATTGGGGTATCGCGTGTTTAGAAAGAGCCATTGAAGGGCTAAAATGCGAAACGGCGGTGCATATTTGTTATGGTTATGGCATCAAAGCCAATACAGATTGGAAAAAAACCTTGGGCTCAGAGTGGCGCCAATATGAAGAAGTGTTTCCTAAACTGCAAAAGTCTAATATCGATATTATCTCGCTAGAATGTCACAACTCCCATGTGCCAATGGAGCTACTTGAACTCATTCGCGGTAAGAAAGTCATGGTCGGCGCGATTGATGTCGCCACCGACACGATTGAAACCGCAGAGGAAGTGGCTGACACCCTACGAAAAGCCCTTAAATTTGTCGATGCCGACAAGCTTTATCCTTGTACTAACTGTGGCATGACGCCTTTATCCCATCAAGTCGCAAGAGGTAAACTCAACGCCTTAAGTGCAGGCGCAGAGATCGTCAGAAAAGAGCTCTTGGCATTAAGATAAGACGCGTTAAGTGTTGCTGTCTGTTTTACAGCAGCATGTTTTATAGCAGCATAAGTCTAGCTTTGTTGAAAAGGTATCGACGTAAGTATTAAAAAAAACGGGATTGGCATTCTGATGCCAATCCCATTGTTCATTTCTAAACTCATGCATTTAGTGCCTGGGCTTATGCATTGTCTTAGCGCTTATTGGCCAAGCTTTGGCGTGCGTGGCGGTATCATGCGCCTGTTACCTGTTGACTCAAATGCACCTGCAAATTTAAGCAGGTTATTATCGTCATAGGCGCGGCCCGCGAAGGTCAAACCCACTGGCATGCCAATATCGGCCATCACACCCATAGGCACAGTTACAGTCGGCACGCCTAAATGGCGAATCGCAAGGTTTCCATTAGCGACCCAAACTCCGTTGCTCCAAGCGATATCGGCTGAAGTCGGATTCACATGCGCATCGGCAGGGCCGACATCTGCCACGGTTGGGAACAGCACGGCATCAAGCTTAAGCTCGTCCATCCAGTCTTCGAGATCTAGCTTACGGGTCTTCTCTAAGCCACGCAGACCATCGGGAATGCTGTCGATCTGGTCATAGGATTTAAGACCACGCTTAGCCATGTTGACGTACTCTTCCATGCCTGCCGCTAAGTCACCTTCACGATTCGGCAGGGTGCCTAAGTCGTGTGGGAAAATCAGATAGCCGTTAACATCTTCAAGCTTGTTGAGTTTAGGGTCATTGTTAGCACGCAGGAATTCATCGAATGCCCAACCCGAGAGTTCCCATAATTCATCATGGAGGAATTGAGGCGTGACGATACCGCGGTTAAACACGGTCGGCGCGCCTGGGCGATCACCTTCACAATTTGAAACCAGCGGGAAATCGACTTCAATCACTTCGGCGCCAGCGGCTTCTAAGGCTTTGCGTGCCGCTTCCCATAGATCGATAACTGATTGGCGGGTATGAATACGTTGACCCGTTGGGCCGCCAATGCCTGGATTTTCGCTGGTGCCTGCCAATTCATCTTTATTGATGTACATACGCGGCACGCCAAAACGTTTACCCTTAAGCGTGTCGGCTTGAGCGGCAAGCTCCAGATAGGATTCTGGGCGAACGGTGGAGGCTTTAGGGATCTTGACCCAAGGTTGCAGACGCCAGAGATCGCCACGGGTGATAGGATCGTCGGCCACAATCACATCCAACACTTCAAGCATATCGGCCATAGTGCGGGTATAAGGCACGACGACATCCATGGTCGGCGTTAACGGCCAGTTACCGCGCACCGAAATCACGCCCCGTGATGGAGTGTAAGCACACAAACCGTTATTGGACGCAGGACCTCGACCGCTCGACCAAGTTTCTTCAGCAAGACCAAAAGCAGAGTAACTTGCTGCCGTGCCCGTGCCCGCCCCATTGGAAGAGCCCGAAGCGAATGGTGCAGTAAGATACTCAGCATTGTACGGGCTTTCAGCGCGGCCATAGTGACCACGCTGCATACCGCCATTGGCCATAGGTGGCATATTGGTTTTGCCTAGGCAAATGGCACCCGCGGCGCGTAGGCGCTCAACGGCAAAGGCATCGTATTGCGCCACTAAATCCTTAAAGGCTGGGCTACCAGACGCCGCCGTCAGTCCCTTCACCAAATAGCTATCCTTGGCGGTATACGGAATACCCTCAAGTGGGCTCAGTATTTCACCACGGGCGCGGCGCGCATCTGACGCCTCAGCTTCTTTGAGCGCATCGGGGTTGTGTACCACTAACGCATTGAGCTTAGTCTTTGTCGCAGGGCCGTCATATGCCTCAACCCGCGCGAGATAAGACTTCACCAGCTCCACTGCGGTGGTGCGGCCTGATTCGAGCGCAGCACGCAGCTCGGCAATAGAAACTTCAGTGACTTCAAACATCTTATGCCCTCCCGCAGAAAGCCAATTGTGGTGTAATAACAGTGACATCAATCGTCATTCTGTTCTCCTTGGGTTACTTTCCAGCAGGGATTTGCTGAGTAATACAATGGATATTGCCGCCACCTAATAAAATCTCACGGGCTGGCACACCCACAATTTCATGCTCTGGGAAGATTTCCTGTAGTTTTTCGGCGGCGATATCATCGGTTGCAGGATCAAGCAACGGGAACACGATGCGATTATTGGTGATTAAAAAGTTCACATAAGAACCGGCTAAACGCTCACCCGCCGTGCGTGGCACGCCAGTGCCTTCAGCCACACCTTTTGATTCTTCTTCGGTGCAATACAGCGGCCCCGGTTGTGGCAACAGATGGATTTTTAACTTACGGCCTTTGGCATCCACGGTATTTTGCAACACCTCTAGCGCCGCTTTTGAGCGTGGATACTGGGGATCAGTCTCATCATCGGTCCAGTGCAGAATGACTTCACCAGGACGGGCGAAACAGCACATATTGTCGATATGACCATCGGTCTCATCCATATACACGCCATCTTGCAACCAGATAAACTGCTTAATATTCAAATAGTCACGCAGTAAGTCTTCAATCTGTTCTTTTGTCAGTTCAGGGTTACGGTTGGCATTGAGTAAGCATTCTGCACTCGTCATACAGGTGCCTTCACCATCGACATGGATGGAGCCACCTTCGAGGATCAACGGCGCGCTGTAACGGGCAAAACCATGCTGCGCAAGCATCTGCTGCGCGACTTGCTCGTCCTTATCCCATGGGAAGTACAAACCACCGTTATGGCCGCCCCAAGCATTAAAACCCCAGTCAACACCACGGCATTCGCCATTGTCATTCACAACTACGGTTGGCCCAGTGTCACGAGCCCAGCAATCGTTACTGTCCATTTCAACCAAGGTGACATGGGATGGCATCACCGCTTTAGCTTCGGCTAAAAACGTCTTAGGAACACCCATATAAACAGGGGTTGCCGCACCAATGGCATCGGCCACCTTAGCAAAGGTCGCCTGAGCATAAGCACCAGCTGCACGCCAGTTATCAGGACGATAGGGCCAAATCATCCACACCGCTTGCTGCGCAGCCCATTCGCCAGGCATATAAAAACCATCTTGGGATGGCTTAGTCGTTAACTGCGTGGCATCCACTGTCACGTTTGTCATGAGTTTTGTCTCCAGTAATGCTTAAAAACGATAAGGGTGTGCGTCCTAACATCGGACGACAGAATCGAAATATACCTAACATCAATCAAATGAATAAATTGAAGGACCGCATTTATCATGTACATAGTTTGGCCGAAATTGTCAGGTCTTCACTCGGTGAGTTTTAGCTTCATTGAAATATTGCTGCGTATCTTATCATTTAAGATGGCTTGCGCTAAATACTTGTATGCAGGACATAGATGAGAATTTATTGGGGAGGAAGGTTGTCAATTTATTGCTCACGAGATGAGTGAATTACGAAATGGAGCGAACGCTCTTTAGTTAAAATAAGTCTTAGTTGAAATACGTCACTAAAATCTGATCTCAGCATCAAAATAGCACTTTTATTTTACCTAGCTTATCATCATCGCTTTATTGTAGCCTTTTGCTAAAAAATACTGCGGAGGCGTATTTTTTGTTCTTTCTCAATATTCGCCCGTTGCAGTATTTATCTTTAAAGGATATCAGCATGACTTCCCACACGGCGCCATTAACCTCATTTTCTACTGAACCTTCTCTCACTGAAACTTCTACAACGGAACCTTCTACAACGGAACCTTTTACAACGGAACTGTCTATAACAGATGTAGAGCCGCTACTTAAGATCATGGAAAAACTGCGTGATCCGCACACGGGTTGCCCGTGGGACAAAGCGCAAACCTTTCAAACCATAGTGCCTTTTACTTTAGAGGAGGCCTATGAAGTTGCCGATACCATAGAGCGTTTAGCCTGGGATGAGTTACCCGATGAACTCGGGGATTTGTTATTTCAAATCGTATTCTATTGTCAGCTCGGTAAAGAGCAAGGCAAGTTTGACTTTACGAGCGTGATTGAGAAAATTAGCGACAAGTTAACCCGTCGTCATCCCCATGTGTTCGGTGAGCAAAATCCGCAAATAGGCGATAGCGCCCAAGCGATGAAAGCCAATTGGGAAGCAATTAAGGCGATTGAGCGTGAACAAAAGGCCCTGCAAGTGGCGGGTGAAACCCAAGCTGATACTGTGGTTTCTGCGTTAGACAATATTCCGCGTACCCAACCTGCGCTGTCGCGCTCAATTAAAATTCAGCAAAGGGTGGCACGAGTCGGGTTTGATTGGGCCGAGCTTGAGCCCGTGGTTGCTAAAATCCACGAAGAAATCGATGAAGTCTTGCATGAAGTGAATCAACCCGAGCAAGATCAAGCGAAAGTGCAGTCCGAAATGGGCGACTTGCTGTTTGCCGTGGTGAATTTAGCTCGACATCTTAAGGTCGATCCAGAACAAGCGTTGCGACAAGCCAATCTTAAATTTGAACGCCGTTTTCGCGGCGTTGAACAGTTGGCGAGTGACAGCGGTAAAAGCATGGAAGAGCACACATTAATGGAGCTCGATGCCTATTGGGACCAAGTAAAAGCGACGGAGACGAGATAAACGGCAAATTATCCCGATTGGTGTTTGTCGAATCGCGCCGCCTTTGGTATACTACTGCCCCGTCCTAGTGCTTTCTTACAAGCACGTATTTTCAAACTCATTTTCTCAGGTTCAGCATGACTACAAGGTATATCTTCGTTACTGGTGGCGTTGTTTCATCACTAGGTAAAGGCATTGCAGCAGCATCATTAGCTGCAATTTTAGAGGCCCGCGGTCTCAATGTAACCATCATGAAACTGGACCCTTACATTAACGTTGATCCGGGTACCATGAGCCCAACCCAACATGGCGAAGTATTTGTTACTGAAGACGGTGCAGAAACAGATCTCGACTTGGGTCACTACGAGCGTTTCATCCGTACTAAGATGAATCGTCGTAACAACTTCACTACCGGTCGTATTTACGAAGAAGTATTACGTAAAGAACGTCGTGGCGATTATTTGGGCGCAACTATTCAGGTTATCCCACACATCACTAATGCGATTAAAGAAAAAGTATTAGCCGGTGGCGAAGGCCATGATGTGGCTATCGTCGAAATCGGCGGTACTGTGGGTGATATCGAATCCTTGCCGTTCCTAGAGTCTATCCGTCAGCTCGGTGTTGAGCTGGGTCGTGATCGTACTCTGTTCATGCATTTAACCTTAGTGCCTTTCTTAGGTGCTGCAGGCGAAGTGAAAACTAAGCCAACTCAACACTCAGTGAAAGAGCTGCGTTCTATCGGTATTGCACCAGATGTGCTGGTTTGCCGTGGTGATCGTGCGATTCCTGCTAATGAAAAAGCCAAAATTTCGCTGTTCTGTAACGTCGAAGAGCGTGCGGTTATTTCATTAAAAGATGTTGATAGTATTTATAAAATCCCAGCTTTGTTACGTTCACAAGGTTTGGATGACTTAGTGGTTAAGCGTTTCGGTTTAGAATGCCGTGAAGCGGATCTGTCTGAGTGGGAAAATGTGATTTATCAAGAAGCTAATCCAAACGGCGAAGTCGTTATTGGTATGGTGGGTAAATACATTGAACTGCCAGATGCCTATAAGTCAGTTAACGAAGCATTAAAACACGCAGGCCTTAAAAACCGCGTATCTGTGACCATCAAGTACATTGATTCACAAACCGTTGAAGCTAAAGGCGAAGAAGTCTTGCAGGGCTTAGACGGTATCTTAGTACCAGGCGGTTTTGGCGAGCGTGGTGTTGAAGGTAAGATACTGGCGGCAAAATTTGCCCGTGAAAACAATCTACCGTATTTCGGTATTTGTTTAGGTATGCAAGTTGCCTTGATTGAATTTGCGCGTAATGTTGCAGGTATGGCTGATGCACATTCAACTGAATTCAATAAAGAAACGCCGTTCCCAGTGGTGGGTTTGATCACTGAATGGATTGACGAAGAAGGTAATGTTGAGCAGCGCCATGAAGCGTCTGACTTAGGTGGCACTATGCGTTTAGGCGCTCAATTGTGTCATTTACTCGAGGGTTCAAAAGCGGCTCAAGCCTACAAAGGCAACAGCTGTGTAGAACGTCACCGTCACCGTTACGAAGTGAACAACAAATACAGAGAGCGTTTAGAGCAAGCCGGCATGATCTTCAGCGGTTTGTCTTCTGATCGTAAACTGGTGGAAATGATCGAATTAAAAGATCACCCATGGTTTGTTGCAGGTCAATTCCATCCTGAATTCACCTCAACGCCGCGCGATGGTCACCCATTGTTCGAAGGGTTTATTGCTGCGGCAAGTGCGCATCAAAAACGTGATCTGAAGTAAGAATATGTGAGGCCGGACCCGCGACAGTGGGGCCGGCCTTTTGCTACACTCGTTGCTACTTGAAACATAAGAATTTAATACTTCTGGGTGTAAACAGCATGCGTATCCGTTGCATCTGTATGGACGCAAACCGTAAATGGAATTTGGTTATTTTCTGCGGTATGTGACTCCCATTTATTCCCATAGGTATTGGTTTTTTCTTTTATCTTTAAACTTAAATCGAGGGTGTTATGGCTAAGATTATTAACGTGATTGGTCGCGAGATTATGGATTCTCGTGGTAACCCAACTGTTGAAGCCGAAGTGCATTTAGAAGGTGGTTTTGTGGGTATGGCTGCGGCGCCTTCTGGTGCATCAACCGGTAGCCGTGAAGCGTTAGAATTACGTGATGGCGATAAGAGCCGTTATTTAGGCAAAGGCGTATTAACCGCTGTTGCTAACGTAAACGGTGTCATCCGCGCTGCATTATTAGGCAAAGATGCGACTGCACAAGCTGAGCTTGATCAAATCATGATCGACTTAGATGGCACAGAAAACAAAGACAAGTTAGGCGCAAACGCGATTCTGGCTGTGTCTTTAGCGGCTGCTAAAGCAGCAGCAGCATCTAAAGGTATTCCTTTATACGCGCATATTGCTGAATTAAACGGTACACCAGGCCAATATTCTATGCCTGTGCCTATGATGAACATCTTAAACGGTGGCGAGCACGCGGATAACAACGTTGATATCCAAGAATTCATGGTGCAACCTGTTGGCGCGAAAACCTTCCGTGAAGCACTGCGCATGGGCGCTGAAATCTTCCATACACTGAAAAAAGTATTGCACGACAAAGGTCTAAGCACTTCTGTGGGTGACGAAGGTGGTTTTGCACCTAACTTAGCGTCAAATGCTGATGCGTTAGCCATTATCAAAGAAGCGGTTGAACTGGCTGGCTACAAGTTAGGTACTGATGTGACGTTAGCGCTGGATTGCGCTGCATCTGAATTCTACAAAGACGGCAAATACGATTTAGCGGGCGAAGGCAAAGTCTTCGACTCGAATGGTTTCTCTGATTTCTTAAAATCATTGGCTGACCAATACCCAATCGTGTCTATCGAAGACGGTTTAGATGAATCAGATTGGGATGGTTGGGCTTACCAAACTCAAATTATGGGCGATAAGATCCAATTAGTGGGCGACGATTTATTCGTTACTAACACTAAAATCTTAACCCGTGGTATTGAAAACGGTATTGCTAACTCAATCCTTATCAAGTTTAACCAAATTGGTTCATTGACTGAGACTTTAGCGGCTATTCGTATGGCGAAAGAAGCGGGTTATACCGCCGTGATTTCACATCGTAGTGGTGAGACTGAAGATTCAACCATTGCTGACTTAGCCGTGGGTACTGCTGCTGGTCAAATCAAAACCGGTTCACTGTGTCGTTCTGACCGTGTCGCTAAATACAACCAATTGCTGCGCATCGAAGAGCAATTAGGTGAAAAAGCCCCATACCGTGGTTTGAAAGAGATCAAAGGTCAGGCGTAATTTAATATTTGATGTAAAAAGGCCACCACTTGGTGGCCTTTTTTGTTGTACTATCTGCTGTATATTTTTTTAATCCAAGATACTGACGCTAATTCCTCCATGAAATTTTTTGTCATTGCACTCATAGTGCTACTCGGTGTACTGCAATTCCGTCTTTGGTCGGGAGGTAATAGTCTTCCTGAATATTTCGTTCTGCAAAAACAAATTGCCGCCCAGCAAGAAGGTAACGCCAAACTCAATGAGCGTAACCAAGTGCTGAAGGAAGAAATCATCGATCTGAAAAGTGGTACAGAAGCCATCGAAGAGCGCGCACGTAACGAACTTGGCATGGTTAAAGAAGGCGAGACTTTCTATCGCGTCGTGGGTGGTGAGCGCTCGGTATCGAGTCCATCTCAGTAATATGGAGTTAGGATGACAGAGCTAGGACATTTAGATCTTGGATTAAATGAACAATCCAATCCCGATAGTCAATCTGATCTGGTAACACAAATTGAATTGCAGCGCCAAGCTGAGCATGTCACTCAAGCTGTGGTTGCCATCGTTCCCGCCGCAGGCATAGGTAGCCGTATGGGCGCCGACAGACCTAAGCAATATCTTGAGGTGTGCGGCCAGAGTATTCTCGCTCATACCTTAGATAAGCTGTTGTCTCACCCGCACATTTCCCACGTCATCGTTGCCTTACATTCGAATGATACTATCTTCAATACCCTGCCACAGGCCGCACATCCTAAATTGATTACAGTAATAGGTGGCGGTGAGCGCGCAGATTCTGTGTTGGCGGCGCTGCAAATTGCGCCCGAGCACAGTTGGGCCTTAGTGCATGATGCGGCAAGACCTTGTTTAACCGCGACGGATATCGACAAGTTACTCGCATCCAGAGTGCAATTCCCCCAAGGTGCTATTTTGGCAATGCCTGTACGCGATACCATGAAGCGCGCGAATAAACAGGGTGAAATCAGTGCCACTGTGTGCCGCGATAATTTATGGCATGCATTGACGCCGCAGTTATTTCCAGCGCAGCAATTAAAAAATTACCTCAATGCGGCTCTGGCTGCAGGTGCGGTAGTCACAGATGAGGCTTCTGCGATGGAATGGGCGGGGATATCACCCGGACTCGTTTCGGGCCGTGCTGATAATATAAAAGTAACGCATCCCGACGATTTAGGGCTAGCCGAACTGTTTTTGATGCGTGCCGTTAAATAGTCATAATCAAAGTAAAATAATACGTTAGGAATATTAAATGAAAATCCGTATCGGCCATGGTTTCGATGTGCATAAATTTGGTGCGGCGCGGCCACTTATCCTTTGTGGCGTGGAAGTACCCTATGAAACAGGCCTAGTCGCACATTCAGATGGTGATGTGGTACTGCATGCGATTTCCGATGCCATCCTCGGTGCTTTAGCGCTCGGTGACATAGGCAAACATTTCCCCGATACCGATGCCGCCTATAAGGGTGCCGATAGCCGCGTATTGCTGCGTCATTGCTATGCTTTAGCGAGAGCGAAAGGCTTTGTGCTCGGCAATCTTGACGTCACTATCATAGCCCAAGCTCCTAAAATGGCACCGCACATAGAGGCAATGCGCCAGATATTAGCCGCCGATTTAACCGCGGAACTTGACGATATTAATGTCAAAGCGACCACGACTGAACAGCTTGGATTTACCGGGCGTAAAGAAGGTATTGCGGTAGAAGCCGTGGTACTTATGGCCCGCAAACACGATTAACTTAAGAGTAAAAAAGTCCCATGAGCGAATTACATTATCTGTATGGTAAGCCTTTAGGTACAGCAGATCTAAGAACCCAAAATAGCGATTTTATCGTGAAAGAGATTTTGCCTTTTAGCCCGACGGGTGAAGGTGAACATCATATGCTGCATGTACGCAAAGAAGGGCTAAATACAGTACAAGTCGCGGAAATGATCGCTAAGTTTGCTAAGGTGCATCCAAAGGAAGTGACCTACGCTGGGCAAAAAGATAAAAATGCCATCACAGAACAATGGTTCGGTGTGCGTATTCCTGGTAAAGAAACGCCTGCTTGGAAGGATCTCAATAGTGAGCGTTTGACCATATTGTCGAGCAGCCGCCACAGCAAGAAACTGCGAATTGGTGCCTTAGTCGGTAACCGCTTTATTCTTACCCTGAGAAATGTCACCCAAGTGGAAGACATTATCAGTCGTATCGAAAAGGTCGCTCAAGTGGGCGTGCCCAATTATTTTGGTGAGCAGCGCTTTGGTCACGATGGCAAAAACTTAGTGTTTGGTCGCCAAATGATGGCGGGTAAAAAAGTGAAAGACAGAAATAAGCGCAGCATGTATTTGTCTGCCGTGCGCTCAAATCTGTTTAACACTGTAGTGTCGTACCGATTAGCCAACCATGGCACTAAGCCTTTAGCGGGTGATTGTGTGATGTTAGCGGGCAGCAAAAGCTTCTTCGTGACGCCTGAATGGGATCTCATCGTATTGAAGCGTCTGATTGAAAAAGACATTCAACTTTCTGCACCATTGTGGGGGCGCGGCATGATGTTACCCCAAGGTGAAGCTGCTGCGGTAGAAACCTTAGCCATGAGTGAGTTAGCTGACGATTGCTATGGTTTAGAGCACGCCGGATTAGAGCAAGAACGCCGTCCGTTACTGCTTGAGCCCCAAGGCCTTAAATATGAACAAACCGCTGATGGCTTAGTGCTGGAGTTTGTGTTGCCTGCGGGCAGTTTTGCCACATCCTTGTTGAGAGAGTTGGTTAATTATCAAGATGTTAAAGAGCAGCAATGGCAAGCGACATTGGTGCAGGAGCCTGCGCCTGAGGTAACTAACGCTAACGTAGTGGCTAACACTGATACTGTTAAGACTGAAGCAGAGTCATGATCCGTATCCTTGTTAGCAATGACGATGGGATTAATGCTCCAGGTATCAAAGCCTTATCTGAGGCTTTGGCTGAAATAGCGACTGTGCTGACTGTTGGGCCGGATCGAAATTGCTCTGGTGCGAGCAACTCATTAACCTTGACTAATCCATTAAGAATTAATAGGTTAGATAATGGCTATATTTCCGTTCACGGTACACCGACAGATTGCGTTCATTTGGCTATCCGAGAATTATGTGATGGCGAACCTGATATGGTGGTGTCTGGCATCAATGCGGGGGCAAATATGGGTGATGACACCTTATATTCGGGGACAGTTGCCGCCGCGATGGAAGGACGCTTTTTAGGTTTTCCTGCAATAGCGATTTCGCTTAATGGCCGTAAATTCGAACATTATCAATCGGCTGCTGTTTATGCTCGGCGGATAGTTCAAGGTTTGTTGGCCCAGCCTTTGGCAAAAGATCAGATCTTAAATGTGAATGTGCCTGACTTGCCACTTGATCAAATTAAAGGGATCAAAGTGACTCGCCTCGGTGCTCGTCATAAGGCCGAAGGCATAGTGCGAACGCAAGATCCTGCCGGACGTGAAATCTTCTGGCTTGGTCCACCGGGACAAGAGCAGGATGCCACAGAGGGCACTGATTTTCATGCTATCGCCAATGGCTATGTTTCAATTACGCCCTTGACGGTTGACTTAACCGCCTACGGACAACTAACGGCATTGCAAAATTGGGTAGATAAAATATGACTCGAGTTGCCTTAACATCGGCGGTGAATTTAGCTAAAAAGCTTCAAGATGCGGGGATCCGTAATCAAGCCGTGTTAAAGGCGATATCGCATACGCCGCGAGAAATGTTTCTCGATAATGCGCTAGCCCATAAAGCTTATGAAAATACGGCTTTGCCAATTGGACAAGGGCAAACCATTTCGCAGCCTTATATCGTTGCCCGTATGAGCGAACTCTTACTGCACAAGATGCCACAGCGAGTGTTAGAAGTGGGGACGGGATCGGGCTATCAGGCAGCCATTTTGGCTCAATTGGTGCCTCAGCTTTGTACTATCGAACGGATCAAAGGTTTACAAATTCAAGCAAGACAGCGTTTAAAACGATTAGATTTGCATAATGTGTCGTTTAAATATGGTGATGGTTGGTTGGGATGGGCTAATCGTAGTCCGTTCGATGCCATTATGGTGACTGCGGCGGCGGCGACTATACCAGAAGCTTTGCTGTCTCAGTTGGCTGATGGAGGGGTGTTAGTCTTACCTGTGGGAGAGGATACTCAGCAATTGATGCGTATTACGCGCACTGCTGACCGCTTTAGTTCTGAAACCATTGAAACGGTTAAATTTGTACCTTTAATTAATGGAGAGTTAGCTTAACCTTGTGTTGTGCTACTGTGTTAAGCGAAGTGCTTGTTTTGCACAGAAGGCGTCATTTTCTCATCATAAACAGTAATACAACCTTACCAAGGAGTTTTTATTGTTGAATGCGGGTTTACTCTTAAACCTTTGCTTTATATTTCTGCTTGTAGGCTGTAGCTTTCAGGCCAGCAGACCCGCACCCGTCGAAAATATTTCCCATAGCTACTCTAAAAATAGCAAAGGCCACATTAAATCGAATTCATATAAAGTTAAAAAAGGTGACACTCTCTACTCTATTTCTTGGGCTGCAGGGAAAGACTTTTCTGAAATAGCTAAACTTAATCAATTAGATAACCCTTATACAATTTACCCTGGACAGATTTTATATTTAACTAATGCTAAATCTAGTAACCAATCAAAATCTACGACTTTAGATGGAAATATAACGGGTAATTTAGATGCTAACTCAAGTAAAAGTGATAAAAAACAATTAGATGATAAGGTTTATCAGCCTAATGCTAAGTCAAGTAACGATCTGAAAAAAACACTTGATCAGAAAGCTAAGCCCGCGTACCTTGTAACAAGTTCCCAACAAAACGTTAACCAACTAATGGTTCCACCCACCTCAACACTGCCAGTCAGTGTGAGTCAGTGGCAGTGGCCAGTAAGAGGGAAGTTAATCGGAACTTATTCTGCCAATGAGCAGGGAAATAAAGGTATTAAGATCGCGGGAAATCGGGGAGATATCATCAAAGCTGCTGCAGATGGGCGGGTGGTATACGCAGGAAGTGCTCTTAGGGGTTACGGTAATTTAGTGATTATTAAACATAGTGACGATTACCTTAGTGCTTATGCTCATACGGACAAGATCTTAGTCAAAGAAAAGCAACATGTCCTCGCAGGGCAGACTGTTGCAAAAATGGGCAATACAGGTGCCAATCGGGTAATGTTACATTTTGAAATTCGTTACCATGGACAGTCTGTAAACCCACTTACTTATTTACCTAAACAATGATTGTTTGGGGCCTTGTTGGCAAATGGAGGATAGGAAATTGCACTAATTCAGCAGTTTAATTAGGTTTGGGAGATTTGATCATGAGCCGCATAAATAGCACTGCCGCAGAAGCACTAGTAGATTTTTCCGTAGAAACCGTAGACTTTGATCTTGAAAAAGAAGAAGTTGCCACCGATCTAGTCCAAGAGCTAGGAATAGAACAACAGGTCCAAGATGACCTGCAAAAAAATCTTGATGCCACTCAACTTTATCTAGGTGAGATTGGTTTTTCCCCACTGCTTAGCGCAGAAGAAGAAGTTTACTTTTCCCGTAAGGCCTTAAAAGGTTGTGCAAAATCCCGTAATCGCATGATCGAAAGTAATTTACGTCTCGTCGTAAAAATTGCACGTCGTTACAATAACCGCGGCTTAGCACTGCTCGATCTTATCGAAGAGGGTAATTTAGGTCTAATTCGTGCCGTAGAAAAGTTTGACCCAGAAAGAGGTTTTCGTTTTTCAACCTATGCGACTTGGTGGATCAGACAGACGATTGAACGCGCTATCATGAATCAAACTCGTACTATTCGTTTGCCGATTCATGTTGTTAAAGAACTCAACGTATACTTGCGCACAGCCCGCGAATTAGCACAAAAACTGGATCATGAACCTACAGCGGAAGAAATTGCTGAAAAACTGCAAGTTTCTAGCTCTGATGTGAGCCGCATGCTGAAGCTGAATGAAAAAATTACCTCTGTTGATACGCCTTTGGGGGGCGATAACGAGAAAGCATTATTAGATGTACTGGCCGATGATGATAGTGTTGGCCCTGACTATAAAGTGCAAGATGAAGACATCTCTAACTCGGTGGTGAAATGGCTTAACGAGTTGAACACAAAACAAAGAGAAGTATTAGCCCGTCGTTTTGGTTTGTTAGGTTATGAACCTTCTACGCTTGAAGATGTGGGGGCTGAAATTGGTTTAACCCGTGAACGTGTTCGTCAAATCCAAGTGGAAGCATTAAAACGCTTACGTGATTTATTGGGTTCTCAAGGTTTATCTGTTGAGGCTTTATTTAGAAACTAATATCGGTCTTCTGGTGCCTTTCAGAGAAGCTATCCAGAAAATGTACTTAGTGTGAGATCACGTCATAAAGTAAAACGCCCACTATAGAGTGGGCGTTGTTATCTTTAGGCTTTTATTTAGATCACCTGATGTCTAGCTCAAGCGTTTCAGTTCATAGAGCAAATCAAGCGCCTGTTTTGGCGTTAAGTTATCGGGATTAATGCTACTTAATTTAGTCAAAGCTGGATTTTCAACCGGTTCAGGTAAAGCGAGTAAGCTTTGAATGGGCGTCCTTGTTCCTTCTGGTTGGTGATCGCGACTCTCCAATTGCTGCAATTTATGTTTCGCTGCTTTAATCACTTTGTTTGGCACGCCGGCAAGCGCCGCAACTTGTAAGCCGTAGCTTTTACTGGCGGCGCCTTCTTGTACTGCATGCATAAAGGCGATGGTATCATCGTGCTCTATGGCATCAAGGTGCACATTGTAAACACCTGCCATTAAGTCAGGTAATTGAGTTAGCTCAAAATAATGGGTGGCGAATAGGGTCATAGCCCCGACTTGCTGGGCTAAATATTCCGCCGCCGACCAAGCTAGCGATAAACCATCATAGGTGGATGTTCCACGGCCGATTTCATCCATTAACACTAAACTACTGGCAGTGGCATTGTGCAGAATGTTGGCAGTTTCAGTCATTTCTACCATAAAGGTTGAGCGGCCAGAGGCCAGATCGTCTGATGCGCCAATACGGGTAAAGATGCGATCAATTGTGCCAATCAGGGCGCGATCTGCTGGCACAAAACAACCAATATGGGCCATCAGCGTAATCAAGGCGACTTGACGCATATAGGTCGATTTACCGCCCATGTTGGGTCCGGTGACAATCAACATACGTCTTTGATTGTGCAAGGTCACTGGGTTAGCGATAAACGGCGTTTGGCTAACACGCTCCACCACTGGATGGCGACCAGCCTCTATCTGTACTCCGATATCTTGGCTCAGCTCTGGACAAGTGTAGCCTAAGGTTTCGGCACGCTCGGCAAAGTTACTCAACACATCAAGCTCAGCCGCAGCTCTAGCAAAGGCTTGTAATTCATGCAATTTTGGCAGAATAAGATCGAACAACTGTTCCCATAACTGCTTTTCGAGTGCCAGCGCTTTACCTTGGCTCGAGAGGACTTTTTCTTCGTATTCCTTAAGTTCGGGCGTGATATAACGCTCCATATTCTTAAGTGTTTGGCGTCGTTGATAATTGAGCGGTACTTGTGAGGATTGCAGACGACTCACTTCGATGTAATAGCCGTGTACGCGGTTATAGCCGACTTTAAGTGTATTGATGCCAGTACGTTCTTTTTCTCTGGCTTCAAGTTGTACTAAGTAATCACTCGCTCCTTCGCTCAGACCGCGCCATTCATCTAGTTCGCTGTTGTAGCCTTCACGGATCACCCCGCCATCGCGGATAAGCATAGGTGGATTATCGACTATCGCGCGCTCAAGTAGGGCTTGCTCTGCGGGGAACTCACCTAAGTGTTGGCGCAACTGGGTCGTGTGCGGTGCGCTCAGTGTACTTAAACTCAGTTGTAATTCAGGCAATAAGCCCAGAGCTTGACGTAAACGTGCAAAGTCCCTTGGACGAGCGGTACGCAGCGCGAGTCTTGCCATGATACGTTCGATATCGCCAAGTGCCTTTAACTGCTCATGCAAACCTTCGTGGGCTGCGGTATCGAGGAGTTCAGTCACCGCCTGTTGGCGCGCCTTGATTTGCTTAGGATCTCGCAGAGGCTGATGGATCCAGCGTTGTAACATACGGCTGCCCATAGGCGTTGCCGTATTATCCAATACTGCCGCTAAGGTATTATCGCGGCCACCGGCAAGGTTTTGAGTTAATTCTAAATTTCGGCGCGTTGCCGCATCGAGCACTATGCTATCGGTTTGATTGAAGCGGATAATGGCATTGATATGGGGCAGTGCCGTGCGCTGTGTGTCTTTGACATATTGCATTAAGCAACCCGCAGCCTGCAGTGATAAACGTGCATCTGCGATACCAAAACCATGCAAGTCTTTCGTGCCAAACTGGGCCAGTAGTAACTTGATACTCGTATCGTAATCAAATTCCCACTCGGGGCGACGGCGTTTGCCTTTAAAACCGTTAAGTAGTCCAAGTTCACCAAAGTCTTCACTGTAGAGAATTTCAACGGGATTAGTGCGTTGCAATTCCGCTTCTAATGACTCTCGGGTGTCGAGCTCTGCAATCACAAAACGTCCGGATGAAACATCTAATGTGGCATAACCAAAACCGACTTTACCTTGATAAACCGCGGCTAACAGATTGTCTTGGCGTTCCTGCAGCAACGCTTCGTCGGTTAAGGTGCCTGGCGTGACAATTCGCACCACTTTACGTTCTACCGGCCCTTTAGATGTCGCGGGATCGCCAATCTGTTCGCAAATCGCAACTGATTGACCAATTTGAACTAATTTTGCAAGATAGCCTTCCACAGCATGGTAAGGAAGCCCCGCCATCGGAATAGGATCGCCACCACTTTTACCGCGCGCAGTGAGTGAAATGCCTAACAGCTCAGAAGCGCGTTTAGCATCGTCATAAAACAACTCGTAGAAGTCACCCATGCGATAAAACAGCAACATATCGTGATGTTCTGCTTTCATCGTCAAGTACTGACGCATCATAGGAGTATGTTTTTCTAAATCATCGGTATCAATTACATTCATTAAATCGTTATCGTCCGTTGTGACTGCCTAAAGGCGATACAGTTTGTGTGGTTAAGGGTGATTAAGCGCTATGGAAGCGGAAGACTGCTGTACAATTTTCAGCTAAAAAGACCACGCAAAATTTGTTGCGCCAATCTTAGCAATAATTTAGCGAAAATTGAGCCCTTAACGATGGATATTGATCAAAGGGAGCTATTATCTGATTTGATATTCGCTAAAACCTTGGCCATATTAAAAATCCTATCAGCTAAAAATAATTCAGTCACAGGTCTTGATACTGTATGATTGTACAGTATACTAGTCAGCAGAATTAAGACAAAAAGCGCGGCTTTTTGAATTACCCGTTTGTAAATTGAATATCACTTTTGACAGCTTAATGCTTGTCTTGATGAGGGAACAGGAATGAAGGTCGATCCAAATAAAGAGAAAGCACTTGCTGCGGTATTGATCCAAATTGAGAAACAATTTGGTAAAGGCTCCATCATGAAGCTGGGCGAAGATCGCTCTATGGATGTTGAGACCATTTCTACCGGTTCTCTGTCTCTGGACGTTGCTTTAGGTGCTGGCGGTTTGCCAATGGGTCGTATCGTTGAGATCTATGGTCCTGAATCATCAGGTAAAACAACACTGACTTTAGAAGTGATTGCGGCAGCGCAACGTGAAGGCAAAACCTGTGCCTTTATCGATGCAGAGCATGCACTAGACCCTATTTATGCTAAAAAATTGGGCGTAGATATTGATAACCTGCTGTGTTCACAACCGGATACCGGCGAGCAAGCGCTTGAGATTTGTGATGCTTTAACTCGTTCAGGCGCTGTTGACGTTATCGTAGTCGACTCAGTGGCGGCATTAACGCCTAAAGCTGAAATCGAAGGCGAAATTGGTGATTCTCACATGGGCCTAGCGGCGCGTATGATGAGCCAAGCTATGCGTAAACTTGCGGGTAACTTAAAGCAATCTAACACCTTACTTATCTTCATCAACCAAATTCGGATGAAGATTGGTGTGATGTTCGGTAACCCAGAAACTACAACCGGTGGTAATGCGCTGAAGTTTTATGCTTCTGTTCGCCTAGACATTCGCCGCACTGGTGCCATTAAAGACGGCGATGAAGTGGTCGGTAACGAAACTCGCGTTAAAGTGGTGAAAAACAAGGTTGCAGCGCCGTTTAAGCAGGCTGAGTTCCAAATCCTTTATGGCCAAGGTATTAACCGTACTGGTGAGTTAGTAGACTTAGGCGTAGCCCATAAGTTGATTGAAAAAGCGGGCGCTTGGTACAGCTATAAAGGTGATAAAATCGGCCAAGGTCGTGCTAATGCTGGCAAATATCTGACTGAAAACCCAGCTATTGCTGCTGAAATTGACAAGACGCTACGTGAGTTGCTTTTGAGTAATCCGAGTGCCTTGGCTGCCAAAGCTGATGATAGTACTGAGGACAATATTGATTTAGAGACAGGCGAAGTATTCTGAGTCAGTCAGCCCATCAAATTGCGGTCGCGCTGTTAGCGCGCCGCGATTATTCCCGCTTACAAATCCGCGATAAATTGCTCGAGAAAGGCTTCGACCTTAACGATATCGAACCTGTACTCGATGCTTGTGAATCCTCCGGTTTTATTAATGATGCTCGTTATGCCGAACTGTTGGTGCGAAGCCACATCAGTCGAGGGCACGGTGCTATCCGTATCCGCCAAGCGATAGCGCAAAAAGGCTTGTCTAAAGATTGTATTGAAGCGGCGATAACCAATAGTGATTGTGACTGGTTTGAGCTAGCAAAAGATAAAGCCACCAAAAAATACGGCATTCCCCGTGTGACAGAAGTGAAGGGCTCTAAAGCTCGGGATCTCATCGCAAAGGAAAAGGCCAGACGAGTGCGTTTTTTAATGGGCCAAGGCTTTAGCTACGATCAAATCACTTACGCACTAGATTCAGATCCCAATGATCTCGATGAAGATTATTAAATTTGGAGCTAAGACTGTAAAAGCTCATCTAAATATCATCAATCGGTCTTGTCCATTTCGTACTTCACATTAGACTCACTTGCTTAAATATTGTCCGTGCCGCGATAAACTTACGCCGTCTTTATTTGTGCTTTATCCTGTCGTTTTGCTTCTAGTGACGCTGGTGTGGGCGATTCACGCTAAAATATTAAATTCCTGATGTGTATATCACCAATCAAGACTGGTCGTCCTTCCTTAGTCTGCTTATAATGCTGGGCAAATAGAAATACGGCTAGCCTAAGGCGTAGCTGGTAATGCTTACCCAATTCAGGATGATTTCATGTATCAAACTACAGCAGAGCTCAGAAGCGCTTTCCTCGAATTTTTCCGCAGCAATGGTCATCAAGTTGTGGACAGTAGTTCATTAGTGCCAGGCAACGATCCCACACTTTTATTTACCAATGCAGGAATGAACCAGTTCAAGGACGTGTTTCTTGGCATGGACAAACGCAATTATACGCGTGCGACCACTGCTCAACGTTGTGTACGCGCCGGTGGTAAACATAACGATTTGGATAACGTTGGCTACACAGCACGTCATCACACCTTTTTCGAAATGCTAGGTAACTTCAGTTTTGGAGATTATTTCAAAGAAGAAGCGATTCGTTTGGGCTGGACTTTTTTAACTGAAACGTTAAAGCTGCCGAAGGAACGTCTGTGCGTCACTATTTATCAGACAGATGATGAAGCCTTTGAAATCTGGAATAAAAAAATTGGTGTCGCTGCCGAGAACATCATACGTATCGGTGACAATAAAGGTGCTGCCTTTGCGTCAGATAACTTCTGGCAAATGGGTGATACCGGTCCTTGTGGTCCATGTACTGAGATTTTTTATGACCATGGTGATCATATTTGGGGCGGACGTCCTGGCAGTCCTGAAGAGGATGGTGATCGTTTCATCGAAATCTGGAACATCGTTTTCATGCAGTACAACCGTCAAGCATCGGGTGAAATGTTACCTTTGCCTAAGCCCTCGGTTGATACAGGTATGGGGATTGAGCGTATTGCTGCGATTATGCAGGGCGTACATTCTAACTACGAAATCGATATTTTCCGTACTTTGATTGCTAAAGCCGCAGAGGTCATTGGTGTTAGTGACTTATCTGAAAAGTCGCTGCGAGTTATTGCCGATCATATCCGTTCATGTGCATTTTTAATTGCCGATGGCGTTATGCCGTCGAACGAAGGCCGCGGTTATGTGCTGCGCCGTATTATTCGTCGCGCAGTTCGCCATGGTAACAAGTTAGGTGCGACCGAAGCTTTCTTCTACAAGCTGGTTCCGTCTTTGATTGCGGTGATGGGCGATGCAGCAAAAGGGTTAGCTGAGACTCAAGCGATTGTTGAAAAAGCACTGAAAGCGGAAGAAGAGCAATTTGCCCGTACGCTTGAACGTGGTTTAGGCATTTTAGATACTGCCTTAAACGAGTTGAAAGGTGACACTTTAGACGGTGAAACCGTATTTAAGCTGTATGACACCTATGGCTTCCCAATGGATTTGACCGCTGATGTCTGCCGTGAGCGCAACATCATTGTCGATGAAGCTGGTTTCGAAGTCGCCATGGCTGAACAACGTAGCCGCGCACAAGCTGCCGGTAACTTTGGTGCAGATTATAACGCTGCGCTGAAAATTGATGTTGAAACTGCATTCAGTGGTTACACCGAATTAGCGGGTCAAGCTAAGGTCACCGCGATTTATCAAAATGGTGAGTCAGTGACGGCGATCAAAGCGGGTGATGAAGCCGTTGTCGTGCTCGATGTAACCCCTTTCTACGCGGAATCTGGCGGTCAAGTAGGCGATAAAGGCCAATTGGTTGCGAACGGTATTGAGTTTACGGTAAACGATACGCAAAAGTATGGTCAAGCAACGGGCCATCAAGGTGTTTTGGCTACAGGTAGCTTGAGCGTTGGCCAAGTTATTGAAGCGAAAGTGGACAAAAAACTGCGTCACCGTACTCAGTTAAACCATTCTGTTACGCATTTACTGCATGCCGCACTGCGTCAAGTGCTCGGTACTCATGTCTCGCAAAAAGGTTCTTTGGTTGATCCAGAGCGTTTACGTTTTGACTTCTCTCATTTCGAAGGCGTAAAAGCTGCTGAATTAAAAGAAGTTGAAGAATTAGTTAACACTCAAATTCGTCGTAACCATGAGCTGAAAACCGCTGAAATGGGCATAGATGAAGCTAAAGAAAAAGGCGCTATGGCACTCTTTGGTGAGAAATATGATTCACAAGTGCGTGTTGTGACTATGGGCGATTTCTCTATCGAATTATGTGGCGGTACTCATGTGGGTCGCACTGGCGATATCGGCTTATTTAAGATCACCTCTGAAGCGGGTATTGCTGCAGGTGTGCGCCGTATAGAAGCCGTTACTGGTGCTGCAGCTATGGCTTATGTGGCGCAGCAACAAGCTGAACTGGAAGAAGCCGCTGCCTTATTGAAAGGCGATGCCAACTCAGTGGTGGCTAAGTTAAAAGCGCAGCTCGATAAGATGAAGCAACTCGAAAAAGAAATGGCGCAGTTGAAAGATAAGCTAGCGGCCGCAGCGAGTGCAGACTTAGTGGGCGATGCCGTTGTAGTTAATGGCGTTAACGTACTGATCAAAAAATTAGACGGCGTTGAGGCAAGTTCACTACGTGGCTTGCAAGATGAATTAAAACAGAAATTGAAATCGGCCATTATCGTTCTTGGTACAGCGCAGGAAGGGAAAGTTAACCTGATCGCGGGTGTGAGTAACGATCTGATCGGTAAAGTCAAAGCGGGTGAGCTAGTCGCTATGGTCGCTTCACAAGTAGGCGGTAAAGGCGGTGGTCGTCCTGATATGGCTCAAGCGGGCGGTAGCCAACCAGAAAATCTGGATGCGGCATTGGCTCAAGTATTACCTTGGATTACTGAGCGTCTAGCTTAAGAGGTTGCTGTGCCCCAAAAACGAAAGCTTAGTGGTAGCAAGCTTTTTGTGAAAAAGTTCGGCGGCACTTCGGTGGGTTCTATTGAACGTATCGAAGCGGTCGCTGAGCAGATTACAAAGTCAGCTCACAATGGTGAGCAGCAAGTCTTAGTTTTATCCGCGATGGCGGGTGAGACGAATCGCCTGTTTGCACTTGCAGCACAAATTAATCCGCGCGCCTCGGCGCGCGAGTTAGACATGCTAGTCTCGACGGGTGAGCAAGTGAGTATTGCTTTGATGTCTATGGCGCTACAACGTCGCGGCATAAAAGCGAAATCCCTTACGGGCGATCAAGTGCAAATTCATACAAATAGTCAATTTGGCCGCGCTAGCATTGAGCGAGTTGATACTGAATATTTGCAGTCTTTGCTTGCCGATGGTGTTGTGCCGATCGTTGCAGGGTTTCAGGGCATCGATCCTCAAGGCGAAGTGACCACCTTAGGACGCGGTGGTTCAGATACCACAGCAGTAGCCTTAGCGGCAGCGTTAGAAGCCGATGAATGCCAGATTTTTACCGATGTGGCAGGGGTATTTACCACAGATCCGAATATTGATAGCAGTGCACGTCGCCTCGATGTGATTGGGTTTGATGTGATGCTCGAAATGGCAAAGCTCGGCGCTAAAGTATTGCATCCCGATTCTGTTGAATACGCCGAGCGTTTTCGCGTACCGCTGCGAGTATTGTCGAGCTTTGAAGCTGGGCAGGGGACGTTAATCCAATTTGGCGACGAGTCGGAATTAACGATTGCCTCGTTAGTGCAAGGTATCGCGATTAATAAGGCGCTGGCAACGCTGACGATTGAAGGGCTGTTTACCACCAGTGAACGCTATCAAGCGTTGTTAGGCTGTTTAACTCGATTGGAAATCGATGTGGAATTTATTTCTCCATTGAGGATCCATGAGGATGATCCTTCGGGTCGAGTCAGTTTTATGCTCGCTGAAGCTAAGGTTGATACTCTGCTTAATGAGCTCGAAGGCTTAAGCGAAAGCCTTGCTCTCGGACCATTGATTATCGAACGGCAACGTGCAAAAGTATCTTTAGTTGGCAAAGGTTTACAGGCAAAAATGGGATTATTGACTAAGATGTTAGAAGTCTTGGGTAATGAAACTATTCATGCTAAGTTACTCACGACGTCAGAGAGTAAATTATCAACCGTTATCGATGAAAGGGACTTACACAAGGCGGTTCGGGCGTTACATCACGCTTTCGAGCTAAATAAGGTGTAATTAAATAACCGTTTGAGTATTGAATACTATTAATTTGTACTAAGCTGACCTTATAATAAGCCCATCTACCGGATGAGTGCCGTGTGTAAGCTGAATTAAGAAATAAAGGAGCTATCGAATGCTGATTTTGACTCGTCGTGTTGGCGAAACACTGATGATTGGTGATGAAGTCACAGTTACAGTGCTAGGGGTAAAAGGCAATCAAGTGCGTATTGGTGTGAATGCACCAAAAGAGGTTTCTGTTCATCGCGAAGAAATCTACCAACGCATTCAATCTGAAAAATCAGGTACACCATCGGAAGGTGGTAACTTTTAGTACCTTGTTTTGGCAAGCGTACTACGGCAACAGAAGAGTCAGTTTTTTAACTGGCTTTTTTATTTTTTAGACCGAAAGATTGGCGTAAATCAATACATTGGCTTGATATAACAGCAATGTGATTAAAAACAGTTCAAATGGAATCTGTTTCGGAAAAAGGGTTTGACTTATTTTCGTCAAACAGTAATATGTGCGCCAAGAAAACGGAGAGGTGGCCGAGTGGCCGAAGGCGCTCCCCTGCTAAGGGAGTATGGGCTTTAACTCCCATCGAGGGTTCGAATCCCTCCTTCTCCGCCATTTCTTAAAGATAGAAAACAGTGCGCGTGTAGCTCAGCTGGATAGAGTACCTGGCTACGAACCAGGCGGTCGGAGGTTCGACTCCTTCCACGCGCACCATTTTTTATTAGTGTTTGATGTAAAAGTAAATTTAGATACAAGTCGCGCGTGTAGCTCAGCTGGATAGAGTACCTGGCTACGAACCAGGCGGTCGGAGGTTCGACTCCTTCCACGCGCACCATATCTGCATTAGTTAATCTTTAACTCATCAGTTTTGAATTTCATAAGAAATTTTGTAGATAATTGCTTATAGCAAAAAGTTAAAATGCGCGTGTAGCTCAGCTGGATAGAGTACCTGGCTACGAACCAGGCGGTCGGAGGTTCGACTCCTTCCACGCGCACCAATTTAAATTAATATGATTTAGGTCGTATTAGTGTTTACCGTTTAACATGCGCGTGTAGCTCAGCTGGATAGAGTACCTGGCTACGAACCAGGCGGTCGGAGGTTCGACTCCTTCCACGCGCACCAATTTAAATTAATATGATTTAGGTCGTATTAGTGTTTTACCGTTTAACATGCGCGTGTAGCTCAGCTGGATAGAGTACCTGGCTACGAACCAGGCGGTCGGAGGTTCGACTCCTTCCACGCGCACCAATTTAGTTAACGAGATACGTCTTGTTGATTTAAAGCGTTAAATGCGGAGAGGTGGCCGAGTGGCCGAAGGCGCTCCCCTGCTAAGGGAGTATGGGCTTTAACTCCCATCGAGGGTTCGAATCCCTCCTTCTCCGCCATTCTATTCTTTTAGTCGAGAAGAATAGAATAAATTTGCCAGATAAAAGTGCTTATCCTAGACTCAATCTTAATTGAATCTTAGAAGTACAAAAACGAGTTTGCGCGTGTAGCTCAGCTGGATAGAGTACCTGGCTACGAACCAGGCGGTCGGAGGTTCGACTCCTTCCACGCGCACCATATAGATAAGCCCTGCAAGCAATTGCAGGGCTTTTTTATTTTTTAATCTGTAAGGTTTAACTCATTATATTTTTACCCGCTTAGGTTTAACCTTAACTTTGCATCATCATCTTTTGCTTTACCTTAGCTATCTTCGGTGTTGCTATCTTTAGCCATTTCGTTTTAAACACTTCTCTTTCTTAGGTTCAACTCACTGAAGAATCTGCTTTTGCCTGTGTTGAGAGTCTATGACGACATTGGATATTCATGTCTGCACTCAATGTCAGTCTCTCAGTGCTGCCTCTGGAGGTATTAGCTGTTCTTTAGTCTACATGTGTGGTGTTTACTTATGTCGGCAGTGATGGGCTACGTGTGAGCTCGTGAGCGATAGACCACGGGGAGTGATGAGGATGAATGGTGAGGTGGTTTCAATACTGTGCCGTAGGTTAAATGGCAGTGTTTAGAATTGACTCGGGTTCAATGCGGCATCTGGCCCAAGAGCGTAGATTAAGGCTCATAATTGCTCATAGATTGCAGTGATATAGATACAAGAAGGGCAGCCAAGTGGCTGCCCTTCATTCAGTTAGAACCAATCATAACAAGTGAATCAGAGTAAATGAGAAGCTTAAGCTTCTAACTTAGCAAACTCAGATTTTTGTTCGTTGAGCTTGTCCATGTCACGCTTGAGATCGGCCATCTTAGCGCGCTCTTTGTCGATAACCTCGGCTGGAGCTTTTGCCACAAAACCTTGGTTCGACAATTTGCCTTCGATGCGAGCGATCTCTTGGCCGAGCTTTTCAAGCTGTTTATCGATACGGGCCATTTCGGCGGCGACATCGATTAAGCCTGCCATAGGGATCAGCAGCTCCATTTCGCCAATCAAACCTGTAGTCGACATAGGCGCAGTTTCGTCATCGGCTAAAATGGTCATGCTTTCTAAGCGGGCAAGTGTGGTGAAGAAGGTTTGGTTAGCTTCAACACGGGCTTTATCCTGTGCGCTAACACCACGAAGTAGGGCATTTAGCGGCTTGGATGGGGCAATGTTCAGTTCGGCGCGAATGTTACGCACAGCGACGATCACTTGCTTAACCCATTCTAAATCGGCCATTGCTGCGCTATCGACTTTAGCGGCATCAAATGCTGGGAACGGTGCCAGCATGATGGTATCACCAGCGACACCAGCTAACGGTTTAACGCGCTGCCAGATGGTTTCAGTGATATACGGCATCATAGGGTGCATCAGGCGTTGCATCGCTTCGAGCACTGTCACTAAGGTGTGACGGGTGCCGCGCATTTGCGCTTCGCTGCCATTTTGCAATACCGGTTTAGTTAATTCTAAGTACCAGTCACAGAACTGGTTCCAAGTGAACTCATACAGGGTATTGGCTGCTAAGTCGAAACGGTAGGCTGTCATGTGATCGTCAAAGGTCTTAACGGTTTGATTGAACAAGCCAATAATCCAGCGATCGGCCAACGACAGTTCCATTTCACCGCCTTTGTGCTCTGGTGAGCCTGGGCCGCAATCTTGATCTTCTGTGTTCATCAGCACGTAGCGTGAGGCGTTCCATAACTTGTTACAGAAGCTACGGTAACCGTCTAAGCGCTTCATGTCCCAGTTGATGTCACGACCCGTTGATGCCATTGCCGCAAGCGTAAAGCGCAGTGCATCTGTGCCGTGGGCTTCGATACCGTCGGCAAATTCTTTGCGAGTGCTCTTTTCAATCTTGGCGGCCAGTTGTGGCTGCATCATGTTGCCGGTACGTTTTTCAACTAAATCTTCAAGTCCGATACCGTCGATCATGTCTAATGGATCGAGTACGTTACCCTTAGATTTTGACATCTTGTTACCCGCTTCATCGCGGATAAGGCCGGTCACGTAGACAGTTTTGAACGGGACTTGTGGCTTGCCGTCTTCATCTTTGATGAAGTGCATGGTCATCATGATCATACGGGCAACCCAGAAGAAGATGATGTCAAAGCCTGTCACCAACACGTCGGTTGGGTGGAAGGTTTTTAAATCTTCTAAATTGTCAGGCCAACCTAAGGTTGAGAACGTCCACAGGGCTGAACTGAACCAAGTGTCCAGTACGTCTTCGTCTTGGCGCAGTGTCATTGAGTCGGCGATATTGTGCTTAGCACGGACGTCGGCTTCGTTGCGGCCGACATAGACTTTGCCGTTTTCGTCGTACCAAGCTGGGATGCGGTGACCCCACCACAATTGGCGCGAAATACACCAGTCTTGAATGTCACGCATCCACGAGAAGTACATGTTCTCGTATTGCTGCGGCACAAATTTAATGCTGCCATTTTCAACGGCTTCGATAGCGGTTTTCGCCATTGGCGCAACAGCCACATACCATTGGTCGGTTAGCATTGGCTCGATAACCACACCTGAGCGATCGCCGTAAGGCACTTTCAAGGCATGAGGTGCGATTTTTTCGAGCAGACCTAAGGTGTCAAATTCGGCGACGATAGCATCGCGCGCTTTAAAACGGTCAAGGCCGGCAAAACGTTCAGGCAGGCTGCCATCGAGCGTTTTGTTAAAGGTACCGTCAGAGTTCACCACTTCGGCGCTCACGCGAATGGCGGCATCTAAGGTCAGTACGTTGAACATTGGCAGGTTGTGACGTTTACCGACTTCATAGTCGTTAAAGTCATGGGCTGGGGTGATCTTCACGCAACCTGTACCAAAGGCCATGTCGACGTAATCGTCGGCCACGATAGGAATGCGGCGGTTAACAATCGGCAACAGAATAAACTTACCGACCAGCGCTTGATAGCGTTCATCATCGGGATGCACTGCAACCGCACTGTCGCCGAGCATGGTTTCTGGGCGCGTGGTAGCGACTTCTAAATAGTCTTTACCATCGGCTGTCAGTTCACCGTCGGCCAGTGGATAACGCAGATGCCACATGTGGCCCTGTTTTTCTTTGCTTTCCACTTCTAAATCAGAGATAGCCGTGTGCAGCTTTGGATCCCAGTTGACCAAACGCTTACCGCGATAAATCAACTCGTCTTCGTACAGACGTACAAACACTTCTTGCACGGCCTTGGACAAGCCTTCGTCCATAGTGAAACGCTCGCGGTCCCAATCTACAGAAGCGCCCATACGACGTAGCTGCTTAGTGATAGTGCCGCCCGATTGCGCTTTCCATTCCCACACTTTATCCATAAAGGCATCGCGACCTAGGTCATGACGATTTTTGCCTTCTTCGGCTTCAAGCTTACGCTCAACCAACATTTGGGTGGCGATACCCGCATGGTCAGTACCGACTTGCCATAGGGTATTTTTGCCTTTCATCCGTTGGTAACGGGTCAAAGTATCCATAATGGTGTCTTGGAAGGCGTGGCCCATGTGCAAGCTGCCCGTCACGTTTGGTGGCGGGATCATGATGCAATAATTGCCTTGGGATTCATCGCCGTGTGGCTTGAAGTAACCTTGCTCTTCCCAATTTTGGTAAAGCGTTTGCTCGATGGACTGCGGATCGTATGTTTTTTCCATGGGAACGTGTCTGTCTCAAACTAATTAAGTGGATGTGTTGCTAAGTCTTGGGTCTGTAAATTGACCCCTAAGCCGCGATACTGTCGATAACGTTCGCGAGCGACCGCTTTATGCTGATCGTCATTGGCAACAAAATCGATAATGTGGCCAAAGTTTACCGCAAATGGGGGCGCTTGGTCTGCAAGATTAATCAGAACTTGGCGACTTTTGTTGGCGCCGAGGCGATCAAAACCAATTTCTACCGGCGATCCCGTCATCGGGCCTTCACCTTTGAGGTTATGAGGTACAAAGGCACTTGGCTCAAACTGCCATAAAAGTTCATCAATTGCATGGGCTTGCTGTTTATCTTGGCAATGGATATAGACCCATTGTTGCTTCACAAAAGCCTGCTGCGCCAGTTGGCATGCCAGAAGATGCATCTCGCAAAGTGCAGGGGTCGCATTCGCGGTTTCAACAGGTGAATCAGCCTTGGCTTTTGCAGGCGATGCCACTGGCGGCATAAGATAAAACAGCACTTGAGTCATGATTTCAATGCCTTGCTTCACTTGTTTTAGTGGCGAACGAGAGCTGCAGTTTACACTAAAAGTCAGTATGGGTTAATGCTTAGGGCAAACCTTACGGTGAGGTTTTATCTATCACTGTCTGGCGGGGCTTAATGGGATGCTTTCAAACCGTTGGAGATGCAGAGAGTAGAGCTATAACTCTTTGAAAAATTATTCTAAAACCATTAGTTGTTCAGTTTTTTATTCAAGTTCTTATTCAGGAAATCGATTTTCTGATTAAATTAAGAAAATAAAAAAGGCGAAGTGAAAATCTTCGCCTTTCATTTATCGAGCCTTTAACGCACGAAGGCCGGATAGTTGGTTATTCGCCGAGTTCAACACCAGCACGATTGATCAGGAACTGAGTCAATAGTGGCACTGGACGGCCCGTAGAACCTTTGTTAGCACCGCTATTCCAAGCTGTGCCTGCAACGTCTAAGTGAGCCCAGTTGTACTTTTTAGCAAAGCGAGAAAGGAAACATGCTGCTGTGATAGCTCCAGCAGGACGGCCACCTAAGTTGGTCATGTCAGCAAACGGGCTGTCGAGCATATCTTGATACTCATCCCACAATGGCATGCGCCATGCGCGGTCACCACTTTGCTCACCGGCACTTAATAGCTCGTGTGCCAGAGGGTTATGCGATGAGAACAGACCCGATGCGTGTTTACCAAGGGCAATCACACACGCGCCAGTCAGGGTTGCAGTATCGATAACCAATTCAGGATCGAAACGCTCAACATAGGTTAATACGTCACATAGGACTAAACGGCCTTCTGCATCGGTATTTAACACTTCAACGGTTTGGCCTGACATAGTGGTCAGAATGTCACCTGGACGGTAAGCATTACCCGATGGCATGTTTTCACAGCCAGCCAGAATACCCACAACGTTGATAGGTAACTTCATATCACAGATGGCTTTCATAGTGCCGATCACACCCGCTGCGCCACCCATGTCGTACTTCATTTCGTCCATGGCTTCGCCAGGCTTCAATGAAATGCCACCCGAGTCGAAGGTTAACCCTTTACCGACTAATACGATTGGTTTTTCTGTGCTATCGACAGCGCCCTTGTATTCCATCACAGTCATGATGGATTCGTTGGCACTGGCGCGACCGACTGCAAGGTATGAGTTCATGCCCAGTTTGGCCATTTGCTCTTCACCAATAGTGGTGACATGCAGAGTGTCATGTATTTCAGCCATTTGGCGTGCTTGAGAAGCTAGATAGGCTGGATTACAGATGTTCGGTGGCATGTTGGCTACATCGCGACATAAATGCATGCCAGCAGATACTGCCATACCATGCTCGATGGCGCGCTCACCTAAGGTTAATTCACGGCGAGTCGGGACATTGAACACTAATTTACGCAGTGGACGGCGAGTTTCACCTTTGCGGGTCTTCAGGGCATCAAAGCTATAAAGACTGCTATTAGTGGTTTCAACCGCTTGACGTACTTTCCAATACGTATCGCGTCCTTTCACGTGCAGTTCAGTTAAGAAGCAAACCGCTTCCATTGAACCCGTTTCGTTAAGGGTGTTGATTGTTTTAGTGATGATTTGTTTGTATTGGCGTTCGTCTAGTTCTCGTTCTTTGCCACAACCCACTAATAATACACGTTCACTCAATACGTTAGGAACATGGTGCAGCAATAACATCTGGCCAGGTTTACCTTCCAGATCGCCACGACGCAGTAGGTTACTGATATAACCTTCGCTAATTTTATCTAATTGCTCCGCGATACCCGACAGACGACGGGGTTCATAAACACCGACCACGATACAGGCTGAGCGTTGTTTTTCGGGGCTACCGCTCTTTACGCTAAACTCCATGAGCACTCCTAGATTCTTAAAGACAAATTTTTATATTTATTGGATAATGTCTGCTTGTCCCGAAAAGGGCCTAAGTTATTACTCCAAAGGTGATTTATTCTCGGCGCTTGAGTCACGCATTTAGTGACGTTAAGTTTACCTAGAACCCCTGAAGCTGGTCAGAAAACTATCAAAAGTAAACAGTTTACATGAAAGTTAGTCTGTTACCAGCAAAAAGATAAGTTTAGAGACCGGATCCTGCCTGTGATTGTATTTAAATACCTTATTCGAGAAGTTTTAAAGGCACAAATTGCGGTACTTTTAGTGCTGTTAACTATTTTTATTAGCCAGCATTTCGTGCGTATACTGGCCGATGCCTCCGACGGCGATTTTCCCGCCTCTTTAATCATGACTCTGATTGGGCTTAACTTGCCTTATCTGGTGATCTTAGTGCTGCCGTTAAGTTTGTTCTTGGGTATTTTACTGGCCCACGGCCGTATGTATTCCGAAAATGAAATGGTCATTCTCCACGGTGTAGGGGTCAGTGAGTGGTATGTCACCAGAGTGACGCTGATCCTCGCCGTGATCAATATGCTGTTTACTGGCTATTTATCCCTTTATGTTGCCCCCTGGGCAGAAGAACAGCAAAACCAAGTGCTCGAAAAAGCCCAGTCCGAAGCAGGTCTTGCCGCCTTAATCCAAGGGCGTTTTCAGGCGAGTCCCAATGGTCGCGCGGTATTATTTGTTGAGCGTATTGGTAAAGATAACGAGTTAGATAAAGTGTTTGTAGCCCAGTTGCCTGATCCTGATGATGAAACTGGCGTGACCAATGTCGTGGTGGCGAAAGGTGGACGAGTACAGGAAGATAGTTCAGGTGCTCAACAATTGAACTTGAATGACGGCGTGCGTTATCAAGGCAGCCCGAAGGCAAAGGACTACCAAATGATCGAATTTGGTGGTTATAAAATGCAAATTAAAGAGCAGCAAGTTGATGAGCGTCGCCGTAAATTATCTGCACTGCCCGTTGATGAACTCGTGAAAATTGAAGGTGCTGAAGCCGCTGCTGAATTCCACTGGCGTCTTGCTATCCCACTCGCGATTCCAATTATGACACTGATTGCTGTGCCGTTAGCGCGGGTGAATGTGCGCCAAGGTAAGTTTGCTAAGATGTTCCCAGCAGTTCTTTTGTACCTTGGCTATTTTGGACTGATGGTCGCGGGACGTAAGGCATTGCAAGATGGGATTATTCCACTGTATTTAGGTATGTGGTGGATCCATGTTTCTGCGCTCTTGATGGGGTTATTCTTGCTCGGTAAAGATAGGCCTATTTTCAGTCGTATATCGTCCTTGTTTGCCAATAAGAAGGTGGCAGCATGAAGATATTAGACCTTTATATCGCCAGAATATTGTTAAGCACTTCAGCGCTTTGTTTGCTGGTGTTGACTGGTTTGTCGGGCATCATCAAATGGGTTGATCAGCTGCGTTTAGTTGGCCGTGGCACCTACAGCATGATGGATGCTGGCATCTATGTTTTATTTTTAGTGCCACGGGATATTGAAATGTTTTTCCCTATGGCCGTCTTGCTAGGCGCTTTGATTGGTATGGGAATGTTGGCATCGAATTCCGAACTTGTTGTGATGCAAGCTTCTGGCATGTCACGTTTGCAGATCACTATGTCGGCGATGAAAACTGCTGTGCCTTTGATGTTATTGGTGATGGTTTTAGGGGAGTGGGGCGCACCGATTGCTGAGCAAAAAGCGAATGAGTTACAAGCTGTTAAACTCTCTGGCGGGAGTTTAATTAAGTCCCATCGTGGAATTTGGGCAAAGGATGGTGATTTGTTCGTTAATATTGGTGAAGTTGAAAACATCAATAAACTCAGCAATATCACGCTTTATAAATTCAATAGCGAACTTAAGCTCACCAACGTAGTTCACGCAGACCGAGCGGTATTTTCCCAAGATCGCTGGCGTTTATTTGACGTTAAACGTACTGATTTAAGCTATGAGAAAGTCGTGCTTGAGTATCTTGAAGAAGACCAATGGCAGTCGAGTTTAACGCCAGATAAGCTCAGTGTGGTTTCGATTAAACCCGAGGCGTTATCTATACGTGGTCTGGTCGGTTATCTTGATTACCTTAAAACTAACAGTCAAGATCCCAGCCGTTATGAGCTTGCTTTATGGCGCAAGGTGATGCAGCCCGTGACGGTCGCAGTGATGATGTTAGTGGCACTGTCGTTTGTATTTGGTCCGCTGCGGACTGTGACTATGGGCGCGCGCGTATTACTTGGGGTTGTAGCAGGTTTTAGCTTTTATATCAGTAATGAGATTTTTGGCCCCATGAGTATAGTGTATGAGCTACCCGCTTATGTGGGGGCTGTTGCGCCAAGCTTGTTGTTTACTGGCGTTGCCTTCTACTTTATCCGGCGATGATACGCAGCTTATTACTCCTTACTCCGGATTCCGTCAATTAAGAATAGTCCATAAAAATAGCCCATAAAAAACGACGCTTTTGCGTCGTTTTTTATATTTCGGATTTACTTAAGAATAAACTTATGCTCCATGCCAGTTACGCATTTGGTTGGCTTCTTTAGACAGCACGACCACTTCTGAGCGAGTCATCATATCCTGCAGTGCGCGTTTATCATCATTGATTAAAATCCATAAATTGCCAATGCCGAGCAGTGACCAAATGATGCGAGCGTAGGCAGTGATTAGACTTAAGTTTTGGCCATTAGGATGTTGAATTTTAAGCCGCCAAGCGCGCATCCCTAAGGTTTGACCGCCCTTACTCCAGAATAATGCGTAGAAAGTGCCGACACACAAGGCAAGCCAGAGTTGATAAATTCCCTGATAAACTGGCGTGCCATTGAGTGCATCTGAGACATGCTCAAAGCCATTCATGCCAGCCAGTCCTGAAGCGGTGAGCCCGTAGAAAATCCCAAAGCCCATTGCGCCAGCAACCATATAGACGGCTACGGCTAACATCGAATCGTAAACTGCAGCGCCTAGGCGGCGGAAGAATCCTGCGCGGGGGAAGTTAGCATGTTCGGTATTGAGCATTACAGTGTCCTGTTATTGAAGTGCTTACAGCTAATACAAAAAACAATTAATACATTAGCCTAGGCTTCAGGTTCTTCATCTCTGACAAAGTGGATATTGCTAAAACCAAAGCGGGCAAACTCTACTTTCCTGAATTCTTTTTCAGCCTTAGCACCTTTACGAGATGTCATGGCGACTTGCTGTTCCATAGCCAAAAATTTGGTCAGATCTATGCCTTCAGCTTCGGCCACAGCTTCATATAAATCATGGTGTTTGTCGTAGCTAAAGGCGATAGTTTTAGTCTTACCTTTGAAGGTATAAGTGACTTGACGGGCCATGGGGGAGCTCTCCTGAAATAAGTCTGAAATTAATTAAATTCACTTCTAAAAATAAAATACACAGCACCTAAGATGCACAGTCCTGCCCAAAGATAATCGAGCTTCAATGGTTCTTTCATATAGAAATAGGCAAAGGGAACAAACAAACTTAAGGTGATGACTTCTTGTAAAATTTTTAACTGGCCGACATTCATTACTGTGTAGCCGATACGGTTAGCAGGCACTTGCAGCAAGTATTCAAATAGGGCGATACCCCAGCTCACTAAGGCCGCAATAATCCAAGGTTTTGAGCCTAGCGTTTTCAAATGCCCGTACCAAGCAAAGGTCATAAAAATATTACTTAAGCAAAGTAAACCGATAGTGGTTAGGGTTGGATTCATTTTTCATCTATATGATTAAATTTATAAATCATATACATAGCATCGTCAGTATAGCTGCCAAGACATTTATCGATTGCCTTAGGTTTAAAACCCATTTTAAGCCAATAGCTGTCGGCACCTTGTACGGCTACGAGGGATAAGGAATTGAGATTATAGCGATCCGCCAATAGTGTTAGGCGGGTCAGCGCCTTAGCGCCAGCGCCTAAACCTTGGGCTTTGGCCGAAATCGCAATATCGTGTAGGTATAAGGTATCAGCCTTGGGTAAATGGGTGATGGGCTGATATAGCGCGGGCGGCATATTGGCGGTCCATGGGTGGGCCAAGCAATAACCGACAACCGATTTATCCACTTCGAACACAAAACAGGACTGAGGTGATACCTGCCATTTACTTTGCAGTACGTGCAGTGGCTCAGGATCCAGTTGTGAGTAACACTCGTCTTGGATCGCTAAAATGGCATCCCAATCCTCTGGGGTGATTGCACGCAGTAACATGGCCGACATTTATCCTGTTTCAAGAGTTCTGTTGAAGGAACTCCGTGGAAAGAGTCCTGATTCAAATAAGTTCGGCATTATAACCTCAAGCGGCTTCAAAATGCAGGCTCCAGCGGCAATATAAAGCGCTTTAAAACCCGTATAAACTGAGCTTTCAGCGCTTGTATACCCAAACAACCTGAAGATACAGGATTCAGCGGGAATTTAACGCACTTTAGGCAAGGCGGTTATTTGCAGACCTAGCGGGCTAAGTTAAAAATAACCAACGCAGCATAAAGTGCGTTAAAACCCGCCGGGACGGAGCGCCTAGGGCACTTCACTTCCGTGTTGCATCAATTCAAAAGGTGGCCGACATTCTGTCATTGATGCGCCTTGAATTGATGCACCCTAGGCGCTCTGAAACTCGACTCTTCAGGTAGCTTGGGTATAAGCATTAGCAGCGGTTAAGTGCCCAGATATCGTTGGCGCAGGTGACGCTCAAGATATTGACCATTTAGGGGTTCACCCGTTGCTTGGCGTACCAGTTCATCGGTCGTGAGCAAAGATCCCTTAGACCAAATGTGTTCACTCAGCCATTGGAATACCGAGTTCAACTTGCCTGCATCGATCAGGGTTTCAATTGGTCCTAAGGCTTTTTCCATCGCAAAACGGCATTGGGCGGCATACATGGCGCCTAAGGTATAGCTGGGAAAATACCCTAGTTCACCAACGGCCCAATGGATATCCTGCATGCAACCGTCTTGGTAGTTGCCATCGGCATTAATCCCCAGCAGTTGTTGCATCTGCGTCGACCAAAAGTCAGGCAAATCATCTACGGTTAAGCTGCCGTCGATAAAGGCTTTTTCTGCCTCAAAGCGCAGTAAAATGTGGCAAGGATAGGTGACTTCATCTGCATCTACACGGATAAGTCCGGGCGCTACGCGGGTGTAATGCTGTGCTAATTCTTGGGCGCTAAAATGACAATGAAGATGTTGCGCAATTTTAGGCTGCAATTGGCGTAAAAATGCCGGATTTGCCCCGAGTTGCATTTCGCAGAATAGACTCTGGCTCTCGTGGATACCCATAGAACGCGCCAGTCCCGCAGGTTGTCCGCGCCACGCTTGAGGTAAACCTTGCTCGTATCTGGCATGGCCTGTTTCATGAACTATGCCCATGATTGCACTACTGAAATCAGCCTCATTGTAGCGAGTCGTTATCCGTACATCGCTTGGCACGCCGCCACAAAATGGATGGCTGCTGATATCCAGCCTACCGTGGTTAAAGTCAAACCCCAGAAAATCCATTACGTCTCGGCCTAGGGCTTGCTGCGCGCTAACATCGAAGGGACCATTTAGCGTTAACTTAGGCTCGTTTGCCTGTTTAGCCAGCACTTCTTGGATAAGTGTCGGTAGCCAATCTTTCAGTCCGCCAAAGGTTTGCTCCAGCTTTGCCGAGGTCATTCCTGGCTCAAATTTATTGAGCAGGGCATCATAGGGGGAAATATTCTGGGCTTCGCCGCGGATCTGCGCTTCTTCCTTAGCAAGTGCAATTACTGCTTTAAGGTTTGGTTTAAAGCCTTGCCAGTCATTATTTTTACGTTGTTCACGCCACGCATTCTCACATTGATAGGCCATTTTAGTTTTGGCTTGCACGAGATCGCCGGGCACTAAATTTGCCTGTTGATATTGGTACTGCATTTCCCGCAGGTTAGCTTGTTGTTCCGTTGTGAGAGATTCGTCCGTCGCGCCGTGTAAGTGTTCGCCTAAGACAGTTGAGGTTTTGAGTGTGTGAATATGTCGCGCCAGTTCAGCCATTGCATCGCCGCGATCGCTATTACCGCCCATAGGCATCATAGCTGCTTGATCCCAGTCACCTAGAGCGCTGAAATGTTCAAAGTGAGAAATTTTTTGAAAATGTGCTGTCAGTTTATCGTAACTTGGTGTTGGTACTTTGCTCTTGGGTGAGTCCATGGAATTTCCCTTCTGGCGCATCAAATTCTGCGCGAATAAATAACAATAACAGGATGATAATACAATGACGTCAACAGTATACTCAAACAACCTAAAGATGCAGGACTCAGTGGGCTGACCTTAACGCTATAGTAATGCACTTGAGGCAAGGCCATTTATTACTCCTGAATAAATGGCATCCACGCCATATATGGCGATTGCGGCTATTTGCAGCGCTAGCGCTAAGCTAAAAAGGGAGTTGTAGTGTTAAAGTGGTTTTCGATAGGGTACTCGTAGCGAAGATGGCCACGCGATTTTGGCGCAGCAGAGTGATAGTCAAAATCTATTTTAGGGACAATTTTTAGTTTGGAAATTGTGCTTGCCTTGCTATTCTGTTGTGGTTAAGTCGATAATTACAGTGAAATAAATGGAATGCTGTATTGTTCAAGGAGATGACTATGTGGGCGTTTTTAGTTGAACAGCCTAATTTACCTTACACCATAGCTTTTGCCTGCGTACTGGCCCTTGGTGTGTTTGAAGTCTTCGCATTATTCATAGGTTTAAGCATGTTAAGTGCGTTAGACCAATGGGTGCCTGCTGATGTGGAATATGATGCTGATGTGGGCGCGGGTGGACTCACGGGCATTGCTGGTTGGCTGTGTCTAAATAGACTCCCATTACTTATTTGGTTTGTGCTTGCGCTGACCAGTTTTGCGATTGCGGGTTATATCGTCAATTTTATCAGTGTTAGTGTTGCCAGTTTTTTACTGCCGCAACTGTTCACTTTACCCATTGCTATTGTCGCCAGTGCATTTTCTTGCCGTTATTTTGGCCGAGTACTTGCTGATCATTTGCCTAAAAATGAATCGAGTGCGATCTCGCTAGATGATCTTAGCGGCTATGTCGGCACTATCACCTTAGGTTGCGCAATTAAAGGCATGCCCTCTGAAGCTGTCGTTCGCGATAAACATCAACAAAAACATTACGTTTTAGTCGAGCCCGAAACTTCGGATATCGAGTTTGCCTCAGGCACTCAAGTCGTGCTGCTTAAGCGAGAAGGCCGAGTCTGGTCTGCTACGCGTTTTGATAATTAATCTTCCCAAGCCATAAATCAATTGAAAGGAAATCAAATGGATGTGTTAACAAACGTAGGTTCATCCGGTAGTTTTATTTTGCTCGTTGCGGGTATGGTGCTACTCGGCCTGATTGTGATCGGGTTAATTTTCGCCAAGCTATATAAACGTGCAACCAAAGAAATGGCCTTTGTGCGTACCGGCTTTGGTGGTGAGAAAATCATTAAAGATGGCGGCGCTATTGTGTTGCCTGTATTACATGAAACCATCTCGGTAAACATGAACACTCTGCGTATCGAAGTGGAGAAAACCCAGAAAGATGCGCTAATCACTAAAGACAGAATGCGTGTCGATGTGAAGGCCGATTTCTACTTGCGCGTAGCCCCACATTCCGATGGTATTTCAATGGCAGCACAAACCTTAGGCACGCGTACAAACCGCGTTGAAGAGCTTAAAAAGCTGATGGAGTCTAAGTTTGTTGACGTGCTGCGTGCCGTGGCCGCCGAAATGACCATGACAGAAATGCATGAGCAGCGTGCCGATTTTGTACAACGGGTGCAAAATAACGTCGCCAACGATCTCGAGAAAAACGGTCTCGAACTCGAATCGGTTTCATTAACGGGGTTCGATCAAACTGATTTGCAGTTTTTTAATGAAAACAACGCATTTGACGCCGAAGGTCGTGCGCGTCTGGCGAAGATTATCGAAGAGAAGCGCAAGGAAACCAACGATATTCAGCAGGAAAACCGCATTAAGATCGAGCAGCGTAACCTCGAAGCTGAAAAGGAATCCTTAGAGATTGAAAAGTCGGAAGAAGAAGCGCGCCTGATCCAGCAACAGTCACTCGAATTTAAACGCGCCGATCAAAAAGCGGAGATCATTAAGCAGAAAGAAAACAAGGCCCGTGAAGAACGCGAAGCCGAGATTGCTAAAGAGCGCGCCATTGAAACCGCTGAAATCGAAAAGACCAAAGATATCGAAACCCGTGAGATTGAAAAGTATAAGTCGATTGAGCAATCGCGCATTCAACAGCAAAGGGATATCGAAGTTTCTGAGCAGGAAAAACGCATTGCGGTTGCGGCCAAATCTGAAGAAGAATCAGCTGCCCGTGCTCGTGCAGCTGAAGCCGAAAAACTGAAAGTTGAAAAAGAAGAAGCGGTAATCACAGCGCGCCAAGTGGCAGAAGCTAATCGCCGCAAAGAGATTGAAGTGATTGATGCCCGTAAGGAAGCTGAGCGTGATGCAGTAGGCGTAACAGTGCAGGCCGAAGCTGAGAAACGTGCCGCTGAAGACAGATCGAGTGCGATTCTGATTGAAGCGCGCGCCAGTGCCGATGCGAAAAAACTGCAGGCTGAAGCGGATGAAAAAGTCTATGCCGTTGAAGCTGCAGGTAAACAAGCACTTTATGAAGCAGAAAACGTCTTGAGTGATGAGCAGATCGCCCTGCAAAAATCCCTCGCCATTTTGAAGGCCTTGCCTGAAATTGTGGCCCAAGCCGTTAAGCCGTTAGAAAATATCGAAGGTATTAAGATTCTTCAAGGTTATGGTGCAGGTCATCAATTTGCTGCGGGTGGCGAAGGTGCTCACCATCAAGGTGGCATAGCCGAGCAAGTGACCAGTGCAGCGTTAAACTATCGCGCCAATGCGCCTGTTATCGATGCCATGCTTAGGGAATTAGGGTTAGTGAATGGCGACTCTGGAACCTTGAATGATTTATTGAACGGCAATAACACCTTAACCGCCGAAGCCTTAAGTGGTGTGACCTTGTCGAACTCTAGACCTAAGGACTATAGCCAAACGCAGGTAGTAGAGAGCCAAAGTGTGCTCAAGTCTTAATCTCAACGACATTAAACTAAGTCAAATCAAGTAAAGCGCTCGCCGTTGCTCTTTTGAGCCTTGTGCGGACAAAAGATTGATAAATAGGACGAATGAAATAAAACCGCTCACCATTATGGTGAGCGGTTTTTTTTGGCATTAAATCAAATCTAACGGCTTATTTGTGTACCTTGTCGACCCCCGATGAGCGACCTTCGGCATGACAGGTTGCGCATGACTCCTGTCCTGATTGGTAAATTCGACTACCGCTGGCATCACTTTGGTAAACTCCGCCAAAGCTGCGTGCATGGACGACTAAACTATCGATAAGCGTGTGACAAGCCGTGCAGGTTGCTAAGGTTGGTGAGTACTCAGCAATTTGCCCTATGTTGGCTGCATCGGGTGTCGCAACTAACAGGGATTGCTGTGCACTTAGCCCCTCGAGACTGAGCTGTCCTGTGCTATGACAAACACTGCAGTTATTTTTTGCATTAGGGTAAGTGAGTTCGGGACGTGGGTTATCAAAACCCACTACAGTGCGGGTTCCCGCATGCAGTGAATGCACCATTTCCCTGTAGCTCAAAGTATTGTTGATGGTGCGATAGGGCTTGATTTGGCTGGCCCTAGGAGTATGCATCACATTGGCATTGAGATACATAATCGCATCATTACTGTGGCAACTTTGACATTGCCCATCGGTCAGTGCGGTTGCTGTTTGCGGTGCATGACAGGTGCCACAGCTGCTATTGGGTTCAAAAATCCCTTTCATTTGATGCGCTGACAGAACTCTATCTTCTAATCCTTGATCATGACATTGGCGACAGGCCTGTTCATCGACCTTAGCTTTTGCCGTAACAGCTTGACCTTGCAGGCTTAGCGAATTAATTGCACTGAGACTCACCTCTTGATTTGCGATATTACAGTTAACGGCAAAGCCGGTATTTTTATCGGCACAGAGCACCAGTTTACTGTAGAGTTTTGACTGACTCAGATCGCCAAAATCGGCAGCCGACAGGTTAGATATAGTGACTGTTAGCTGATTGGGCGCGGTAATTTTTAAGGCGACGTCGCTCGTGTTTGCTAATAAATCCCACACTTTACGCTGGCCGTTATTGATTGGCATGTTCGCACTATTTGTTTCACCTGTGGCAATCAACCAGAAGGATTTTATCATAGGCTGACTGGCGGGCAGTTGCTCCATTTGCTGCACTTGCAATGTCACCGCAAGGGTCTTAGCTTCAACGCTTAGCTGCGAACTCAGTAACTTAACTTGGAAATCGCTCACCAGCTTAGTGGCTGTTTTCACGGCGGCATTGTGGAAAAGCCCAACACCTTCAGGATTAGTGCTATCAGGGTGACAGCCGCTACAGCCCAGTGTCCATGGGTTGGCAAAAATTTCCCTGTTGTGGAATAACCCCGCTACAGTGCCATTCCAATCAGCGGGAATTTGCGCTTTGTGACAGTCAAGACACGCGGTTTTACTGGGGATATTATTATTGCCACTTTGCGCCGTTGCGCCGGGAATATGGCATTGCTGACATTGGGTCATATCACCGGGAAAGGTCACATTGGCGTAGTCGTATAGCTGTCCCTTGTAACCGACAATTTGATATTTGGCTTGGTGGATCTGGTGTGTCAATGTCGCCATATCAAGGCTATTACCCGTTTCAGGATCGCCAGAGTAAGTCGTGTGACAGACAACGCAGCCCTCAAAGGCAAAACGTTTATTGCCGTGCATCAAAAGGCGAGTATCGGTATTGGCTAAGTCTGGGTTGTGGCATCGAAAACAGGCTTGTTCCGGCGCGATCACTTTACGGCCCATATCCGCCGCGACTGTCTGTCCTGTGGCGGGCACAAAATCGTACACGTTGTTGATCAACTGAGTGTCGATTGGGCTATTTGCGAACGGTTTTAACTCTAGGTAAATCCTGTGGGTGAGCTCAGGCGAGTACTGGGTATCTATCCCCGTAAATTGTGAGTAACCCGTGAGTGGTTTACTCAAAGTGTAACGGTATTGGCCCGCGCCTAAGGAGGTTAGACAAGCCGTTTTACAGTTGCTTTCAATGCCTGCTTGCCACTGAGTCTGTGCATTCGCTTGGGCATTTGTGGCAGGTTCTACTTGATTATTGATGTAACTGGTCCATTGCAACGCAGCATCTGTCGCGCTTGCTGCAGAGTTAGTGACTTCAGCGCCAGTTGTTGCCATAGCATTAGCCGCGGCTTGGGTGATTTGATAGTGCTTCTGCGGCGGTGCTAATTTGGCAATACCGACACCTAAGGTATTTAGCTCCTTCAGGTTTTCTAGTCCTGTGACCGCAATACCATTGGCATTGCTGAGGAAGAAATCGACCTGCACATGGGTTTGTGCATCGATAACCACATTTTCTATTGTCGCTTTGAGTGTATCCGCTTGTTCAATGCTGATACTCACAATCCCTGGTGGACCTTCTTTCCCATCGTCACCATCGGAACAGGCTGTCATCAGACAGACTACGACTGCCATTGGCGTAAAGATTTTCCATTGAGAACGGGTATTCGTTTTCATCATTTTCCATTCCTTTTTAATTAGATTCTGTCGGGACTCTAATCGGAATGTATGCGGTATAGATATTAACTTAGTTATGAGTCGAGTTACACTTAATTAACCAAATTTAAAAGTTATTTGTTAATTATATTAAGGTAATTTGAAGTGAGGCATTATTTAAATTTGCTAGATGTTTAATTGTTAATTCTTGAAAACGTTACTCTGATGTATGTCGTGTAACTTGATCTAATAATGCCCCAATATGGGTAATTGTGACGCAGGTTAAAAATCAAAGACATAATTACTTTAGCATAAATTGTCGGGAATCAAAGTGTATGCATATTTTAATTATATTGCTTTGACTAATAAAGGATCAAATATGATTACCAGAAGAGGAATGCTTAAAGGCGGTATGGGCGTTGCTGTCGGTACAGTTTATAGCGGAACATTAATAAGTTTTCTGACCGGTTGTGGCAGTGACAGTAATAGCCAAGAGATAGTAGAAGTCATGCCTGGTGGACTCATGGTGGTGAACCCTACGGTTTGTGTTAGCTGCAGACGCTGTGAAATTGCCTGTGGTTGGAACCATGAAGGGGATAGCAGTCCGACACTTGCCCGCGTCAAAGTAGAAAGAAATATGAACTATGGCCCACATGGTGTGCAATTTGACTATGAAATACAACGAGGAGAGTGCGGCGATAAAACCGTTGTTCCTTCCACTTGTCGCCACTGCGAAGTTTGCACTGAAGTTTGTCCACAGCAAGCTATTTCAACGAACGAACAAACTGGCGCCAAAGTGATTGATGAAGAACGTTGTGTCGGATGTGGTTATTGTGCAGATAGGTGTCCTCAGCAAGTCATTAAAGTTGTTCGCAGTAAAATGAAAGCCGTCAAATGTGATTTATGTAACGGTAAACCTGCCTGCGCGCAAGTTTGTCCTACAGGTGCAATTAAATTTTATAACTGGGAAGAGGCTGAAGCTGCATTAGAACAATACGAAAAATATACCGGCTTAGTTTCTTAAATTCAGGAGAAATAATATGAGTGATAAAATAGGTGGTTGGGCGGGTAAAGTCCTCAGAGTTAATTTAACAACTAATCATATATGGTATGAGCCAATCAATAAATATTATGACTATATCGGTGGTATGGGTATTGGTTATAAAATATTGTGGGATGATCATAAGGATAATATTACAGCAATCGACCCAGATAATATTATTGTCTTTTCTGCCGGGCCATTAACGGGTTCAGGCGTTATTTGTACTGGACGAACAACCATTACTTCCCGTAGTCCCGTAATTGAAAAACATCTGATTGCCGATGGTCACTTTGGTGGGCATTTTTCACCCGCAATGAAATTTGCGGGTTTCGATGCGATTGCAATAGAAGGCAAAGCGAGCAGTCCTGTGTGGCTTAAAATTGTGGATGATAAGGTCACGATTGAACCTGCTGACGCCCTATGGGGTAAAGGTATATTTGATACCCACGCCATGATCGCGCAAATGATGGGACCTAATGCACAAGTCGCTGCGATTGGCCAAGCGGGTGAAAACCAAGTGCCTCTTTCTGTCATTATGACTCAGGGCGGGCACTCAGCAGGTGGTCATGGCTCGGTAATGGGGTCAAAAAATTGTAAAGGGATCGGCATTATCGGCACTGGCGCCGTTAAAATCGCCGCCAATAATGAAAAGATGCGTGCCTTAGATGACCATATTTTAGGTATTATCGGTGCCAACAATAATGGTGTCGTTCCTTCAACGCCGCAATCTTGGGCTGAGTACTCAGCCCCCATCAGCCGCTGGAAATCTCGGCCCGGTTTGAAGTGGGGCGCTGCCGATCAAGAAATCGATTTAGGCGAAGTGCCATGGAATGAACGCAATCGTATTGGGTTTCGAACTTCGATGGCAGAAAGCTACATTGGTGTGGAATACGCCAATAAGTGGATGAAGCGTACGGGAGGCTGTCATTCATGCCCTATACGTTGCTTCTGCGAGCTAAAAGTCCCTGAATTGAAAAGCAAATACGGTCGTAAAACCGAACATATATCTAACGTCTGTATGGGATTCCTCGTACCACAGTATTTAATGGGCACCAAAAATGGTACAGAAGCACATGCGATGGCGGGCGCTTTAGGGGCTCATATTCTCGATGACTATGGTATTTGGTGTAACTATGGCTCCATTTCTCATCTATTTAAATTCCTAAAAACAAAGGATATGTTTAAGCATTTATTACCTGAAGATGAATTTAACAGTATTCCTTGGGCGCTCTGGGATAACCAAGATCCTGCTTTCTTACTTGATTTTTATCGCCGAGTGGCGTTTAAAGAAGGTGAAATCTCCCATATGGCCGACGGCTTATATGATTTGATCAAGCGCTGGGGTTTAGATGGAACCAATCCCAAGTTAGGTAATTGGGATATTCACAAAGAAAGTGCCACTAAGGTATTCAACAAGAAAACCAATGCTGCCGTGCACCATGCCAGTGAAACCGCGGGTCAGGTGGGTACGTTAATCAACGTCGTCTTTAACCGTGATGCTCAGTGCCATTCCCACATCAACATAGTTAACAGTGGTTTGCCACACGATATGACAGTGGCGATTGCCGAGAAAAAATGGGGTGAAGGTGCATTCGATAAGGTGAATTGGTATACCCCAATCAATGCGGCTAAGATCCGTTTTGCAAAATGGTCGCTGGTGAAAAACGTATTACATGATTCTCTGACACTGTGTAATTGGATGTTCCCACTGCTGGCATCACCGGATAAAAATCGTAACTATGAAGGCGATAGCACCATTGAATCGCAGATGTTCAGTTTAGTGACTGGGATTGAAACCACAGAAACGGAATTGGACTTTAAGGCGGAAAGAGTGCTGCATTTACACCGTGCCTTAACCGTATTGCAAATGAATGAAAGCAATATGCGCGAAGAGCATGATGTGCTCAGTGACTGGGTTTATGATTTGAATCCAGATAAAAACTTCGGTCAAGAGGGCACCATCAAGATGGACCGCGCTGACATGCAAACGGCGCTGGACATGTTCTATGAAGCCTTTGGTTGGGATATTCAAACCGGTGCGCCAACTCGGGCCACGCTCGACAAGTTTAGCCTAGGTTTTGTTGCCGATAGATTGGCGGCGCGAGGCCTGTTACCCAGTTGAACACTATAGTTGGACACTATGATTGAACTTGTCGGTTATATCAGGGTATTTAGCCAACACGGACGCTTAGTCACGGCGGAGCAAATCGCCGCCGTGGCAGGGCTCGAGTGGGATAGTGAGCAAACGGTTAACAGTTATATTCGCCTAATCCTCAATGAGGCATACAAGGATGTGCAGATGCGTTTGTCGGATAAGCGGTATTTCTTCTATTCCGACAGAAGCATAGTTGAACGTTACGCTGAGCAATGGTTAGCATTGGAGCGGGGTGAAGCGTTTGAGGCGATTATTGCCCAGATCCGTCGCAATAGCTGCCGCCATACTGAGATCTATCTGGAGAGTGTACTGACGTTTGCCCCCTATCTTTATGATGAGCCTACATTAGCCAATGTGCGTGAGCAATTACCACAACAGCTAGGGGCCGAGGATATCCATTATGCGGTGGACAATCAGGGGAAAGGTTATTACTACTCGACTCTGGGATTGAGTCACAGCTATGCGGCCGTCCTCGCTAATTATGATCCTTGTGAATGGTCAAACTGAGATTCTGCGACCTTATTGATATTGATTAAGCGCCTTCGGGCGCTTTTTTATTGCAATATCTCATATAGCTAGCGTGAAATTAGCTTGCCAGCGTTTGAGTGTACTTTTTGATGATTTCGTCAATTTTACCATTGGCCTTCAGTGTCGCTATGGCTTGATTGATGGCAGGAAGCAAATCGGCATGTTCTTTTCGTAACCTAAACACTAAGTCACCATCAGAATGCACTGCCGCCAGTGCGACTGGGATCCGCAACTGAGTCGACCAATACAACGCCGGGTAATTACCAGCAATAACGGCATTGACTCTGTGTTTATCTAAGGCTTTGATCAGCTCCTGCTCTGAGGTAAAGTCTGCGCGGATAAAATCTTTATCGTCGTGATATAAATAACCGCGCACTGTACCTATTTCTTGGCCTTTTATCTGGCTGATATCTTTATATTTACTGACATTTTCTGGCAATGTGACCACATATTCAGTGATTTGCATTATGGGGGCCGATTTGACAAACAGCGACCCTAAATCCTGCTTTTCAAACCAACTAGGGCTGACGATATCAAAGTCGAGTTGACCGGTTTCTAGCGCATTATTGGTGCGCTTTGGCGGCAGGGCGAGGATTTCACCTTTGATTTCAGCCATAGATAAAATCATCGGAATAAGCTCAGTGATCATCCCCGGCGCCTCGGCTTGATCACCGATAAAATACGGATACCAAGAATAGGAGCCAGTGATATTGTATTTGAGCTGTTCCGCAAAGGCGTGCTGTTGAGTCAAGCAAAGGGTGAACAAGGCAAATCGAACTAAGTGTTTATACTGCAAACATCGCTTAACCATATTGCTTTTATCCTTGTTATCTCTGCTTTAGCCAAGACCTATCCGATGGTCATTCTATCTAAACTGTGTGAATGAATTGTTTATAGGATCACAATCAGTCACATCCGCCATATTTAAGCTATTTTCAACTTTTCGCTATTACACCTTAAGCCAATAGCTGACACAAAGCTGGTTGCTGATTATTAGGGAAAATTTGATAGGTTTTATGGTGCTTAATCAAGCTGGTTTTCTTATTGCCTTGGCTCAGTAATAACCCATGGGACAGGGCGATACGCGTTAGTGTCTGTTCATCGGCGCGGACATATAAGTTGATTGGCTTGATCAGCTGATTGTCTTTAATATGTTGATTAAATTCTTTGGCATCAATCACTAAGCTAGATTGACCATCACCATCGAGTTTCAGCTTGGCACTGATATCTGTGTCAGTAATGACTAACCAATCGGCTTGTTTTAAGGTCTCAATCATGGCATTTAATGCCGTGCCTAAAGCGGGCTCAGATGTTTCAACTAATTGATATTGATACACTATCCTTTCTAGTAAACGCTTGAGTTCGGCGCCCGCACCTTGGCTGCGAGCCAAACGTATCCAAGCCGTGAGATCGTCGGCTACCAATTTAGAAAAGCGTTTTTCCTTTAAGGACTCGACCATCCAATTACACAAAAAATGACTTTCCTGCGCAGAGGTGCGCTGGGCTTTCTTGGTCTGTGCTGAAGCGGTTAAATCGGCAAGACCCGCAAGGGCGAGTTCGAGCACAGCTTGGTTATAGGTTTGAGAATTCATTATGACTCCGCCGCGGGCTGAAGTGATGTTATCTATTTGAACTTGGACGATATTGATTGCGGCGGAGCTAGTTTAGCAAAGCGGTCGTTAAACCGATATTTATTCTTGCGATCCCACCAAACTCGCGGCGGTTAAAATCAGCTTTGGCGCGGGCCTTACTTTGTAGTTTGGGTTGATATATTGAAAATGAATCAATCCCTTGTCGTCGCTGATATAAATGGCGGGTACAGGTAAGACTAAACGTTTGGCACCTTCAGGGGTGATCCATAAAGGATTCTCGAGATTAAGGCGTGCGGTATAGGTTTCAGTCACCTTTTCGCTAGTGTAAAAAGCTAAACCAAAGGCTTGGGATGCCAGCATTTTTTCATCGGAAAGCAGCAGATATTTAAGTTCATTTTTTGCCGCCGAAACCTTAAGTTGAGCTGGCGTATCGGGTGAAATTCCCACTAACTGAAAGCCCATTTTTAATAACTCAGGCTCAATCGCTTTTAGTTGCCCCATTTGATTGTTACAAAATGGGCACCAGCCACCACGGTAAAAGAAGAAAATGGTTGGTTTTTTCTGGGTTAATTCTGCTAAATCGACCGTTTTGTCATTGATATCTTGCAAGTTTACCTTAGGGATTTGCTGACCATTAAGTAGCGGACTGATGGAAAATTCATCCTTAGCAATGGGTTGCGCAATAGCCGTTAGACTTGTTAGTAGTAAGATGGTTGTGCAGTAAAACCTGTGTAACATCGAAGCGGTTTGCATATAAAGTCCTTAATTTGGTTTTGTTTTCTTCGTTTTTTAAGTCGTTGTTGTTAATATTTCCCTCGTTTTAGACAAAGAGATATTGCGTAAATCTATATTTGTTATGTCTAACTTGCTTAAGAGTGGTTCGAGTTAGCACTAAACGGGTATGAGCATTAAAAGAGCGGCAATTGCCGAACATTCTTACAAGCCAATGCAGATGATTGCACCAATGTGATACCGATGGGGTTGGTTGGTGAGGTATTTATAACGGTAACCATTTGGATTTTATCGCGATTACAGCGTAGTGTTGGAGTGGTTAAAACGAGTGAACGACAAGCTGATGGGGCAAGCCTTAATTGATGCAGTGGTAAAACACGATATCATTACCGTAAAACAGTTGATCAAACTGGGTGTTGATGTCGAATATATCGACTCACAAAATATGACGGCTTTATTGCATTGCTGCCAACTGCAATTACTCGATATTCTCATGTTACTGGTTGAAGCTGGAGCCGATGTCAATCATGCTAATAATTTAGGTTATCTTCCTGTTGAACTGGTCCATTGGCATGGCGAGTTTTATATGGGTAGTTATACCGCCATAAATCAAAAAATGGTGAAGTATTTGGAGCGCTATGGTGGCGTTCAACTTGGTCATCGATAAATTGTATTGCACTCAATATTTAATCACGGGAGCTGTAAATGGATAAGGGATTATTTAAAATATTAAAGAAAATCTATTTTAAAAAGTCTTATATCAAAGACGAAAATGGATATATGCAAAGAATAGATAATGGAGACCAGTTTGATTGCGAGTCTGGGACTACACACTATTCTAATGACGGTTTATCTAATGCAGAAATACTAACACTTGAAAAAAGTGGTTATCCTGTCAATCAGATAATCAAATATAGTCATGATGAATGTATTAATGCTTATAAAATGTTGCTTGAGCATCCTCACTTATCGATTGAGAATTTGATTTCGGCATATATATGTGGCTTTTCAAGTTTTCCAAGAGGAAGACAACCAATATTAAGTTATTTGTTCGCTCAAGCGGTTCCAGAACATAAAATGGTCAGCGAAGGGGATGTTTGCCCCGTTTGCTCAATAAGAAGAAATGTTTGGATAGAAAAAGGGCATAAAATATTCAGTTGCTATGCTGGGAGTGTATGGAATGAAAGGTGGTGTGGTAATCTCGTTGAATTAGAGGAGTTTACTGCCATTTCACCTTGTACTCCGACGCCAGAGGATATCAGTATATTGATATCGTTAATCGATATGATCCGTCAAGCTCCTCAAGATGAAACACCTGGAAAATTAGAACAGCGCATCAAGAAAGCTAAAATTATTCCTAACTATGAAAAATATAGTTTTCGCGGACAATTAATGGTATTGGCTGAGTTGGGGATTATGCCAAATTCTTATGTAAAACCTTTATATGATGGATTCACCCATTTTAACGATATCTGTAGTGTGAAATACCCTGGAAGTACTCGATCGGATATTATGCTTCCTCTCGCGGGGTGGCGAGGCGAAAATAGTATAAATGAAACAAGGCTTCAAGCGTTATTGGGTAACATAATACGGTGAGATAAAGGTTACCAAGGTTATTATTGAGTGAGTATAAAAAAGCGTCCGGTTATGGACGCTTTAAAATCGCTGTTTTATCAATATTGAAAAACACTGATAATATCAATCAACGGATAATTACTTAAGTTTTTTGGCCTTGCTCGGTGCTTGACCCACTTTCATTTTTACGCGGCGGCCCTGCATGTTTTTCTCAGCAGCAACTTGAGCGCCGACGTTGTCGGTTCTTTGTTGCTTTTTGGCAAAACTGCGGCGGGTTTGCAATTGCTTTAATAGCAATTCGCGGCTGCCAACTTCATAACCTGGCACAGTGACGCGGCGAATCTGTTGGCCAATCAATTTTTCGATATCGGCTAAGGTGCGCTCTTCTTCGCGGCTCACAAATGAAATGGCTACGCCAGTTTTACCCGCACGGCCTGTACGACCGATACGGTGTACATAATCTTCGGCGAGGAAAGGTAAGTCATAGTTGACTACGTATTCAAGGCTTGGAATATCCAGACCACGGGCGGCAACTTCGGTGGCAACCAGCACTCGTACATCACCCGCCACAAACTCACGCAGGGCGCGGCGACGACTGCCTTGGCCTTTTTCACCGTGGACCACTTCAGATGGGATTCCATCTAAGTTTAATTCTTTGACTAGCGTATCGGCGGCTTCACGGGTCGCAGTAAATACCAATACCTGTTGCCAGTTTTTCTTGCCGATAAGCTCAGAAAGCAGTTCGCGTTTACGGCGTTGTTCAACCGGATAAACTACTTGGCTAACGGTGTCGGCGGTAGTGTTTTGTTTATCAACGCTGATCACTTGCGGTTTAACCATCATGTCGTTGGCGAGTTTTTTCACTGCACTTGAGAAAGTGGCCGAGAATAACAAGTTTTGACGTTTCTTATTTACCGCTTGAAGAATTTTTTGGATATCGGCGCTAAAGCCCATGTCGAGCATTCGATCGGCTTCGTCTAGCACTAAAAAGTCGACGTTCGACAGGCTTAAGTTACAGGCGGTAAGGTGCTCAAGTAAACGACCAGGGGTGGCAACAATCACATCGGCGCCGCGTTTCAGCTTTTGCGCTTGAGTCTCAATCTTTACGCCGCCGTAAATGGTTAAGACACTGAAGTTTAAGTACTTGCAGTAAGCCGTAACGTTGTCTGCCACTTGAGCTGCAAGCTCACGGGTCGGCGTAAGGATCAATACGCGGGCATTTGACTTTAGCGTTTCGCTTGGCTTTTCAACCATCTTTTGCAGGATCGGCAGCGCGAAAGCGGCGGTTTTACCCGTACCGGTTTGGGCACTGGCTAAGACATCTTGGCCGCGGCGGATAGCAGGTATCGCTTGCTGCTGAATAGGCGTCATTTGTTGATAACCGCAATCTGAGATAGCGCGCAAAATCTCGGGGGAAAAACTAAAAGATTCAAATCTCATTTTGGATTCCTATCGTTCACTTATTCAAACATTCAAGCGCCGCTAGCCTCTTTATCACTTGTCTAAAGGAGAGAGGTGTATCGGCTGGCTCATTCTTCCACACAGATTTTATAAGAAAAATGGCGGGCGCGGAGTATAGCAAAAATTTCGGTTAAAACCTGTACTTTTTAGTGTTTTGGCATTTTATCTGCATCATTTCATCAGGAGGGGATAAAAGGCTTAGTACTGGTTCAGGTGGGCAAGGTCTTATTGATCTATACAAGGGTTGAGTAAAATATGGACTCAACAATACGGATTAAAGCTCGCTATATTAGAGAATACCGCAACCTAGGCTGCGGTATTTTGGATCTTGTACTTATGTTTAACCGAAGGTGCGCCTCAGGCCAAGGGCTTTTTCGGCATTGTGTTTAAGAAGATGGGCTGCATCACCAATCAGATGGGTTGCGGCTAAGTTCTCGGTGCTGGCATGGGTGATGGAGTGAATATTACTGGCGATCTCATTGACCACTTGACGCTGTTGATCGGCTGCCACTGCATTTTGTTGGGCAAAGGTGTGGATATCACTCACTTCTTGGTAAATGGTGTTTACATTGTCGGCGGACAGTTGAATATCGCTGGCACAACGCTCCGCATGTTGACGGCTTTGTTCCATTTCTTTGGCCCATGCGTTGAGCATAGTAAACATCTTATCGACACTCTTAGAAATACTGTTGGTTGATAGCTGGGTTCTGCTCGATAGCGCGCGTACTTCATCGGCGACCACGGCAAACCCACGGCCTTGTTCACCCGCACGGGCAGCTTCAATCGCGGCATTGAGGGCGAGGAGATTAGTTTGCTCGGCAATAGAGTCAATTTCGCCCATCGCATTAGCGACTTGCTCGGCTTCTTTATTTAATTGATGGGCATTGTTGGTTGCATCGGCAACAGACTTTGCCAGTTGCTCCATTTTTTGAGTGTTGGCCTTCATGTTGGCACTGCTTTTAAGGCAGAGATCATAGGCGGTATTGATGCTGGTCGAGGTGAGATGGGTATTCTGCGCGACTTCTGTGATGGTTGAACTCATTTCTTCCATCGCGCCAGAGAGTTGTTCTAGCTGACTTTTCTCTTGATCTAGGCTGACATAGGTTTGCTCGGTCGCGACCACTAATTGATCGGCAATTGCATGTAATTGATTGGCTTGATCTTGGGTGCGCCCCAGTACGCCATTCATTTTAGCCTGCAGCATGATGAGCTGGAAATCGAGGATAGAAGAAGTATCTGCACCCGAGTAAATGTAACGACTGATAGAGTCATATTTGGTTTGCATTTCAATCAGTTTAGCGGGAATACGAAAAGCCTCATCGTAGAAAATGGCGAGGTTTAAACTCATCAGAATCGCCCCTGCGATAATCACGCCCCAGCCCCAAAAGTAGCCAGCAATCAGTAAACCTGTGGAGGCTACAACCGCAGATACGATACGTTTTTGCATTAAACTTAAGGGTTTAGGAATGGATTTGTCTAATTTGAGTCTTTGGTAAATCTCATTAGCTTTCGTGACGTAGGCGGCTTGAGGCTGAATGCGCACCGATTGGTAACCGATAATAGTGCCGTTTTCAAACAAGGGCGAAACAAAGGCATCAACCCAATAGAAGCCACCATTCTTACAGCGGTTCTTGACTATGCCGCGCCAAGATTGGCCCGACTTAAGCTTTTCCCACATTTCTTTAAAGGCGGCGCTCGGCATATCGGGATGACGCACCATATTGTGTGCACTGCCGACTAACTCTTGGGCGCTATAGCCTGAGACTTCGGCAAAACGGGCATTAACGTAAGTGATGATACCGCGAGTATCAGTGGTGGAAATGAGTTCATCTTGTGGTGTTAAGCGGATTTCTTGATCTGATCTCTGCGTATTAACTATTTTATTCGCTGAGGCGTTACTCTGGCTCATTTAGTGTGTCCATTCAGGGCCGATATGGTTCATTAGGGTTCAGGGCGCGGTGTTAGGCGCGAATTTTCTTGTGCTGACTCTCATCGGAGTAAGCTTGTTATGTGATAAGAGTATCATTTTTGTGTGGGTATAGGAGAGCGGTTTCTCATGGCTGACAGGTGAAAATCAATCGTTCGTCGTATTTATAAGCTATTGCAATATATAAAGTTTTTAAGTAGTGAGAATATGATGTTAAACGAGCGTTTATCCTGTTAAATCGTTAATTCTAGTATTTTGTATAGGGTTATTCTTTTATGTCTTGAGTGGGTATTTGTCATTCATCTTAAATATAAATTATGTTCGATGATATTGGACTAATGTCGTTGATTCGGCTTGATATCGCAGTATTCATGGAGCGCTTTATTGGCCTTAGTCTATTCTTTAATGGGCAACAAAAGATGGCTTATTTCTCCTTGCTTCAGCGGTGTATCTTGATTTTGCTCTTCTACTTCATTAGCTCACAGCGGGAATGCTACATAAGAGGAACTTCCCATGGCGATATCACTTAGGCGTGGTGTAACTAAATTAGCCACAGCGTCCTTGGGAACAGCGGCGGCACTGCCACATTGGCGACGTTTGATCTTTGAACGTTTATTTGGCTTTCTAGCGATTCTCTGCGTGCCTGTATATATCACTAGTGTGTATTTATGCATCATCGCCGATCTCTGGTTTATGGTGGTATTTGATACGCTGGCTTATCTGTTTTTACTGCTTTTACTGTATTTTCCTAAGCTTGCTGATAGTACGCGTTTTGGTTGTGGCTGCTTGCTGGGTTATGCAATTGGCATCGGTTTTTTAATTGCGATTGGCCCTTCGGGAGCAGGTTTTTTCTGGTTATTTATTTTCCCGCCGTTAGTCGGTATTTTTTTAGGAAATCGAGCCAGCTTATATGCCCAGTGTTTGAATGGGCTAAGTTTGGTATTGATTGGTTTTGCCTATCATTTTAATTGGCTCAATTGGCCTGAAACCCAAGGTTATAGTGTCGGTATTTGGGCCGTTGTCGTGGTCAATTTTATCGTGACCAATGCTATGTTGACGTTAACCATCACTTATTTATTAGGTAAGTTGGCTGACGCACTCGATTCAACCTTAGCATCACGCCAAGCTACCGTATTAGGCTTAGCTAAACTCGCCGAATACAGAGATAACGAAACGGGCGCGCATTTGCTACGTATGCGGCAGTATTCGAAAATGCTCGCGTCGCAGCGACTACTGGCCGCCAATCCTCCTGCAGAATTGAACGAAGATTATATTCAAGACATTAGTTTGTCGGCCATTTTGCACGATATAGGTAAGGTCGGTATTGCCGATGCGATTTTGCTTAAACCGGGTAAACTAACGCCGCAGGAGTTTGAACAAATTAAAGCTCATCCTGTGATCGGGGGACAAGTGCTACGCAGTTTGTTGGAATATGCGCCCCAATGTACTTTTATTCAGATGGGCCGCGATATTGCCTCGGGTCACCATGAAAAGTGGGATGGTAGTGGTTATCCCCTTGGTTTGAAAGGTGAAGATATTCCGCTTTCGGCAAGGATAGTGGCCCTAGTTGATGTTTATGACGCGCTGACTTCTCCCCGATGTTATAAGCGGCCCTTTAGCCATCAAGAGGCTATCGACTTAATTATTGAAGGCAAAGGTCAGCATTTCGACCCTGAATTAGTCGATTGTTTTATGGCAATTCATCAGGACTTTGAAGTGTTGTCTAAAGCATCGCTGGATGATGCTTATCAGCCGATGGCACAACCTACTATAGTTTAGCGACTCATGTTTTTAAATCGTGTTTTGAAATCATGGTTTTGAAATAAGGCGTGGGTTTAAAACACACAGATAGCGCTAAAAAAAACGCCCAATGCTAATTGCCTTGGGCGTTCTATTTTATAGTGTGTAAGTGACTAATATAACGACTTAAATCGCTACTTATCAGCGGAGTGCTAAATTGCTTTAGTCACTTGAGTTAACCAAGCCAATTCATCACCCGACATTAACGGAGAAAGTGTATTGAAGACTTGCTGATGATAAGCATTAAACCAGTCTATTTCCCCTTGCGTTAACAGGCTCTTATCAATAAGGCGCGCATCCATGGGGATCATAGTCAACGCATCGAATTCATACATTTCACGCTCAGCCCCTTTAAGTGCTTCACAGTGCTGAACGACGACGAGGTTTTCTAAGCGAATGCCAAAACTCTCAGCGCGGTAGTAACCCGGCTCGTTGGAAAGCACCATGCCGGGCATCAGGGCAATAGCGTTAACATTCTTGCCTATGCGCTGCGGACCTTCGTGCACACTTAAAAAATGACCCACACCATGGCCTGTACCGTGATCGTAATCAAAACCATGTTGCCATAAATATTGGCGGGCGAATGCATCGACCTGCTGGCCTGAGGTGCCTTTCGGGAATCGTGCTTGGTCGAGGGCAATATGACCTTTTAGCACCAGTGTAACCATTTTTTTATGCTCATCGGTCACTTCGCCAATCGCAATAGTACGGGTCACATCTGTCGTGCCGTCAATATACTGAGCGCCAGAATCCACTAAGTAGATGCTGTTCATCGTCATCATGGCTGGTGTGCCATTGTTGTGATTGTAATGGCACATAGCGGCATTAGGACCGGTAGCTGAAATCGTGTCGAAACTTGGCTCGCGGTAACGCTCATCTTCTAGGCGAAAGCTTTCCAATTTATCCGCAAGGGTGCCTTCATCGTGCATGCGATTGGCTGCCACTTCGGCATCGAGCCATGCAAGGAATCGACTCACGGCGACGCCATCGCGGATATGGCAGGCACGCATGCCGGCCAGTTCTGCGGCGTTTTTCTGCGCTTTAGGTAAAGCGACTGGATCGATTCCGGCAATTAATTTTGCTCCTGCCTCACGGGCAATGTTTTGTGCCCAAGCGTTTGCAGAATTCGGATCGGCCAGCAGTTTTACGTCCTGCATGCTGGCGAGTGTATCGGCAAGAGATGCCTCGCTTTTAAAGCTGACGCCTTCGCCAACATGCTCCTCAATGCCCTCTGGGAGTTTGCTTAAATCGGTGAAGAGCTGCATATCGCCATTGGCGTGGAGCAGAGCACTGCCGAGTACAACGGGTAGGCGCGGTACATCATTGCCGCGAATGTTGAGTAGCCAGCAGAAAGAATCTAAGGCGGCGATTAAGGCGACATCACCACCGGCTTTTTTTACTAATGCACCAATTTCAATGCGTTTTTGCAGGCTGGTTTTACCAGCACTCTCGTTGCTAAACAAAGTGATAGGAGCGTTCGACTGTGCTGGCCGATTCTGCCAATGCAAATCGATAGGGTTTTGTTCAACTGCAACTAATTCGATTTGGGATTTATTTAAGGTTGCTTTGGCATTTTCATACCAAGCTAAGGTGTGTAAGCGCGCATCGAAACCAACGCGAGACCCTGCTGGTAGCGTGTCACATAACCACTCAATTTGTGGTGTATCGGTTAGGCTTTCATAACTGAAAAATGTGGCATCGACTTGTAAACGAACTTGAACCGTATAACGGCCATCGGTAAATATTGCGGCTTTATCTTTCAATACGATAGCCATACCCGCCGAACCGGTAAAGTTGGTTGCCCAGTACAAACGTTCGTTATGTGCTGGCACATATTCGCCCAGATATTCGTCGGCACGGGGAATAATAAAAGCATCGAGATTAGCAGATGTTAATTCGTTACGAATAGCACCGAGACGGTTAGCGATTGATTGTGACATAAGGGCTCCAATTAAGACTGGCATGCTATGCGAGTCGGTAGGCGAAGATCGCCTAAGGATGAGTAGGTTTATGTTGATTTGAGTTTTAACCGGCTCGGATTATCGCAAGTCTAGCGCGCTAGATGCAAGGGTAGCGAATAAAGGATTTTGTATACAATCGTGAATTTGTGCAGGTAAGACGCTTGAGGTTATGGGGTTTTTTGTTGATTTATTTATGTGATTTTGAGCATGAAAAGTGAATTAAATAAAAGGTTGGTCATGTTTTAATTAGAACTTGTTCCTTAAAAATTAGCAACTTAAGTTTTATTCAATCGCTAACATTTGGACCCTATGCTAACATTTGCCATCTCTACTCGGGGTCAGAGTGGGGCACATGTATCAGTGGAGTAAGCGATGCAAATACTAACAATAGATGTGGGCGGTACCAAAGCCCTGTTCGAACTTCAGCTCGCGGGACATACAGAACAATATAAAATCCCCACAGGTGAAGGTTTTAAAATTGAAGAGTTAAATAATCAAATCGCGGCGTTTGAACGTGATTATGATTTACAGCATTACCAACTAGCGATTGCCGTACCTGGACTGGTGCAAAATAATCGTTTGGTTTCTTGTAAATCTTTACCTGGACTCAATGGATTGAGCTTCGATACAGTCAAAACCCAGGGTGAGCTTAAGTTTATCTGCAACGATATCGATGCGGGTATGCAAGCGACTTGTGATGCGAAATATGCCTGTGAGTTATTGGTCATGTGCGGCACTGGGATCGGTATGTCTATTGCCTTTAATGGACAAGTCTTTACGGGAGCGACGGGCGTGGCGGGGGAGTTGGGGCCTTGTCGCGTGATGACAGAATCTGGTGAGTTTAGTTTAGAGCAACTGGCCAGTGGCGATTCAGTGCGCAGCCGCAAAATCTCCACTCAGGATGATTTATATCGCGCGGGCAGTTATCTCGGCATGGGATTAGCATGGGCGGTTAATTTATTTAATCCCAATCGAATTTGGCTTGCTGGCGGTATGATGAATAGCGCTCCTTACTACAAAGGCTGTCTCGAAAGCTTAAAGCAAATGGCATTGAGCGCGCCCTTAGCTGAGATGAAAATCAATCGTGTCGATGATATGGAAACCTTGGTTTGCCGCGGTTTATCTGTGATGCTCGCAAGGGACTATCCTCGTGCATAAGGATCATAAATAACCCCGTGCATAAGGATCATAAATGCCCCGCGCATAAGGATCATCATGTTGCTCGACAATGGTTTGCGCCATGAATGTTTAGTGATTGAGTTTTAGCTGCATAAGCGACATAAATTGTGAAATATAAAGCAGGACTTATGATGCCTTTGGCATATCGAGTCCTGTTTTTTTATTCTTAAAGTATTCAGATAATCCTCATTACCCAAAGTAAACATTAGTGATAGTTGAATTTGCATAATTCCTTTCTTATCAGATGTCTAGTTCTATTTACGATTCTTACCAATAACGCAGTTGATAATATTTTGTTGCAATTTTATTGCGCTTACGCTTATGCTGATATTCGCAATGACAACGTTGTCATTGTGTGTAAAAGGCAAACCAGTTGAAAAACTGGGACGCAAAGCCTCCGGTCTAAGGGTTCGTCTGTACCTATGATAGCGGGGATACCACAGGTTTTTCTTCGTGCAGTTGTCAGTCGTTTTGCATGGTTTTAAGAGAGTGCTGTTTCCTGTCTACGCTTTGTTTGCCTTATTGATTCATATAAAAATTCAATAGGGATATCTCATGTTCAAGACTCAAATTTCAACATCAGCCTTGCTAGTGGCATCAGCGCTGGCATCTACTATCAGTGCCAGCGTTTTTGCAGCGGCGCCCGGTAAACCGACTTTAGGTTGGGGCGAAACTAAGTTCGCTATTATTGAAGTGAATCAAGCGGCTACCGCTTACAATCAATTAGTTACTGTGAAAGATGCCGCCGATGTCTCCGTCAGTTGGAACCTTTGGAGTGGCGATGTGGGCAATAGAGCCCAAGTGTTGCTCAACGGTAATGTAGTTTGGGAAGGCCCATCTGGCGCGTCGGGAACCGCTAACTTTAAGGTGAACAAGGGCGGCCGTTATCAGATGCAAGTACAACTGTGTAACAGCGATGGCTGTACGGCGAGTGATGCTAAACAAATCCTCGTGGCTGATACCGACGGCAGCCATTTAGTGCCACTCAATGCTCCCCTAAAAGAAAACAACCGTCCCTATGCGAATAAATCAGGCAAAGTGGTGGGAGGTTACTTTGTCGAATGGGGCGTATACGGTCGTAAATTCCCGGTCGATAAGATACCTGCGCAAAACTTAACCCATATTTTATATGGCTTTACCCCAATTTGTGGTGGTGATGGAATCAATGATAGCTTGAAAGAAATCGAAGGCAGTTTCGAAGCGTTGCAACGTGCCTGTAGTGGTCGTGGTGATTTTAAAGTTGCGATTCACGATCCTTGGGCGGCGATTCAAATACCGCAGGCGGGAGTGAGTGAGCATTCAGATCCTTACAAAGGTAACTTTGGTCAATTGATGGCACTTAAGCAAGCACATCCAGATTTGAAGATTTTACCTTCGGTCGGTGGTTGGACCCTCTCGGATCCCTTCTTTTTCTTCGGTGATAAAACCAAGCGCGATATCTTTGTCGCTTCGGTGAAAGAGTTTCTACAGACATGGAAATTCTTCGATGGCGTGGATATCGACTGGGAATTTCCAGGGGGGAATGGCGCTAACCCAAATTTAGGTAATGCCAATGACGGTGAAACCTATGTGACTCTGATGCGTGAACTGCGGGCGATGCTTGATGAACTAAGCGCCGAAACGGGTCGTACCTATGAGCTGACCTCTGCTATTAGTGCTGGTGACGATAAAATTCAAAAAGTCGATTATCAGGCTGCTCAGCAGTACATGGATTACATCTTCTTGATGAGTTACGACTTTAATGGTGGTTGGACTAATACTGAACTCGGCCATCAAACCAATCTGTATGAAGCGAGTTGGGATCCCAATACCCGTTACACCACAGCTAATGGCGTTAATGCGCTGTTAGGCCAAGGTGTGACCCCAGGGAAAATTGTGGTCGGTGCCGCTATGTATGGCCGCGGCTGGACAGGTGTGAATGGCTACAGTGGTAATAATCCTTTCACAGGGACGGCAACGGGCAAAGTGAAAGGTACTTGGGAAGCTGGTGTGGTGGATTATCGTCAGATAGCGAATGACTACATGGGAAGCGGTTGGACTTACAGTTACGACGAAACAGCCGAGGCGCCATCTTTGTTCAAGGCATCTACTGGCGATTTAATCACTTTCGATGATGCTCGTTCAGTTAAAGCCAAGGGGCAATATGTGCTTTCTAATCAACTTGGTGGGCTCTTTGCGTGGGAACTTGATGCCGATAATGGTGACATTCTGAATGCCATACACGAAGGTTTAGGCCATGGTGAAGGCACCACTCCGCCAGTGAATAAAGCGCCCATTGCCAATGCTGGCGCGGATGTGAATGTCACCGGTCCCGCCGATGTGACGCTCAATGGTAGCGGTTCGCGCGATCCTGAAAACGCTGCCTTAAGCTATCTCTGGACTCAAGTCTCTGGGCCAAGTGTTGCCATCGCGAATGCAGATATGGCGAATGCGACTATTCAACTGGGAGCAACCCAAACCGATGTCGCCTATGGTTTTAGCCTTAAAGTCACCGATCCTGAAGGGCTATTTGCCAGCGATACTGTGCTGGTGACGAACAAGGCTGATACGCCTAATCAAGCACCTGTAGTGACTCTGGCTCCGACTACGACAGTTGAAGCGGGTAAAACCGTCAGTATAGTGGCGAATGCTTCCGATGCAGATGGTGATGCCTTAACCTACGCTTGGACTGTGCCCGCAGGCGTGTCGGCAACCGGGCAAAATAGTGCCACGTTAGTAGTTACTGGCCCCAATGTTACCGAAGCGACCCGCTATGGTTTGAGCGTGCTGGTTTCCGATGGTGCCTTAGATGCGAGCGCATCGACTAATCTGACCGTGACGCCAAAAGTGGTCGGTGGTGGTTGCGATGCAACTGATCCCAATGCCGGTAACTATCCTGCTTGGCAAACCAGTGTGGTATACAACACGGGTAATACTGTGAGTCATAGTCAGTTGGTATGGAAAGCAAAGTATTGGACTCAGGGCAATACGCCATCTCGCACCGCAGACCAATGGCTGCTACTCAGCCAAGTTGATCTCGGTTGGGATGCAGGTGTGGTGTATAACGGCGGTCAAACTACTCGCTATAACGGTCGTGTATGGAAGGCGAGTTACTGGACTAAAGGTGATGTACCGGGCGTTGCGGCGGTATGGGTTGATATTGGCGCGGCAACCTGCCAGTAATTATCCAAAATTTTGATATTATTGGTTAAAAAATAAAGCCCTGCGAAGATTCAGGGCTTTTTTCTTTATTAAGTGTTAGGTTTTTTTATGAATACAGCCGAATGTGTTAAGACAGACTCATTGAAGACTGATTTAATCAATCTTAAGCAGTTCCACATCAAAAATTAACACAGAACCACCACCAATCTTGCCTGTGCTACGGTTACCGTAGGCGAGTTCACTGGGAATAAAAAACCGCATTTTATCGCCAACAACCATCAGCTGTACGCCCTCGGTCCAACCTTTAATCACCCGATTAAGCGGAAATGCGATGGGTTCGCCGCGATCAACCGAACTGTCAAACACAGTACCGTCAATCAAAGTGCCATGGTAATGGACTGTCACTGTATCGCTGGCTTTAGGATGAACTGTGCCATCGCCCTGAGTTAATACTTGATATTGCAAACCTGAAGCTGTGGTGATCACACCTTCTTTGGTTTTGTTTTGTGTTAAAAACTCATTGCCTAAACGGATATTTTCTTGGGCGGCTTTTTGGCCGTTCATTGAGGTAAAGAAGTAAAAAATCACCACAGCAATCACCACAACGGCAAGTAACATTTTCATATAAAGAGCACCTTAGTTAATTTTTGCCATATTATCAGTTTTTTAGCATCAGATGCTATCGGCACTCGCGTGTGCGTTGAGCTGGATATCTGGTGCTACCAGTTCAAACCGTTAAAAACTCCCTCAAGACTTTATCCTGCTTTAGAGATCGCTTAATCTGTGGGCTTAAGACTCAATAAAAATTCAATAAAAACAAATAAGAACTAGGGCGTGTTGACGTTTTAGTTCAGATAATAAACAAGGAAAGTCTATGTTAAACAAAGCGGCAAAACCTCTGGTCAAACTCGTCGACCGATATCTACCCGATCCTTATATTTTCGTGCTTTTACTTACCTTAGTCGTATTAATTGCTGCTGTGGTTGCCGAACATAAAACCCCGCTGGAAGTCATCAATTATTGGGGCGATGGCTTTTGGACGCTGTTAAGTTTTTCGATGCAGATGCTGTTAGTGCTGGTGGCAGGATTTATGTTGGCAAGCTCGCCGCCGATTAAAAAGCTGCTCGATGCCATTGCTGGATTGGCTAAGTCGGCACCACAAGCCATTATTTTAGTGACTTTGGTGTCACTGGCCGCCAGTTGGATTAACTGGGGTTTTGGGCTAGTGGTGGGCGCGTTATTTGCCAAAGCCTTAGCTCGCAAAGTGAAAGTGGATTATCGACTGCTGGTCGCCAGCGCCTATTCCGGCTTTGTGGTTTGGCATGGTGGGCTTGCGGGTTCGATCCCATTAACCATTGCGACGGTGGGGCATTTCTCTGAATCGCAAATCGGTATCATCCCCACCAGTGACACCATTTTCGCGAGTTATAATTTATTGTTAGTGGCAATTCTGTTTGTGGTCATGCCCTTAGTAAATCGCTTTATGTTGCCAGAAGAAAAAGACAGTGTTTATGTCGACCCAAGCGCCCTTGATGACAAAGGCGCTGAACTTGATGCTTCGGCGTTAGAGCTTAACTCTGCAAATGTGAGTGATCGTCAGCCTGAAAGCCGTCCTGCGGATAAGTTAGAAAATAGCCGTTTACTCGGCTGGAGTGTAGGTGGCGCTGGGCTTGTATATTTAGGTTATTACTTTTGGGTGCAGGGCGGCAGCTTAAATCTCAATTTAGTGAATTTCTTATTTCTGTTCCTCGCCATACTGTTACATCAAACACCACGCAGTTTATTAACCAGCTTGAATGAGGCCATTAAGGGCGGCGCAGGTATTGTTATCCAATTTCCCTTTTATGCGGGCATTATGGCTGTGATGGTGCAATCGGGTTTAGCTCAAAGTATTTCGGAAGGTTTTGTGGCCATCGCTAGCGCCGAGAGCCTGCCATTTTGGAGCTTTATCAGTGCAGGAATTGTGAATATTTTTGTACCATCGGGAGGTGGCCAATGGGCCGTGCAGGCGCCGATTATGTTACCCGCCGCACAAGCTTTAGGTGCAGATGTCGCTCGGGTCGCAATGGCCGTTGCTTGGGGAGATGCGTGGACTAATTTGATTCAACCTTTCTGGGCACTGCCCGTGCTGGCGATTGCAGGCTTAAAAGCGCGGGATATTATGGGCTTTTGTTTAATGCAATTGATGATCACTGGCGTGATTATCAGTATCGCGTTGAGTTGGTTCTAAAGGCAAAGTGACAGCCAATTTTGTATTTTAGAGAAAGTGTAGGGCAATTTAAAATTGCCCTTTTTTATTGGCGATGAATGATTAAAACCACTTTTGTGGGTATTGCCGGCGGCAAAGTAAGTTGTGATACAGCCAACCAAAAGCCAGAATGAGCGCAACACCACTGGCGACGGGCATATACAGAAAATCCCAGTGCTGCGCCGTGAGCATAACGACCAGAGGATTCGCTCCCGCGGGTGGATGCACAGTATGGGTTAGCATCATCACCGCTATGCCTAATCCGACTGCAAGCCCTAAGGCTAGCGGGGAGACTCCTAAAGTATTTAGAATTATCAGTCCAACCAAACTCGTGAGTAAGTGGCCGCAGAGAATGTTTCTCGGTTGAGCGAGCGGACTTTCTGGCAAGGCAAACAACAACACCATAGTGGCACCAAAGGGGGCCATCAACCAAATGGTTTGCGGTGTTAGCTGTTCCAGCGTCGCTAAACTACTGATACACAAAGTGGATCCACATCCTGCGAGCAAGGCCATCTTTAGATTCTGTGGAATGATTCTTTGCATCTTTTCTCCCATTAATGGCTTGTGTTAAGCCCGTATTTTGATAATGAATTGTGGACGTGAATGTTCAGCAAACCATCGCAGCTAACATGCTGTGGTGTTCCGTGTTCACTCTTGATTTCACTATTAACTTAATTTAGTTACCGAAGTAGACAGATTTGTCTACCTATGTGAATATCTCACGAGTAGACTGACTTGTCTACTCGTGAGAACATAGGACTCATAAACATAGGACTCATATTTGTTAGCTAAGATTTGCTAACGAATGTTTACCAAAGAAGAGGAATGAGTTGATGCAGGGCACTGAGATTCAGGCAGGTACGCCATCGGATAAACGGCAGCAATTGGTCACTACCGCATTTAAACTGTTTTATTTTCAAAGTGTGCATGGGGTGGGGATTAACCAGATTCTGCAGGAATCGGCGATCGCCAAAAAGACCCTGTACCACCACTTTGCCAGTAAAGATGAGTTAGTTGAAGCCGTGGTTCGCTATCGTGATGAGGTATTTTATCAATGGCTTAGCGAGCGAGTGAACGCATTGCCAGCGGGACGGGAGGGCATTGGTGGGTTATTTATCGCGCTCGATGATTGGTTTAATCAAAGAGTGCCGCAACTGTGTGAGTTTCGCGGCTGTTTTTTTATCAATGTCAGCGCCGAATTTACTGAGCCGAGTCATCCTGTGCACCAACTCTGCGCCCTGCATAAACAGCGAGTGGCGAGTTTAATTGAACAGCAAGTATCGGCATTGGGTTTGCCAGAAGCCAAGACCCAATTTCTCATTGCGGCAATAGGTTTACTCAAAGAGGGGGCGATAGTGTCGGCACAATTAAAAGGTGACACTCAGTCAGCACTGTTGGCGTTGTCTGTGGTTGAGCAGTTGATCGATGCCGCGACTCATGCTGCTTAGACTGCCACACTCAGATGGCGATTCTTAGATAAGGCGCCTTATATAAAAGCCTTTGTATAAAAGCTCTTACATAAAAGCCCTTAAATAAGAGCATTAGATAAACATATTTACGGCGCCAGTTTTTATGCCATAACCCAGCACGGCTAAGTTGGCGACAACGGTGAGCCAAAAGACGTTTCTAAATGAGGCTTTAACGGACTTGTGTCTTAACAGGTTTTGGGCAAATAGAGCGCCGGGCCAACCGCCCATGAGGGCGAGCAGATGTAATGTGCTTTCTTTAGTTCGCCATTTGTTACGTTTAGCGGCGGATTTATCGATGGCATAGGCGATAAAGGTGAGCAGGCTCAGTGTGAGGTACATGCCCGCAATCCCGACTGGCAGCATATGTTGCTGCGCTGCGCCGATTAAGCCAGCAAGAAAAATTACCACCAATAACAGCGGCATAAGGCTTGAGCCTGAAGCGGCTGCATTGGACTTTTGAGTACGACTACTTTGGGCGCGATTGTTTTGTGTGCGACTGTTCTGAGCGCGACCGCTTTGTGCTCGACTCTTTTGCGGGCGATTGGTTTGAGGTGAAGCGCTGTTGCCCGTTTTGGCAGGTTTTTTGTTCGTCATTATCTGGTATCAATCTCGTGTCAGTGTTTTTAAGCTTGCTTGTGTTCTTGTGATTCCGTGTATTTTTTAAACGCGAGGTGGCGCCACAGTTTCTCTAGCGGCCCTTGTTTGAAATAGTGTAAGTACAGGCTGGCTAACAGTAATTGCACTACTGAATAAACCAGCGCCATGGCCATGTATCCCCATCTATCTAAGCTCAATAGCAATTCGGGAGCTAAGTGTCTAAACACTAACACGCCAACGATGGATTGCAGAATATAGAGACTAAATGCGAGTTTGCCAATATTTTGCAGCGGAGTCAGTATATTAGGATTATTCTGGCAAACCTTAACTATAATGTGGATGTAAATCAGCGCCATAGGAATAGCACTTAGCATGATTAACACATCTGAAAACGCAACGAGAATAGTATTTTTCGTTAAACCTAAGATGGTATCAAGCAGTGATAGCGCTACGCTTGCTAGCACTAACTTTACCAGTACCGATTTGCTAAAACCTTGCTCAAAAGTCCCTTGTTGATACAAAGCCATTCCGAGCAACATCAAGCCAGCCGTAAACCACATTATGGTAAAAGGGATCACCAGTGCCATATAGCCAACTTGCATCAATTGCAGTAATAGTTGGTCGGCATAGCCAGAGGTCCATGCACTGTATTGCTCTGCAAATAGACTCGATTCTCGAGTGAAAGGTTCATCGCTGCCCGTAAGGCTAACCAGCGTAATGATAACTAAGGCGCTTAAAATAAAAATATTCGCTTTGCGCTTAAGGGCTTCAACACTTAAATCTTTGTAACACAAAGCTAAAAATCCACTAATGCCATAGGTGAATAAAATATCACCTGACCAAATAAAAATGCCGTGGAGTAGGCCAAATACAATTAACCATTTTAAACGTGATCGCAGTAGGGGATAAGCTTCTAGGCCTTTGGCGCTAAATCGCTGATATTGAATAAAAAGCCCGACACCAAACAGGATGGAAAATAGACTGATAAAGCGTGCCTCGATGAAAAAGTTACTGAACACTTTGATAATGTGATCCGACAGCGGCTGTGTTTCATGGGGCGCATAGCCAAAAAAAGTAATGCCCATAAAATAGATATTCATAAAAAATATCCCCAACACAGCTAAACCGCGAATAGCATCGAGGTTGGCATTACGCTGTGCGGGTATCGTCATTACAACAGGCTGCGTGGAGTCTGATCTTGACCAAGGGTCTTTAGGTAAGTTGGCTGGCACGTTAGCTGAGTTCCTTTCGCTAGTAGACATGTTCCACTTTTCACTGGGATTTGGGAGGGCTAGCCTAGCAGGCGCTAGCCTCCAATGAAATACAGTCAACACAAAAAGTAAAATACAGGAAAGGTAGAAAGTGAACTAGCGCCAACGTAAAAAGTGAAATACAAAAATGCAGAAACGGATTGAGAAGACTGTCGAACCATTACTCGCCGATATCTTCGTTCCAGAGTGTTGGATTACTGGCGATAAAGTCCTGCATCAATTGTTTGCACTCGGCATTATCGACCACAGTGACATCCACGCCGCGGGATTTTACATAGGCTTCTGGCCCTTGGAAGGTAGCGTTTTCACCGACGATGACTTTTGGTATGCCATAAAGTAATACTGCGCCGCTGCACATATCGCAGGGCGATAGGGTGGAATACAAGGTCGCCCTTTGGTACTCGGCGGCGCTAAATCGGCCGGCATTTTCGAGACAATCCATTTCGGCATGCAGTACTGAACTGCCTTTTTGTACCCGTTTATTGTGGCCGCGCCCGACGATTTTGCCATCGATCACTAATACCGAACCAATGGGGATGCCGCCCTCGGCGAGTCCTTGTTTGGCTTCTTCAATGGCTGCCGCTAAAAATTCATCCATCTTGATATCCTTAAAATATGAACCCTGAGTATTGAACTCAGCATAGCACTCGTTTGGGAGACAATCTAAATGGTTTTGATTTGTTGCTTCAATAAGTCCCTCAGGCTATCGAGAATTGGCAGCGAAGCCATTTCTGGCCGATAAATCAGGCAGATATCGGCGGGGATGGTTTGTTTTAATTTAATAAACTTTACCCTAGGCCAAGGCTGTGATGCATAACTTTGTGGCACTATGGATACCCTGTTATCGCCAGCGATGATGGCCATCAAGCTATTGGGCTCGACCATTTCCTGTACTAATTGCGGCATAAATCCTGCGGCCTGACAGCTGGCGATAATCAAATCGCTAGAGGCGGAATTGGCACGGCTGAGTAAGGTAAAAGGCTCATCTTTGAGTTCACTCAAGTCGATGCTTTTGCGTCTGGCTAAAGGATGCTTACTTGCCAGTGCTAACACCATAGGTTCGCTGGTGATGGTTTCGGCGAGAAGGTGCGGCAAATTTAAGGTGTCGGCGTAGCGCACTAGGCCAAAATCGATTTCTTGATGTGCTAAGGCGACTTTTTGAGTTTCAGGTGATAACTCTTGAAATATCAGCTCATTATCAGGGCATTGCTTACGAAAGCTTTTCAGTATGTCACCAAATCCCATCCAAAAAAGCGAGCTCATGATGCCAATCCGAATATGGTTTCTATCGAGTCGCCCAAGCTGAGCCACTTGTTCCAATGAGGTATTCACCAGTTCGAATATTTGCTCGCACTTTTCCCTTAACAATTGGCCATAGGGTGTGAGCTCCACTTGCCGAGTGCTGCGAGTGAACAGCTCAACGCCAAGGAGCGATTCTAACTCTTTGATTTGTGCGCTCAGCGGAGATTTCGATAAATGCAGTTGCTCGGCGGCAGCGGTAAAGTTTTTCACTTCAGCCACTCGATGGAAATACCGCAGCATCTTCAAGGTGACGAGTTCTGATGCGTTTATCGTGCTCATTTTAGGCTCACTATTTTCAGATATTGTCCTTTTTATCAGCACAATAGTGCGATTAATCGCGATTATTTGCAACCCTAAGCCCGCTTATACTGAGGGTCGTTTACTCTTTCATTCCTTTGCTATGAGGTACCTTGTATGAGCCATGATCCCGTTATTAATGCCCTTGCGACGATTCGAGCCCGTAAACCGAATTTCTCTCCCCGTGCCGCTATGATTTTGGGCTCAGGGCTTGGCGCGTTTGCCGATAATTTAGATAACAAAGTAGTGATCCCCTATGAAGAGTTAGACGGTTTTCCTGTAAGTACCGTCGTCGGCCACTCTGGAGAGCTTGTGCTCGGCAGCTTACATGGCATCGATATAGTGTGCATGAAAGGCCGCGGGCATTTTTACGAGCACCAAAGTATGAAGGTGATGACGACGCCTGTGCGTACTTTCAAACGTTTAGGGTGTGAATTGTTACTCGTGACTAACGCTGCGGGGTCATTACGGCCAGAGCGGATCGGCGTGGGATCATTAGTTATTTTCAGCGATCACATCAACACTATGCCGGGTACGCCCATGACGGGCGCGAATGATGATAGCTACGGCCCACGCTTTTTTAGCCTAGCCAATGCTTATGATAAAGACCTGAGATCAGAAGCCTTAAGTGTCGCAAAAGCCGCAGGCATTGAAGTGAATCAAGGGGTCTTTGTGTCTTACTCTGGCCCGTGTTTTGAAACCGCGGCTGAAATCCGCATGATGCAAATTATCGGTGGCGATGTGGTGGGAATGTCTGTGGTGCCAGAGGTGATTTCGGCGGCGCATTGTGGTTTGCCAGTACTGGCTGTGTGTGCCATTACCAATATGGCCGAAGGATTGGGGGACGTGCAGTTGTCCCATGAACAAACCTTAAAATGTGCCAAGCTTGCTGAAGCCGACTTTATCTGTTTAATTGAGCGTTTTACTGCAAGCCATTTTGCTTAATATTTTGCATAACTGTGCTGCTATATTGCAATAGGGCTGCGATTTTAAAAGCTCGTATCTAACAGTTCGTACTTAAACGTGAGCGAGCAAGGCGCCGCACAATTCAGTTCTCCGAATGTTTTTGCGAAATACGGCTGAAGGTTAAAAAGTAAAGGGAGCAAAGCTCCCTTTTTAAATGCTGATATTAAGTGTAAGTCTTGATTCAAAGCGTTTATTTTTGCGGTTTTTCTGAAATCCACAATTTGATATGTCCTTTCACCACAACCACTCCTTGGGTGTCGTAGGCGGTAACGGGGACCAGCATATCGCCGGGAGTCCATTGCTCTGGTGTCACTTCGGCGACACATAAAATATCGCTGCCTGCTTTAGCCGTATAATCCAAACTCATGCCCTTAGGTATCCAACGTAAATGTTTTGGAATTGAAGCTTCGGCCATCACGCCCATGGCCATTTCTAGGCCGTTACAAATCGCAATCACATGCACAGTTTTTATATGATTATGAACGGCATGGCGTTTTTTAATTAAACAGGCGCAATGATTAAGGCGTAATTCAGTGATCAGTGGTTTGATGGTGCCGAAATAGGGCGCCATGCGTGAAACCATGATTGAAAACAGTTTTTGGCCGAAGGGATAACGGCGAGTTTTGTGGTAGAGCGCGAGCACTTTATTAGGTTTTTGTTCTGCAGTGCTAGAAGAGTCTGTCTGGCTCATGGTTATCCTTAATAATGGTGCAAAGGGGTGTTGTTATCTTGAGCCTGTTCCAAGTTGAGCTTGGGTTGCTCTGGTCGGATGAGTGTAACATTAGGATAACAACAAATACCAGTCGGCTTAATTAAGTAAACTTCATTTCGCGGTTTTAAGTGTAACACCGTATAATTGCGGCCAATTTGTCGTGTAGCGGCAATGGCATTTTGATTTAACTACAAGGACTCACAGTGAAATATTTGCTGACGTATTTTAAGGGAATGGCCATGGGCGCTGCTGATGTTGTGCCTGGCGTTTCGGGCGGCACCATAGCGTTTATTACCGGTATTCTCGATACTTTGCTCGATAGTGTAAAACGCATTAATCCTTCCCTTTGGGGCGTAATCAAGTCGCAGGGCATAAAAGGGGCATTTGCCCATATTAATGGTGGCTTTTTAGTGAGTCTGCTGGCGGGGATCCTGACCAGTATTTTTACCTTTGCTAAGCTGATTTCTTGGTTGTTGGCGGTACATCCCATCCCGATATGGTCGTTCTTTTTTGGGCTTATTCTTATCTCTGTCGTGCATATGCTTAAGCAAGTGAGTGGTTTCACTGTGGCACGTTTAGGTTTATTTGCGCTTGGTGTGCTGGCTGCATGGGCGATTACTGTGCTGAATCCGGTCGCGGTAGAAGCCAGTTACATGAATATCTTTTTCGGCGGCGCGATTGCGATTTGCGCTATGGTATTGCCAGGAATTTCAGGCAGTTTCATCTTATTATTGTTAGGGTTATATCCTGTGGTCCTCGCTGCCGCTAAAAATATTCAGCTGGATATTTTGGCCTGTTTTGCTGCTGGTGCCGTGATGGGATTACTGACGTTCAGCCATTTATTGTCGGCGCTGCTGCGTAAATACCATGATGCCACTATCGTGTTTCTAACCGGATTAATGTTAGGTACCTTAGGTAAAATTTGGCCATGGAAAGAAATCTTAACTTGGCGGACCAACTCCCACGGCGAACAAGTACCTTTGCTGGAGCAAAATATTTCCCCGCTTAATTTTGAGCAAGTAACGGGTCAGCCTTCACAACTGATGTTAGCCATTGTGTGTATGTTAGCGGCGATTGCACTGGTTTGGGGGTTAGAGAAAGTGGGCAAAAGAGATTAGCCCTTTGTTACCTCAACATCATATTCAATAAAAGCAGCGAGATACGCTGCTTTTATTTTTCTGCTCATATGCTCATCTTACTTGAATCAGGTCAGCTTTCGACTTTAGGGCAATGTCATTTTAGCCCTGTTTTGGTTACAATCACAGTTCACATTTAGCGTACTCAGTCGACGTTATGTTCCAGTTTAAACTCAGTGAGAGTTTGCAGTTACGATAAGGATATACTTGTGGATAAAAAACAGGTCTCGTGGGGCGGTGTAGCGCTGGCGATTTTTGCTTTGGGTCATGTGGTTAACTTACTCATAGATAAACAGGATTCTGATATATCGCCCGAATTAAAACAGCAAATTTCTGACACGATCTTGGCTCACAGATCACCATCCACCGCGAATAATTCATTAACGTCCATCCCGAGCAATCTTGAGGTGGCCGACGATTCTACCAAAATCCCTATGCCCGCCCAGTTAGCCCAAGTGAGTCAAATCTACAGTAATCTCAGTGCATTTGCGGCACTCAAGCAAGACGGTACTGTGGTGGCATGGGGCGATGCTGAATGTGGTGGCGATATCAATAATGCCGCAGAGCCTCTGGTCAATGTAAAAGAGTTATACGCGGCGGAGAATACCTGTGGTTTTGCGGCCTTAACCCGTGATGACAAACTTATCCCTTGGGGGATGGGGATGAAGCAAGTGCTGACAGGCGTTCGTTCTTTTGTGTTGGCAGAAGGGCTTTATGCGGCCATCAAACAAGATGGTAGTGTAGTCAGTTGGTCTAATCTGGATTCAACACCAGCCGAACTGCTCTCGGGTCAATATGCTGCGCCTGCGATGACCAATATTGATTTTGTGTTGATTAATAAAGGTGCCTTTGCTGCCTTAAAGCTGGGGGGAGCAGTAGTGACTTGGGGCGATGCCGCTTATGGTGGTGATAGTCGCCACGTGGCCTCTGAGCTTAACCATGTCGATCTGCTCTATGCCAACAATAATGCTTTTACCGCGAGGACGGCGACGGGAAAATTAGTGTCTTGGGGCGGGGTCAACGATGATCAAAAAGGCCGCGAACAACTGGCAAAACTCAGCCAATTAGCGCCTGCCGTGAAAGTTGTCAACACGGATCATGGGTTTGCGGCGCTGCTGGCGGATGGCAGCGTATATACCTGGGGTGAGGGCGAATTGACTGAGTATCACGTCGCGTTTCCAGCGCGTTTATCTACTACAAAACGCGCCAATAAAGTGATTGATATTTATGCAAATCGTGGCGCATTTGCCGCCCTAACCATCAGTCGTCAACTGCACGTATGGGGAAGTAAATTCAATGGTGCCGATACATCAGTCCTACAGGATAAGTTGCAAAAAGTGCACAAGGTTTATCCCTTTGAGGAGGGTTTTGTCGCGTTACGCAGGGATAATACGGCCATTGCTTGGGAAGGTTGGGACTTGGTAGACAAGCAACCACGTTATCAAGAAGTCACTCAGGTGAGTAAAGTGGTGACCTATGAGCGGGAGTTTGCCTTTTTAAAACAGGATGGCACTGTGGTTGATGGCCACTCTGGACCCAAAACTGAAATTACCCAAGCAACGGATATTTTCCCGACAGGCTTAGGGTTTACGGTTAAACGCCAAGATGGTTCGATTGCGGTGTGGATGGGAGGTGAGGCTGCGTTAACATTAGATAAACAAGCCGTTGATTTGAGCCAAATGCGCGACATTCGCAGCAATTTGCTCGATGCCATTGCCTTAATGGCCGATGGCACAGTGCAGGCATGGAATATGATGGGCTTTAGCGGACAAGCTGCGCAATAACAAGCGCAATCACAAGTGCAAAAATAATAAAACGAAAGGGCTAAGGTTATTTACACCTTAGCCCTTTCTATTTAGGCGAGTTTTTTCTCGCTTTAAGCTTGATTGGCTTTGATTTCCCGCAGATAGCGATAAATCGAATGCACTGAAATCCCCAATCGAGTGGCCGCGACTTGGGCACTGTCCTTGAGTTCGAAAATCCCTAACTCGTGGAGTTGATTGACGATTTCGCGACTCTTTTGTGAAGGTGAAATCGCGGGATTCGCGCGAACCTCATGGTTCACACTGTCGATAGTGCTATGGAGCGCTTCATCGATATTGCGGGCAAACACCTCGGGCGAGCTGGTCAGTTCGCTGCCAAGGAGTTGCTCTGGCATCATAGTGCGCAGAACTGATTGCAGTGGTGCATCCATGTCGCTGTTAATACACAGTAACCCTATGGGTTGATTTTTACTGTTACGGATCACCGTCGTAATTGATCTTAGCGTCTTACCATTGGCACATTTAGTCAGGTAAGAGTTGGAAATATCCTGACCGGTTTTGAGCTTGAGCAAGGCAAGGTTGGTTATTGGAGCACCCACTTCACGGCCTGTGACATGGCCATTGGCAATTTTGACCACAGACGGATGTTTCGCATCTAGGCTGTGCAATACCACTTCTGTGTGTTGACCATACATGGCAGCGATGCCATCGACGATATTTTCGATGGATTTCAGAATATCCAGATCACTTTGCGTTAAATCTTGCAGTTTCACAATTTCAACCTTTAGTTATTAACCCGCAAATATTCAGCGGGTTAAAATCATCATGCCGACATAATATCGATAATAGTGACATCTGTGGATGACATGCCATTGAGGATCATTTTGCCAATGTTTTTAATGGTTTTCTCTACATCGGTAGCAATAATACCTTGGCCTGAGACATTGTGACTACTGAGCGCCATCAAAAATGAGCGCACGGCCGCACTGGATGAAGTGCTAACCTTCATGGCGCAGGACGCTTTAGCGCCGTCACACACCATGCCAGAGCTGTCGCTGATCACGTTTTGAATCGCGAAACAGGATTGTTCGAACGAGCCACCGGCTAAATACACCATGGCCATAGAAGCGGCTGCGCTGGTGACTGTATTGCTACAAAATGCCGACAGTGGTGGATAATGGGACTTGATATAAATCGCCCCTAGATGGCTCATAATCAAGGCGCGGGCGAGTTTTTCTTCCGAAACCTTATAACATTGTGCCGTCAATACCACAGGAATAGTTGCCGCTATGCCTTGATTACCACTGCCAAGATTACTCATGGCGGGCAAGTTCGCCCCGCCCATGCGAGCATCGGATGCAGCAGCAGTTAACATGACAATTTTATTCAGTAAGTCTTCACCGATAATGCCGGCGGCTATGCCGCTTTTCATGGTGCGGCCGACTTCAAGCCCATAGGGATTCGCCATGCCTTCATCGGATAATTTGCCGTTTAGCTCAGAGGCTTCGAGGATGAATTTGATCTCTTCGAAGGGGACTTCTTGGGCGAAGCGATAAATGGACTCGATAGAAATATCCACGCCTTCACAGATGGAACCAGTGGCTTTGGCTTGCGTGCTATCGACACTGAAGACGGATTCGCCGTTGAGGCGCTTCTCGGCGATCAGTGTATGGCCGCCGCAGATTTTTACTAGGGCTTCGCGGTCGCCTTTTTTCGCGATGACACAACAATAGATAAATTCTGCTGTTTCGGTGCGCTCAACCGTCACTTTGCCCGCATCGATAAGGGCCTGTGCTCTGGCGACTTGTTCTGGCGTGATCACGGCCAATACTTCTAAGCCCGCATCCGGATTACCCGCAATGGCGCCTGCTGCAGCGGCAATTGCCAGACCGATTTTGCCAGTGCCAGGTACAAACACGCCCATAGAGTTTTTATAAAGATTGTCAGACACTTGTACTGCAATTGAATCGGGTTCAACACCCAGCAAGGCGCGGGCGACGGCGGCGGCGTAAGCGGCGGCGATGGGCTCTGTGCAGCCTAATGCGGGCTTAACCACTTGTTTAATGATTTGAATATACTGCTGCCATTGGGGTTTCATGAGCTTACAACCTTATGTTAATGCTTAGATTTTAACGTGTGCTATCGCTTCAACTTCTACTTTAACGCCCAGCGGAAGGTCCTTCACTGCAAAACAGCTACGAGCTGGGCAGTCGGTTTTAAAATAGGTTTTATACACTTCGTTAAAGGCGGCAAAGTCATTGATCTCTGCAAGATAACAAGTGGTTTTAAGAATCGTTTCTAAGCTGCCACCACCCGCTTCGAGCACGTATTTGAGATTCTCTAATGATTGAATCGATTGCTCAGTAATCCCACCGTCAACTACGCTGCCTTTCTTTTTACAAACAGGGAGTTGGCCAGAGGTAAAAATGAGGTTGCCATAGGCTGTGCCATGGGAATAAGGGCCAATGGCCGCGGGAGCACGTTCTGCGTGAATAATGGTTTTCATTGTCTCTCCAACTTGCAAATAAAATTGAATGCCTAGTTCGGCGTATGTGCAACATTATTTGTATTTTTATGTTTTATTGCAATTATTTTTTAATGAATTTCATTTGTTACTGCGGTTTGTGCGCTATTTATCTCGTTTTCAGTCAAGTTGTGAGCTTTAACTCTTTGTTCAACAAAAGTTGAGTATTTTGATTGCTGAGTTTGTTTTGTTCAAATATATTTGCACAAAATAATACCAACTAGGTAAAGGTGAAATGATGGATGCAACAATTACTGCTGCACAGTGGAAAGCAGATACCCGCTTCGATAGTACGGATTGGGGCTGGATTATCATGAGTATCGGAATGGCGATTGGCGCGGGGATCGTATTCTTGCCTGTGCAGGTCGGTTTGATGGGGTTATGGGTTTTCTTACTGTCTGGCATTATTGGCTATCCTGCCATGTATATGTTTCAACGGTTGTTTATCAATACCTTAGCAGAATCTCCAGAATGTAAGGATTACCCGAGTGTGATTTCGGGTTATTTAGGTAAAAACTGGGGTATGTTGTTGGGTGGTTTGTATTTCATCATGTTGGTCATTTGGGTGTTCGTTTATTCAACGGCCATTACAAACGACAGTGCTTCATTTTTGCAGAGTTTTGGGGTCACTAAAGCGTTATTGTCAGAAAATCCTTTTTATGGTTTAGCCTTGATCTGCGGTCTTGTTGCTTTAGCCTCCCGCGGTGAGAATCTTTTGTTTAAGATCTCTACTTTTATGGTACTGACTAAGTTGGGTGTTGTCGCCGTGTTAGGGTTATTGATGGTGGATAAATGGGATATCAATAATATCGGTGCTATCCCAGCCACGGGAGATTGGTTAAAAGATGCGGTCGTTATGCTGCCTTTTACGCTAACATCGATTCTGTTTATTCAAAGTTTAAGCCCTATGGTGATTTCATATCGTTCGCGGGAAAAATCCCTTGCGGTAGCGCGCTTTAAAGCGATGCGCGCAATGAATATTGCCTTTGGAGTCTTGTTTGTCGTGGTGTTTTTCTATGCAGTGTCATTCACGCTGGCAATGGGACATGATCAGGCCGTGCGTGCATCGGAAGAAAATATCTCGGCTCTTGCTATGGTTGCCCAAGGTATGCAGGGACAAACACTAAAATTGCTGAGTTTAACCTTGAATATTTTTGCGGTGATGACGGCTTACTTTGGCGTATATCTTGGTTTTAGGGAAGCTTGCCAAGGTTTGACCATGAACATGCTGCGCCGTTATATGCCTGAAGATCGTATCAACAAAAAGCTTGTTGGTTACGGTATTATGATTTTTACCATTCTATTATCTTGGGGCGCGATTGTGTTGAATGCGCCAGTGCTGAGCTTTACGTCGATTTGTAGTCCAATTTTTGGTTTAGTCGGTTGTTTGATACCCGCTTATTTAGTGTACCAAGTACCTGCATTACATAAGTACAAGGGCGTGTCGCTGTATATCATTATTATCACAGGCTTATTGCTGTGCGTATCCCCCTTCTTAGCGTTTAGTTAACACGGATTAAGTGGTACAAAAAGATAAGCTTTAAGGAATTAAAAAACCGGTATTAAGTGTAAACTCAATACCGGTTCTCTATCTTGAGCAATTATCTCGATAATGCTCTATGGTCAAAGTTTGAATTGAGATGTGGCGTTTTTTAGTTCATCGGCAAAATCGACTAATCCCTCAGAAACATTGCGAACCTGCGACAGAATTTGCAATGTCTGTTCAAATGAAGCGTTCATATTGACGACGTTATCGACCACTTGAGAAGCGACCGAGGCTTGCTCCTCCGTTGCCGAGGCGATGTGAGTATTCATACTATTGATACTGACAATCTGCTGTTGAATTGATTTCAGTGCACTCCCTGTATTTTGAGCATTGGTTTCATTTTCCGATGACTTCGACATCGCCACATTCATGGTATTGACCGAGGAAATGGCCGCCGTTTTAAGGTTTTGTAACACATGGCGAATTTCAGTGGTTGCATCGGCTGTTTTAGAGGCGAGGGCGCGGACCTCATCAGCGACTACGGCAAAGCCTCGTCCTTGCTCACCCGCGCGGGCGGCTTCGATGGCGGCATTAAGTGCCAACAGGTTGGTTTGCTCGGCAATAGAGGTAATCACATTTAAGATAGAAGTGACATTTTCAGTATCTCTAGCGAGCTCGTTGATCGAGTTAGAAGCCGCCTGAATTCCTGTATTTAATTGCTGTGAAATATCGATGGTACGCTGAACGACTGTCATACCTTGCATCGCTTCTTTCTCCGCGACCTGTGCTGCACTGGCGGCTTGGCGGGCATTTTGCGAGATTTCGATGACAGAGTGACGCATGTCTTCCATTGAGACTTGTACTGCGCTGGCATCATGGCTTTGCCGCTGGGTGGCATGCGTCGCATCTTCCATGCGCTGTTTGAGTGAGCGCGAGCTATCAAGTAAGGGATCGGTAACATTCACCACCCTTCGAATAGAATCTCCGAGCAAGCGAAGAAATCGATTGAAGTTACTTGATACTTGGCCGAGTTCATCGCTACCAGACACTTTGAGCTGATGACTAAGATCGCCTTTGCCATCGGCCAGCTCACTCAGTGACTGGGCGACATTACGCGCAGATGAGCTGATAGCACGTGCAATGGCAATAGTGACAATCAACATCACGATCAGCAAAGCGATGCCGATGGAGAGGGTGAGCCACAAACTTTGCGCAGATCTGTCGCCAGCTTCTTTTATTGATTGTTTAAATTCGAGTACTTTGCTTTGTTTGTAATCTTGTATTTCATTAAGTACAGCTTCATAGGCTTGGGATTTTTCTTGGCTGATCTGGCCAATGTTTGCCATATCAATCGTACCCGCCAACATGCCTTTAGCCAGCTTAATCGTCATGTCGTTATAGCGGGTTAATTTAGCGGATAGATTGCTGAGTTTATTGGCTTGTGAGGGATCGACACTATCTAATTGTTGTAGGTTTTTACGTAAAGATTCATACATAGTACCTGCATTTGTTAACAGGTCTTCGTCGGCAAAAGAAACCGATTGAGTGTAAAGTTCATCGAGTCGTTGGATAAAAAACACGTTTTGATTGGCGAGTTCAACTCTTTGGTAAACTTGCTGCTCCATATAATTAAGTGTGGTGCGATTTTTATTTATGGAGATGACACTAATGCTTAAGTTTAAAGCGAAAATGATGACAGCTAAAATAAATATCGCGATAACTTTTTTAAAAATAGAAATATCATTAAAGAAATTCATCCCTTGCCCCCAAGTTGTGCCGAGCTTGAGCTCGGCACTCCAATCTAAAACTCGGCAATAACTTTTACCGAATCATTGGCCTCACTACTATCAATATAGCCAATAATATTAGGGTTCGATGCAACTAATTTTATCATCTCCGCCCCACTAGTGACTTCCTTGGGTGGCGTTCCTTTGCCTGTAAATACTTTTTGTGACCAATATGACTTAAGTTGGCTGGATGACTTGCCCAGCACTTTAGTATCAAAGGTTTCCCTTAAGGGCATAGCACTGTCAAGATTGACTGGCACGGCCTGCGCTCCACCAGGAAAGGTCTTTGTTTTCCCTAGAAAAATATTTTCAATAACCTTTTGGTCGACAGTGTCTGCATTACTGGGATGAACGATGACAACCACACCAGCAAATAGTGGCATTGAGACTAAGCTGAGTAGGATTAAGCAAAGTAACTTATTCATTTCTCTCTCCTAAAATACTAAGTCAATGCCAAGACTGATGGATTTCGAATCCCCTGCGACTTTCATGCCTGGGCCACCGTCATCTTTAACGTCATCATACTGAATTTTAAAGGCCGCCGAAGGATGGAAATCCCAACGTATACCTGCAGAACTTGTATGGTGAACTTCACCGCCTTCACCATCATTGAAGTCCGAATAGGAAATGTAAGGCATCACTGAATCGATACGATAGCCGAACGAGAGAAGATAAGTATCTAGATTACTCCCATCGAGATCTAAGCGGTTAAGCTCAGATAAAAAAAGGAAATTCTCATAATCTATATTAACGGATAGGCCATAAAACTTACCCGTACGTTGGTTGCTACCATTCCATTCCTGCTGAATACCACCAATATAACGTTCGTTAGTGTATTGCATATGCGTGAGGCGAATATCTAACCAATCTTTGTTGAATTGAACAACAATACCGCCTATATCCTTCCATACTTCTCGGGTATTTTCGAGGAAGAAAAAATCAGATAAAAGCTTATTAGGTTCGCTATCTTCGCTACCGTAATAGACTTGTCCAGACATAGTCCAGTCGCCAATTAAATAGTTATATAAGGCGCTGACACCTGTGTAGTTAAATATTTGCCATGTGTAATTATCTGCGGGTGGACGTATCCAAGGATAAGCATATCCAACATCAAAAAAGTCACTGTAATAGTAGAGCGGTAAGCGTTTTTTACCTCCTTGTACTGTCCAATGATCATTGATCTCATAGGACAGATAAGCCCATTCAAAACTTGCCGAAAAGTCATCAGCCCCGCGGGAAACAACCTGTGCAGTGGCAGATAAACCTTCGAGTAAATCCGCTGAGAATTGAATACCAAATAAGGTATCGGGTTTGAAACTAATATCTTCATCATAGGCGCCAACGAGTGGATAGTCGGCGAGAAAGGTGGGGCCTAAATCAAACTCTGCAACGCCCGAACCTTCGAGAACTTGACCAGCAACAACTGAGGCAAAACCTGAAATGTTGACTTCTGCATAAGCGGTGGAGCTGAGCAAAAGTGAGCAAAGACCTAATGAAAGCTTATGTTTCATAAAAAAGCCCTTTAAGTGAGTATATTCGTTTTTAAGCCTAGAACAGGCACAAACATACGCAAACTTTTATTAAACATTTTTGCAGCATGGTGGTCTGGCTCCCATTTTGAAAGATAAGTTTGATATTTTATGAGTAAAAAGCGTTAGGTAATTCGAGCTAACTTAAGTCAAAACTGTAAGTTCAATATTCTAAATTTGGAATGATTACTCAGCCATACCCATTAAACTGTTCAGGTGAGACTGTGTTCTCCCTGAAAACTGTTTCGAAAATTCGCCAAAGAATATTATTGATTTTGCTAAATGAGAGACTCAAAGCTTGAGTGAAAAGTGGTGAGATAATTATCTTTATTAACAACATTAGCCAAAGCTAAATATGGCTGTTATTTAGCCTTTAGATTATAAAAATAACGTAATTGATACTTTTTTATTAAACTAAAATTGGGATTTTTACATAAAAATGCTCTAAATCTATCATTGATTATGCTTGTTAAGTTAACGTCGATATTTATTCTATTTCGTGAGTATGCCTGCGCTGTAGCATATTTTCCTGAGTCTTTTTCTCCGATGTAGTGGTTTTATACTGTATGGTTAGCGGCTTGATTGCTGCACAGTGCTATAGCACCTATAATCTTGCTCTCTTATGTTGAGTTTCTCTTCTTTCTAAACATGATCCAATAAAAGGAATGTCATAATGCAAAGACGCAATTTTTTAAAAAGTGCGGCTATTTTGTCGACTGCGGGTTTTATCACGCCAGTACTGGCATCTTCCTCTAAATCGAGTGTCGTTGAACATAGCTCAAGCGATGGACGCCGCCGTTTTACCTTAATCAATACTTACCATCTTATTGCCCCAGAAGGGTCTGAGGGGGTGGTTAAGTTGTGGATCCCTTTGCCCGAAGAAACGCAATTCCAATTGGTGAGTCAGCTGAATTTTACGGGCAGTTTTAAAGACGCCTATATCAGCTCAAACAACAGTTATGGCGCCAAAACCCTGTTTGCGACTTGGCCCGATGCCAAAGCGAACATGACAATAACGGTTGAGTTTGATATTGAAACGATAGATTGGGAACCCGTTAAAAGCGGCGCCTTAACCCATTACCGCACCCCAGAGCAGATACATTATCCTGCAGATGTTGAACGTTATTTGCTGCCGACTAAACACATGCCGATTAATGGTATTGTGAAGCAAACAGCAGATAAGATCGTTGGCAGCGAGACTGAACCACTGAAGCAAGCACGACTGATTTATCTTTGGGTTAGCGCTAATATGTTCCGCGATAATAGCGTGATTGGTTGTGGTACGGGTGATGTAGCAAGTATCCTCGAAAGTGGCAAGTTAGGCGGTAAGTGTACCGATATTAACTCAGTATTTGTGGCGCTAATGCGCGCAGTGGGGATCCCTGCCCGTGAGATGTTTGGGATTCGCTTAGGTCAGGCGATCAAGATGGGCGAATACTCTAAAAAGGCCTTTGGTAGTGCCGATGACAAAGGGGTTGCCGATGTCAGTGGTGGTCAACATTGTCGCGCTATGTTCTATTTAGCGGGTTATGGTTGGTTGCCAGCCGATCCTGCCGATGTGACAAAAATGCGTTTGACGGAGAAAAAAGAACACAACGATCCCGCAGTTCAGGCCGTGAATGATTACCTCTTTGGCAATTGGGAAATGAACTGGGTTGGCTTTAACTATGGCCGCGACTTTGATTTATTCCCTACAGCCGAACAGACACCCCTGAATAACTTTGGCTACCCGTATGCCGAAGTTGATGGCGATCCCGTGAACTATTATGAGCCTAAAGTGTTTGCCTATGACTACCAGTCAACCGAACAACGCTAAGGGCCTCTTCGCGACTATGGCCGCCGCAGTGGTTGCTGCGGTTGCTTCAAGCCTATGCTGTATTGCACCGCTTATTTATCTGGTGTTCGGGGTGTCGGCCGCAAGTCTGTCGGGGATTGAGCAACTGAGCTGGCTGCAAGTGCCCATGTTGATACTGTCGACTGGGCTGATTCTGATGGGATTTTGGCGGCTCTATTTTGCTAAAAAGCCACTGTGTACAGCGACGTTGAGTCGTACTCAGATGCTGTGGCTGTACTGGTTAACTGTACCTGTTGTGCTGGCATTTCAGTCATATCCTTTTGTATTACCTTGGTTATTAGAGGTGCTTGAATGAAGTTAGTGTTATTTCTCGCCTTAAGTCTGTGTTCAGTGTCGAGCTGGGCGGCAAACGTGCTGGTCACCTTAGATGTTAAGGGCATGACTTGTCCGCTGTGTGTCACTGTCGTGAATAAAGCGCTGCGTAAAACCGATGGGGTGATTAAGGCCAAGGCTTCGTTAAAAACGGAGCAAGCCTTAGTGACAGTGCCAGAGGATTTTAATCTAGATAGTTTGCTTAAGGCCGTCGACGAAACTGGGTATAAGGGCAGTATTAATAAGGTAGAAAAACAATCCTAAGCGTTGGTGTCTTTAGTAACGGATTGAGTGACATTATAAAATATCAGTCTAGCTTCAAATGATTAGACTGATATTTCACCGAGAAAATACACTCTGTATCCCACTTATTACTTCCTTCACTGCCAATTTTTTCCTTTGCGGGTCATTTCTTCGTTAGCTGTAATACACCTCGGACTCGATACGACGTTGCCGCTCTTCATTTTTCTCCGATGATTCTTTAATCAGATCCAATTTTTGCGCCTGCAGTAATTCTAGTTGCTTGGCTTTTTGTTCTTCAGATAGATTTTCATCGGCCGCAACCTTCGCCATTTCTTCATCTATCTTATTAATTTTATCCCTATCGACTCCTGTACGGTTATCTAAAATAGCCTGCATGGCTTTGTCCAACCGGTTGATGCTTTTGTCTGGTTCAGGCGTGCCTGCAATGGCTTGCACATTACCCGTGTAGCCTTGTTTAGCGTTAGGGGCCAGATGGCTATAGGTATCGGCAGTCGTTACCGATGCTGCAGAGGAGAGCGTTACAGTATCTTGGCTTATTGATGAAGTTAGATTCGCCGCCGTCATTGAATTTGCACGAGTTCCTAGGCCATTTGTGCTCGGCTCGACTTGCTTGAGTGGCACATTGGCATAACTTTTCGCAAAGGTATTGGTATAACTATTAGGGTTAATTGTGCTCATATCCGACTCCTTTATATATGAATCTGTCCCTTGGCCACCAGCGGTTTAAAATGTTGAGCGGTTAACTAATGGGTGTTGCTGGACGTTTCAATATTATCTGATGACAACTTTGCAATTTGAATTAGCAAGTTATAGGCCAAGTTAGGTTTATTTGTGGTTGATTTATCAGGAGTCACTGTTAAACGATACTTTTAAAAAATATTTATACAAAAACTTGATCCTTGTACAACTATGGTCCGTAATTAAAGACATAGTGATACAAGGAGTCGACTTATGTACAAGTTTAACCCGCAGCGAATTCAGATTGGGATCAGCGCTTGTCTATTGGGGGAGAAAGTTCGTTTTGATGGCGGACATAAAAATTCGACCTATTGTAATCAAGAGATTAAGCAATTTTTCGATTATGTGCCCATCTGTCCTGAAATGGCGATTGGCTTAGGTGCACCCCGGAAAAGTATCCGACTAGTCCGTGATGGGGAAACCATCTTAGTTCAGAGTGGTGACGGTAGCTTAGATGTGACCGATAAGCTCAATGAATACAGCGAAAACAAGGTTGAAGAGCTCGATTTCCTCGGAGGATACTTACTTTGCGCTAAGTCGCCAACCTGCGGCATGGAGCGGGTAACAGAGTATAAAATTGGCACTAACAATGGTTCTAAGTCTGGCATTGGTGTATTTGCTCGCAAGTTGATGGAACGATATCCACTATTGCCCGTGGAAGAAGAAGGCCGCTTGCATGACATGGTGCTGCGGGAGAACTTTTTCACCCGCGTTTATGCCTATCACGATTGGCACCTGATGAAACATGAAGGGCTGACTAAGCATAAGTTAGTGAAGTTTCATTCCCGCTATAAATACCTATTAATGGCACACAGCCCGACATGGTATCGCGAGCTTGGTCCGATAGTGGCCAATATTGAGGATCTTGAGCAAAGCGCGACCCGCTACTTTGAAGGTTTTATGACGGCGCTGAAAATTAATGCGACCCGTAAAAATCATACCAGTACGCTGCAGCATATTCAGGGGTACTTTAAAAAGCATTTGAGCAAAGAGCAAAAGACAGAACTGTCTGAAGCGATTATGAAATATCGCCAAGGTCTATTGCCGTTATTAGTACCTATCACGCTCATTAACCATTATTTACGCGAATTTCCAACACCTTATATTGAAGAGCAAGTGTACTTAAACCCTCATCCTGAGGCGTTAAAGCTGCGCTATGCCTATTAACGTTTATTAACGTTTATCTAATCGCATTCAGTTGATTTTAGCTTTTGATTTAGTGAGTTATTACTGAAATATGAAACAAACTATAGAGAACACGGCCCACACAGAACCCAATGGTGAGATATTACTCCCCATCGGTGAAGTGTCGGCCTTAACGGGCGTGAATGCCGTGACCTTAAGGGCATGGCAGCGCCGTTTTGGCTTAGTGATCCCTGCACGTACACCCAAGGGACACAGATTATATACGAGCGAAAATATCCAAGAAATCCATGAGATTAATGCATGGCTGGCTAAAGGTGTTGCGATCAGTAAGGTTAAACCTTTGCTGATGAGTGCTGCTAAATCTTCATTTACAGAAATAGTTCAAACTCAAGCCATTGATTTATGGTGCGAGCAAGTCACTGCGCTCAATACGGCATTATTCGACTTCAATCAGCACAAATTACAGCAGATATTAGATGATGCATTTGGCTTATATCCTTTCCAATTGGTGAAAGAAAAGTTGCTACAACCTTGGCTTGATCAACTCGAGGACTTAGTGAATGAGCGGCTCGATGCCGAGTTGATTATTGCTTGGTTAAAGAGCGAGTTACTTAACCGAGTGGGTGGACGTCATGCCTTTAATGGACAGGCTGTGACGGCGAGAATCGCTCTGGTGAGTCTATCCCGTGGGGTACATACCTCGCTTAATTCCACCCGCACTAACATTTTGTTTTCTCTACTTCTATCGCTCGAGTTAGCGTCGCTGCGGGTATCGGTTATTGATCTTGGCGAGCAAGCCATGGGCAGTTTACCTTTGCTGCGAGGCAGGCTTAACGTCGATGCACTTTTGCTTATTCCCGACTCAAATCATTCGGGTTCTGAACAGACTGAAATGCTGACTGTATTGGAACAAATGACTTTCCCATGCTGGTTTATGGGGCCTTTTGCGCCAACGTTAAGCTTTTTATCTGCTTTTTTGGCGTCTTCGACGACGGACTTGATTGGGAAAATGCCATCTCGTTTAGCGGGGAAGGTGAATAGAAGTCGTAAGCACAGTGGAAAGATGAATACCGTGAATCAAAGCGAGCAGATAAATAGCGAGAAAAACAATGACATTAGCTAACGATTCAATGCAAATAGATTCAATTCCAATAAAAGTGCAGGGCAATAATGCACTGATGTGGTTTCGCCAAGATTTACGCCTTGCCGATAATCAGGCATTAACCGCTGCTTGCGATTGGGCGCGGGAGAATGGCGTGGCACTTAAGGCCATTTACATTGCTACGCCAGCTCAGTGGCAGCGCCATGACGTTGCGCCCATTCAGTTGGATTTTATCGAACGTCATATCAATTTACTTGCCCAAGGACTGGCGAGTCTTGGTATTGGATTCGAGTTAATTCAGTTAGATACCTTTGCTGATGTACCTGAGTTTATCGGTCACTATTGCCAGCAACTGGGGATTGGTCGAGTGTTTGCTGGTCGCGAGCCTGAGATTAACGAGCAACAGCGCGACCAAGCCTGTATTCAATCGGGGATTCCTCTGGTGTTAACCGATGAGCATTGTTTGCTTAAGCCGGGCACTGTGCTGAATTTGTCCGGCGACATGTACAAGGTTTTCACTCCTTTTAGCCGTAAGTGGCGAGAAATTGCCGCCCGCCATGCCATTTTGCCGCTTCCTGTTCCGGCGCCACTTGGACCTGTGTTGGCCGAGCCAAAGCCGCTTTTGTTTAACAATGTCACTAAAGTGTCGAGTGAACTTTGGGCTGCGGGAGAAGGGCAGGCAAAGCGTTTGCTCTCGGCATTTATTCAGCAGAAAGTGCAGGATTATAAGCAAGATAGGGATTTCCCCGCCATTGATGGCACTAGTTCAATTTCACCCTATCTGGCCATTGGTGTGGTGAGCCCAAGACAATGCGTTGCCGCGCTGCTGCATCAATTCCCTGAGGTGATTGTCGACGACACTAGCCCTGCTCGTACTTGGTTAAATGAGCTTACTTGGCGTGAGTTTTACCGTCATTTGCTGGTGGCATTTCCCGATTTATCTAAGAATCACAATTTCAATCGTCAAGCCGACCATGTGCAGTGGCGCAATAACCCGCAGGAGTTTGCTGCTTGGTGTGAAGGTCGTACTGGCTATCCGATTGTCGATGCGGCAATGCGCCAGCTCAGTCAAACGGGTTGGATGCACAATCGGCTGCGTATGGTGGTGGCGAGTTTCCTGACTAAACATCTGCTGATTGACTGGCGCTGGGGCGAGCGCTATTTCCGCCAAAAACTGATTGATGGTGACTTAGCCGCGAATAATGGCGGCTGGCAGTGGTCTGCGGGTTGTGGCTGCGATGCTCAGCCTTATTTCCGTATTTTTAATCCTATAAGCCAGAGTGAAAAGTTTGATCCAGATGGCAGCTTTATCCGTAAGTATTTACCAGAGCTCGCATCTTGGGGAATTAAGCAATTACATCAACCCAGTACAGCGCAGACACCGTCCTTGTTTGAACAGCCGTTATTCAACACTAAAACGGCTTATCCAAGTGCGATTGTCGAGCACAGTGCAGCAAGAGCAAGGGCATTAACCGTATTAGGCGTATTGAAAAAGGCCGCGGCCCAATAAATAGGATCAGGAGCAATAACAAGATGACAAACCAAGCGACGACTGAGACTAATACGCTTGTTGATGATTTTATTCAGCTTTATCAAGCTTTGAATAAAGATAACTTGCATTTGTTAGGTCGGGTTTACGACGACAGTATTAGTTTTACCGATCCTATGCATCAAATCACAGGGCTAGCGTCGTTAACTCAGTACTTCGCGAAGTTATATAAGAATGTTAAGCATATTCAGTTTGAGATCAAAGAAGTGCAGCAGGATGCGAACCAAGCCGCGCTGTTTTGGCAGATGGAATATAGCCACCCTAAGTTGAATAAAGGCGGACTTATCCGTGTTGATGGCATGAGCCAACTTAAATTCAACGACAAGATTTATTTTCACAGGGATTACTTCGACTTAGGGCAAATGTTGTATGAGCATTTGCCTTGCATGGGCGGCCTTATCCGCTTGCTCAAAGACAGGGCGGCAAAGTAATGGACGCTGTTAAGCCGATGAAAGTAAATACAGTGCTGATTACAGGTGCAAGCTCTGGCATTGGGTTGCAACTGGCGCAGGATTATTTGTCCCTAGGTTGGCATGTCATTGCCTGTGGCCGCTCCCAAGAAAGGTTAGAGGCGTTAGCCTTGAATGAACTAGTAGGTGCTACGTTGTTTATCTTCGATATATCCCAGCGCGACCAAGTTCAACAAGCTGGCCAAAATGTAGCTGAGCTATTGGCGAAAACAGATTCTCAGCTCGATTTGGTCATTTTGAATGCGGGCAGTTGTGAATATATTGATGATGCTAAGGCTTTCGATGATGTGTTGTTCGAGCGCGTTATCCATACCAATCTAATTGCAATGGGATATTGCCTCGGGGCATTTTTACCTTTAATGCCAAGGGGTTCACGTATTGGCTTAATGAGTTCTAGTGCTATTTATTTACCTTTCCCTCGCGCTGAAGCTTACGGCGCCTCTAAAGCTGGCGTGCAGTATTTAGCCTCGAGTCTCGCGCTCGATCTTGCCAAGAATGACATAGGCGTGAGCTTGATTTGCCCGGGTTTTGTGGCGACACCACTGACCGCAAAAAATGATTTTTCTATGCCAATGCAAGTGGGTGTACAAACCGCTTCTAAGGCGATACGTAATGGGCTGAAAGGTGGCAAGCGCGAGATCCATTTTCCGCGACGCTTTACTTATCTATTGAAGTTGATGTCGTTTTTACCTGCCTTTGTGTGGCAAAAAATGATTGCAAACGATACTCAAGCCAAGCCGCTAAAGGACAATAGTTTATGAAAAATATCGCCATCGTTGGCACCGGCATTTCTGGATTAACCTGTGGCCATCTATTAAGCGAGTCGCACAGGGTTACAGTGTTTGAGGCCAATGACTATATCGGCGGCCACACGGCGACAGTCGATGTGGAGCATCAAGGGCAAACCTACGCTATAGACACAGGTTTCATCGTGTTTAATGACAGAACGTATCCACGATTTGAACGTTTATTGGCTCGCCTTAATGTCACCATATTACCGACTGAGATGAGTTTTAGCGTGCACAATGCTCTGACTGGGCTTGAATACAACGGCCACAATTTAGGCAGTTTGTTTGCCCAAAAGCGTAACCTCCTGAATCCACGCTTTTGGGCCTTTTTAAAAGAAATTTTGCGCTTCAATAAAGGCTGTAAGGCACTCTATCAACAGGATATTTATCCCGAAGGTAACTTAGGTGATTATTTAGACAGTGAACACTTCTCACCATTTTTTGCTGAGCATTACATTTTGCCTATGGGTGCGGCGATTTGGTCTTCGAGCATAGAAGATATGCGCGCGTTTTCGTTGAAGTTTTTTATTCGTTTCTTCCAGCACCATGGTTTATTGAATGTCAGTGATAGACCCCAGTGGTATGTGCTAAAGGGGGGCTCGCGTAGCTATATTCCTGATCTTATTGCGCCCTTTAAAGACAATATCCGCCTTAACTCACCTGTGACAGGTATTGAACGCCATGGCAATGGGGTGAAGTTACAAGTTCACGGTGAATGGTTGGAATTCGATGAGGTGATTTTAGCCTGTCATAGCGACCAAGCACTGCGTATGTTAAACGATCCTACGCCAACAGAACGCGCCATTTTAGGCGACCTCAGCTACCAGAATAACGATGTGGTGCTGCACATGGATACGCGTATTTTACCTAAGCGAAAAGCCGCTTGGGCGAGTTGGAACTATCGATTAGATGGTAACCTAAAACGTCCTGCGTCAGTGACTTACAACATGAACATACTGCAACAGTTGCCAGCCAATGCGCCGACATTTTGTGTCACCTTGAATCAGTCTGAGTTGATTGATGGGTCGAAAGTGATACGCCGCTTCAATTATGCCCACCCAGTGTTTAACGAAGCCAGTCTTAGGGCTCAGGGCCGCCGTGAGGAAATATCCGGGCAAAATCATACCCATTTTGCTGGCGCCTATTGGCACAATGGTTTCCATGAAGATGGCGTTCGCAGTGCACTTGATGTGTGTGCCCATTTTGGTGTCAGCCTATGACAGAGCTCAATAGCGGTATTTATTACGGCACTGTATCCCACAGCCGTTTTACACCGATTAAACATAGCTTTAGTTATGCCATGGCGCTGTTGGCGATTGATTTAGATGAAGTCGATAAGATCAGTGCCATGGGGCGAGTTTTTGCCAGTCAGCGCCGCGCTTTACTGAGATTCAATCCTAAAGACTATTTAACTTCTTTTACGACTAAATCCAATGACAGCGGTGAAGTGGCTGTTGTTGATCCGAGCGCAGCTGCACTTAAGAGTCGCGTATTGACTCAAGTGGCAGCGTTAGGCGCAGATAAGCTGTGCGATCGAGTTTTGTTTGTGGGTCAGATCCGCCATTTTGGCGTGTATTTTAGCCCAGTAAATTTCTACTTTTGTTATCAAGATCAAACGCCTTTATACATGTTGGCCGAGGTGAGTAACACGCCTTGGGATCAGCGCCATTGCTATTTAGTCGATTTAGCCGCGCCCAAACCTTCTGACAAAGTGTTTCACGTGTCTCCCTTTATGACTCTCGATATGCGTTATCTCTGGCATGTGTCTGCGCCGAGTGAAGACTTAAACATTGGTATTGAAAACAAGTCGATGCAAGAGAATGGCAAAAAACTGTTTAATGCCAATTTAGTGATGAAACGTCAACCGATCACGGCGGCTAATTTACGGACGCTTTTGTTTCGCTTCCCTTTTATGACTCTCAAGATCTTCTTCGGGATTTATTGGCAAGCGCTAAAACTCTTTTTTAAACGTGTGCCCTTTGTGCCGCATCCAGCTCAGATGGAGAAATAACATGGAAAATACGGCTTCGCAAACCTCAGTCACCACAGGGAAACTGCCCGACAGTATTGCGCGTAAAGTCTTGCTTAAGGCGCTGGAAAGTCTCCCACATGGCTGCTTGACCTTGGTTGAGGGCGACAAGAGTTATCGTTTTGGTGAGAGTCATACCGACTTGCACGCTACGCTTGTGGTTAAACACCCGAGTTTTTATCGTCAAATCATGCTTTCAGGCTCCATTGGTGCGGGTGAAGGTTATATTCAAGGCCATTGGACGAGCCCTGATCTCACCAAAGTCGTACAACTGTTTGCCCGTAATTTAGCCTTACTCGATAAGATTGAAGCCAAATTCTCTTGGTTAACTGGCACGATAAACCGTGTGAAGCATGTGCTGAATCGCAATTCTCAAGAGGGCTCAAAGCGGAATATTCTCGCCCACTATGATTTGGGTAATGCTATGTATGAGCAATTCCTCGACCGTGAAATGTTGTATTCGAGCGCGCTTTATCCCCATGAGGAAGCCAGTTTGCAGGAAGCGCAGTTGTTTAAGCTGATGACTATTTGTGAGCGGCTGGATTTACAGCCGGGTCAAACCTTGCTTGAGATTGGTACTGGCTGGGGCGCGCTGGCTATTTATGCGGCTAAGCATTATGGCGTGCACGTGACAACAACAACGATTTCAGATGCGCAATACGCCTATACCAAAGCCCGTGTCGAACGCGAAGGGCTAAGCGATAAAGTGACGCTGCTGACTGAGGACTATCGCAATCTCACTGGGGAATACGACAGGGTTGTTTCTATCGAGATGATTGAAGCTGTGGGGCATGAGTATTTACCAGGCTTCTTTAAAAAGCTGGAAACATTGTTAAAACCCAATGGGCGCATGCTGCTACAGGCGATAACGATTGCCGATCAACGTTACGACAGTTATCGCAAAAGTGTGGATTTTATTCAGCGTTATATTTTCCCCGGTGGCTGCTTACCCTCTGTGAGCCAAATGGTCGGTCACATTGCCAAACAGACGGACATGGTGGTCTGGTCGCTCAATGATATGGGGCTCGATTACGCTAAAACCTTAAAACATTGGCATGAGAATTTTGATCATGCGATAGGCGAAATCCAAGCTTTAGGTTATGGCGATGATTTTATTCGGATGTGGAAATTTTACCTAAGTTATTGTGAAGGTGGATTTTTAGAACGTACCACAAGCACAGTGCATTTAGTGGCTGTGCGTCCGGACTATCGCATTGCTAGCCATAATCTCCCAAGCCATAGCCCTAATGCGATGTAATCTGTTTTGATTAAGCAGTCACTTTAGTGGAAATAACCATTTTCGTTGGAATGAGCCGCTTTGTTTGCAGCAAGATAAAAGTGAGGCAAAAATGAAGTCCATGTTAGCTAACTCTCGGGTTCCTTTTAAACATCAGGGCTTTATTCTCTATAACGCCTTGAGTTTTCAGGCTGTGTGGTGGTCTAGCGTACTTTGGCTTAACACCTCACTGTTGTTAACTATCCCTTTGTTATTATTTCACTTTATCCTGCTAGCTTCATTAGGTAAGCACGAGTATCGCAAAGTGGATTTGCTATTGATGCTAAAGGTTGCAGCCTTAGGAATAGGCGTAGATACCGTACTCTCTGTTTTAGCGGTGTTTGAGTTTGCTCTTTTCCCTTGGTGGCTTGGTTGCCTGTGGCTGCATTTTGCTTTGACCCTGAATCATAGTTTGGCCTTTATGCGACCTTTACCGCTGATATTTCAGGCGTTACTCGGGGGCATTTTGGGCGGGTTAAGCTATTTGGCTGGCGCACAATTTAATGCCGTGAGTTTGCCCTATGGTAATGTCATTTCTGCTGTGGTGTTATTTTTGGTTTGGCTAGTCTTGCTGCCATTTTTAATCCAACTTGCTAATCCCTATGGATTTAATCGAAGTACTAAAGCGCGTTCTTTTACTGTGTTTGGGCGTTAATTATTGAGTTGTAGGAATTGATCGCGGTTAAGTCATTATGCCGTTTTTAGTTAAGTACCTGTTGTAAGACATCATGCAGTAAAAGGGGGATCCCATGTCGTCAGTTCGTAATCGTAGCCCAAATCTTGGTTTTTCATTTTTGAATTCAAGCTGCTTAAGTCTATTGGCCCTCAGTTTATTGGCCGCACCTTTAAAAGCGTTAGAGGCGAAAACGCCTGATTTTGAAAACATTACTATCGAACTGAATGATGCCACCGATGTGACGCAGACTTTTCAGGAAGTGGGCCGCGGAGAAATGGATTGGCTGTGGTTTAGTTTGTATAAGGCGAGACTGATGACGGTAAATGGCCGTTATCAACAGGGGCAATATCCTCTGCTGTTAGATATTGAATATTATCGAGATATTGAGTCAGAGGATTTGCTCGAAGCGACAAAAGATCAATGGAAGCATCTAGCGTTTGCCGAAAATGATATCCAACGTTGGTTGGGTTTATTAAATGCGACTTGGCCCGATGTGAAGCAGGGCGATCATTTAAGTTTTAAGGTGATAGATGGACAAACGAGTCAGTTTTTCTTTAATCATCAACCACTCGACATTATCCATGATGCTAATTTTGCTGAGGCATTTTTAGCGATTTGGTTATCGAAAGCCACTAGTCGTCCTGATTTGCGGGCGCAATTACTCGGAGAAAAACCATGCGATTGTTGAAACGGCTTGTCGGCCGAAAGTTATTTTTAGGTTTAATAATGATAGGGCTGTTGTCGAGTTGTTCATCGGTGGAAGTGACTGATTATAAAGATACTCATCCGACATTGGTTTTGGAGTCATTTTTTAATGGACCATTAAAAGCCTCTGGGGTCGTACAAGATTTTAGTGGCAAAGTAATCCGCAAATTCAATGTCATTATGGAAGCCAGTTGGCAGGGAAGTGAGGGAGTCATTAATGAATGGTTTGTGTATGATGATGGTGAAACTCAAACTCGTGTGTGGCGCATCAAGGCACTAGGGGAAGGGCGATACTCAGGAACTGCAGGTGACATTATCGGGACTGCCGATGGCCAATCTAGCGGCAGTGCGCTACGTTGGAAATACGATATGTTATTGCCTGTGGATGGTGAGGAATATCAAGTTCATTTCGACGATTGGATGTTCTTAGTGAATGATAATACCATTATAAATCAGAGTGATATTATTAAGTTTGGCATCACAGTTGCTAAAGTCACTTTAGTTATTCAAAAATAGTCTCAGCAATTTTTAATTAAGTTGGCTTAAACAGTATAGCTTGGCTAATAATCCCCTTTTTTCTGCATTAAAGTGTTGAAGTCAAACCAAAGTTGCAGCTAGGCATTTTTGCTAGTGGCATAAGTGATATATGGGGGTAAGGTTATTGCAACCCATTGTTTAAATTTAATTAATCTGAGCTTAAGTCTAAGTCTAAGTCTAAATAGATAGGGGGTAGTCGATGAATAAACACGTTGTTTTATGGGGAGTATTTTTTAGTCTGTCGTTAACTGCTTGTTCATCTTTTGACTTTAAGTTTGAGGATCATTCTGAGAAACAAGTCGATCCTCATCAACCCGCAAGCGATCCTATGGTGCAAGATAATGAACGTCGTATTCGAGATGCGAGAAAAGACGGTCAGTTAGAATCCGATTTTCTAAAACCTAGGTATCCAGTTAAGTTTAAATAAGAAAATGCCTTAGGAACTCACTTCAACCTCAATACTTAACTATCAATAGCAAGTATTAAGGTTGCTAGGGGAGAGGCGAAGAACTAACCCGCTTGACGACTGTTATCTATCGATTTTTTGTCATAATATTCAAACGGAAACAGATTACGAATCCTTTGCTTTACATTGTCACTCACGTTGGCAGAAATGTGTAAGCGTACATCTCCTGATTTTTCAGCCCTAACAGTACAAGTCAGTTTTTCGGTTTTAGCGATTTGGCGGCATTCCCGTTCGAATCGTTCGGGGATCTTGCCCTTATGCTGAGTCATACGGCCATCTTTAAAATGCATTTCAAAAATAGTCAGACCTTTCTTGCCACCAAATATCAGCTTGTAAACGAGAAATATACCAATAGCGACAAAAATGAGTTTAAAAATATCGGCTGTCATAACGCCTCCTATCTTATGTTTATAGAACCAAGATACTCCCGAGTTAGTTGTTTTAACAGTGCGCTAACGCGCAATTTTGAATTGGCAATAAAATGATTCCAGCCTAGACTTAACTGGCTAAGGAAAAGTAACCCCTCAGTTAAGGAAAACGCCATGTACTTATCAAATGCAGATCGTTGGTCATTATTGTGTAAGAAGCAAATTGATGTTATCGAAAAACTTGCTACACATTTCCCCGAGAGAAAAGCACATCTAAGTGAGCTCACTCAAGGGTGGCGCCATGTTCAACATCAAGTTCAAGCAGGTGATAGGCCTATGCCACTCGAGCTCATCAAATAAGCACGATTGAGTCATTTGGAACTAGATAGTTTGTATAAGAACGCAAAGCCACTCAATAATGAGTGGCTTTTTTATGTGGCGAATATAAAACTATCATTTATAGGGGTAAAGGATTAAGTGATTGTCTGTTGCATGAAGTCAATAAATTATCTTAACGCTCGATTTGAACGTTTATTGTGCCAGTATTGAGGGCGCTATCGTTATTATTGAGGGAAGTCCGTTATGTTTTGCTTTGAAACAATTCAAATTTCAGATACAAAAAAGCCACTCATTGAGTGGCTTCGTTGTTTATATGGTGCCGGCACCAAGAGTCGAACTCGGGACCTACTGAAATTATCGAGAGTAAGTCAGTTGCGCTTTGTACTGAACACTTCAAATTTCAGATACAAAAAACAGATACAAAAAAGCCACTCATTGAGTGGCTTCATTGTTTATATGGTGCCGGCACCAAGAGTCGAACTCGGGACCTACTGATTACAAGTCAGTTGCTCTACCAACTGAGCTATGCCGGCGTAAAGCACAGTAATAAACCCAATCGAATTCATTACCTTAAAAGTGGTGCCCGAACCCGGAATCGAACCAGGGACACGAGGATTTTCAATCCTCTGCTCTACCGACTGAGCTATTCGGGCAACTAAACTAAGCGTTAGTTAACTACTTTGAACTAAGTCGTGAAGACCTTGTTCGTTCGAAGTGCGCGTATAATATAGTGCTCGCTTTAGCTGTGCAAGCCCTTTTTAAGTGACTGATTAACTATTAAACAAAATGCGCTTATTTATTTGATTCTTTCGTTTTACCCTTATTTTACCGCTGAAAGTTTCAGCACTTTAACGCCAGTAGGTGTTCCTTTTGGCTGTTTATCCTAACTTCCTCATTTATTTATCTTCTATTTTGGAGAGAACAATTAAGGTTTAAGCTCATTTGTTGCAAGCAAGGAGCTGTGGAGCGCAGTGGGTATTGTTGAGCTTTGATTGATGGAAGCGGAGCAACTAAGAGTAAGCGAGTGGCTTCATTGTTTTATATAGTGCCGGCGGCACCAAGAGTCGAACTCGGGACCTACTGATATTATCAAGAGTAAGTCAGTTGCGATTGACCACAGACTTTATTAGTTATTATTCAAATTTCAGATACAAAAAAACCACTCATTGAGTGGTTTCATTGTTTTATATGGTGCCGGCACCAAGAGTCGAACTCGGGACCTACTGATTACAAGTCAGTTGCTCTACCAACTGAGCTATGCCGGCTTAAATCTTTACTGCTAATTTTTACTACAGAATAATGGTGCCCGAACCCGGAATCGAACCAGGGACACGAGGATTTTCAATCCTCTGCTCTACCGACTGAGCTATTCGGGCAACTAAACTAAGCGTTAGTTAACTACTTTGAACTCGTTGGCTAAGCCGTATCGTTCGAAGTGCGGCTATATTAGCTAGGGTGTTTGACCTCTGCAAGTGCTTTTTCCGGATAAATCACTCGTTCGGCTGTTTAATGCACATCTTGGGTGTTTTTTATCTCTTATTTTGCGAATTCAGCTCAATTTCATTCGTTGGCTGTATTTTTCAAGTCAGAGGGATACTGATGTTTACTATAGCTTTGTGCTCACAGATCATGATTTTTGGCTTACTTTCTAAAATTTAGAAAGATATAAGCGATTTTTACTGATTTTAGTTTTTAAATTTAGATTTATGATAATGAATATTATTTCATGGATGGCATGAAGAAAACGCGAGTACGGAGTCGCAGTATGTTTCGAAATAGTCAGTTTGCTTATGGAATTACCGCCATTGTGACCCATTGGTTGAGTGCGTTCGTCGTGATTGGGTTATTTGCAGTCGGTGTGTGGATGGTGGAGTTAACCTACTACAGTACTTGGTACAAGACTGCGCCGCATCTACATAAAAGTATTGGGATTCTGTTATTGGCTGCGACAATATTTCGTTTGGTATGGCGCTTAGTTAATCCCAAGCCAGCACCTGAGGCGAGTCATAAACCGTGGGAAAAGACGGCCGCACATTTGGCGCATTTTATTATTTATATCTTGCTCTTTGTCATCATGACTGCTGGCATTTTGATCTCAACCGCAGATGGCCGTGGTATCTGGGTGTTTGATTGGTTTGAACTACCAGGATTGGGACTTTTGTTTGAAAACCAAGCTGATATCGCGGGTGATATTCACCAATATGCGGCTTACAGCTTGATCGCGCTGGTCGTTATTCACGCCGTGGGCGCATTAAAACATCACTTTATCGATAAAGACGCCACCCTACTTAGAATGATTAAATTTAAACGAGGATAATACAATGAAAAAGCAACTGTTAAGCGCACTGATCGGTGTATCTCTATTGGCTCCTGTGGCGGCTTCAGCTGCTGACTATGTGATTGATCATGAAGGCGCTCACGCTTCTATTACATTTAAAGTGAATCACTTAGGTTATAGCTATGTGGTGGGGCGTTTTAATGATTTTAGCGGCGATTTTAGCTACGATGCGGCTAAACCTACTGCGATGAAAGTGAATGTCACAGTGAATACATTAAGTGTCGATTCAAACCATGCTGAGCGTGACAAACATATTCGCGGTGAAGATTTCCTTAATACTGGCAAATTCGCTAAAGCGACCTTTGCATCTACTTCGGTGGAAGATAAAGGAAATGGCGATTTAGTGATTAACGGTAACTTAACTTTAAATGGTGTGACTAAACCATTAGCGATCAAGGCCCATGCTGTGGGTGAAGGTCAGGATCCTTGGGGTGGCTACCGTGCCGGTTTTACGGGCACAACTACCTTTGCGATGAAAGACTTCGGTATCAAGATGGATTTAGGTCCAGCATCTAGCCATGTTGAATTAGATCTAGTGGTTGAAGGCGTGCGTAAGTAACTCTTTATTCTGTCATTTAGATGAACAAAAAGCGCCGAAAGGCGCTTTTTTGTAAGCTTTATACTTAGAGCCGACTAACGACCAGAATTAATCTTGGTCTTTTTCTGGTACAAAACCTTCAATTTCTACTTCTTTACCTTCAAATAGGAAAGAGGTCATTTGTTCTTCAAGAAATTTACGATCATCAACATTCATCATGTTGAGTTTTTTCTCGTTGATCAGCATGGTTTGCTTTTTTTGCCATAGGCCCCAAGCTTCTTTGCTGATGTTATCAAAAATGCGCTTACCTAAATCACCTGGATACAGTTGAAAGTCTAGGCCGTCGGCTTCTTTATTTAAATATACGCAATTGACTGTACGCGCCATGATTATTCCTTACTGACTGCGGATTGAACGAGTGATCCCAAATTGGCTAGCACGCGCTCGGTGGCGGCGGCGAGTCCCACTTTGGAAGGATGACTTATGTTATACCAGAGAGACTGGTTTTGTTCCATGACAGCGCCCACGCTCTCTTTATTGCCGAGGGCTTTATCTAGATTAAGCATCATGGGCTGAATATCTAAATGAAAGTGGCTAAATGTGTGCCTAAAGCTAGTTAACCATTCGAGTTGCTGCGCATCAAACCCTTGCTCTTCAAGATGAGTTTCAAGGGCGGCTTGGGTAGCGAATTCAGGGAAACACCAGAGCCCGCCCCAAATTCCCGCTGGCGGACGTTTAGCTAGAAAGACTTGGTTGTCTTGCATCATCACTAACATCCACGCCGCTTTGGTTGGTATGGTTTTTTTAGGCTTTTTGCCAGGGAAATCGGTTTGTCTGCCAATCAGCTGAGCTTTGCAATCAATCGCTACAGGGCAAGCGGCACAGTTAGGTTTGCTACGAGTGCAAATACTGGCGCCGATATCCATCATGGCTTGATTATATTTCTGAATATCTTGCTGCGGTGTGAAGGCATCCGTCAGTTGCCAAAGTTGCTCTTCAACCGTCTTTTGCCCTGGCCAACCTGCGATTGCCCCATGTCTTGCTAATACACGTTTTACGTTGCCATCGAGAATGGGGTGATGTTGCCCAAGTGACAATGACAATACTGCGCCTGCCGTCGAGCGGCCGATGCCGGGTAGGGCGAGCACTTGTTCAAAATGTGTTGGAAATAATCCCTGATAATCATCGCGGATTATTTTGGCTGCTTTATGCAGATTACGCGCCCTAGCGTAATAGCCAAGACCGGTCCAATGATGTAATACCTCATCGTCTGGCGCGTTAGCAAGTGCTAACACATCGGGGAAACGCACCATAAATTTAAGATAATAGGGAATAACAGTCGCAACCTGAGTTTGTTGCAGCATAATTTCAGAAACCCATACGCGATATGGGGTTTTATCTTGCTGCCAAGGGAGGGTTTTACGACCGTGATTGTCGTACCAAGAGACGATACGTGTAGCGAAGGAGGCTGTAGATTTCATCGGCGCAGTGTAGCGGCAGTTATCTTCTTAGACAAGCGTCAAAGATAAGTTGGCAAGGGATCTAAAGCTAAAAATCGCTGCTAAATTCGCACTCTTAAATAATCTTGGTATACTTTCGCCCCATTAGTGCTTGCACTGTATGTTGAACTTTGGATAATGCCCTTCTTTTATGATGGTGTTGTCCACTAGACGAGGCAAAAATGAGCGAAGTCACTACCGCTGAATTTAATGAAGAAGGCAAGTATCTGCGCAAGATCAGAAGCTTTGTCCTGAGAGAAGGTCGCCTAACCAAAGGCCAAGCACACGCTATTGAAAGCCAGTGGCCAACAATGGGTTTAGATTACAGCCCAGTGCCATTGGTACTAAGCGACGTTTTTGGTCGTGAAGCTGATACTGTGCTGGAAATTGGCTTTGGCATGGGCGCCTCTTTAGTACAAATGGCTAAAGATGCACCAGAGCAAAATTTCATTGGTATTGAAGTACATAAACCGGGTGTAGGCTCTTGCCTCAGTGATGCCGCCATTGCTGGTGTGACTAATTTACGTGTGTATCATCACGATGCCATGGAAGTATTAGAACATGCGATTGCTGACGGTTCATTAGCCCGAGTGCAATTGTTCTTCCCAGATCCTTGGCATAAAAAACGTCACCATAAACGCCGCATCGTGCAAGCTGAATTTGCCGAACTGATTCGTCGCAAGCTAAAAATTGGCGGTGTGTTCCATATGGCCACTGACTGGGAAGAGTACAGCGAGCATATGTTAGAGGTGATGCAAGCTGCTCCGGGTTATCAAAATCAGTCGGCCGACGGCAGTGTGGTGCCGCGTCCTGATCATCGTCCATTGACAAAGTTTGAAGCCCGCGGCCATAGATTGGGTCACGGTGTATGGGATCTGATGTTTGAGCGTATCGCTTAATCACGAACTCAATTTTAGCTAATTTTAAACACAAAAGGGAAAATCACTATGGCAACTAATCGTAGCCGTCGTTTACGTAAGAAAATGCGCGTTGATGAATTCCAAGAGTTAGGTTTCGATATGGCTTGGACTTTTGATGCATCAGTATCTGAAGCCGATATCGATGCAACTGTAGATAAATTCATCGATGAAGTGATCGAAACCCGTAAATTAGGTTTCCATGGCGGCGGCCACATCGAATGGGAAGGCATTATCGCCACCCAAACGATTGGTAAATGTACCGAAGAAGATATTGCTGCAGTTAAGGCATTCTGGGCGACCCAAAAAGTGTCTCAGGTTGAAGTTAGCGAACTGTACGACATTTGGTGGGGTTAATGCCCGAGTTGGCATTACTTGAGGAAGTGGTCGAGAAAGTTCGACCCTTGCTCGGCCAAGGAAAGGTTGCAAATTATATCCCCGCACTGGCCAGCGTTGATGCTGGCAAATTAGGCATTGCCGTCACGACTGTTGACGGTGAAACTTTAGGTGCGGGTGATTACCTTGAGCCGTTTTCGATTCAAAGTATCTCCAAAGTTTTCAGCTTAACCTTAGCGTTAACTTTATATGAAGAAGCCGAAATTTGGAGCCGAGTTGGCAAAGAACCTTCGGGCCATTCATTCAACTCTTTAGTTCAAGTCGAGTTAGAACGTGGCAAGCCGCGCAACCCATTTATTAATGCTGGCGCGTTAGTGATTGCTGACTTATTGCAGAGTCGTTTAGGTGCTCCTAAACACAGAATGCTTGAGTTAGTCAGGCAACTAAGCCAAAACGATAAAGTGTGTTTCGATAAACAAGTAGCAGATTCAGAATATCAGCACAGTGCGCGCAATGCGGCTATCGCTTATTTGATGAAGTCCTTTGGTAATTTTCAAGGCGATGTTGATACTGTGCTGCGCACCTATTTTCATTATTGCGCCTTGAAGATGAATTGTGCTGACTTGTCTAAGGCCATGTTGTATTTGGCTAATCGCGGCAAAAGTATCACAGGGTCTGAGCTTATCTCTCAAGTGCAAACTCGACAACTTAACGCTCTGTTGGCAACCTCGGGCTTATACGATGGTGCGGGTGAGTTTGCTTATCGTGTTGGTATGCCAGGTAAAAGTGGCGTCGGCGGCGGTATTATTGCCGTGATCCCTGGAGAACTGTCGATTTGTGTATGGTCGCCAGAACTCGATAATAATGGCAACTCACTTGCGGGCACTGCGATGCTTGAGCATCTAAGTCAGCGTCTCGGTCGTTCTATTTTCTAGTCTTATCTCTCGTTTTTTATTAGCACTATCAGACTAAATGTTAGCGAATTTCGCTAATGACCTTTTAGTGCTAACTTTCAAAATCCAACATAATCATATTGTTATAAAGTTGGCACGTCTCCTGCTAAAAGCTATTCAGTAGTTTAGGTTTATCGAATTATTCAGATTAAAGGACGAACAAAAATGAAATTAAATAAGTTATTAACTGGATTTGCATTATCTGGCGTGATTTTAGGAGCATCTAGCGTACAGCTGGCGCAAGCACAAACAGAGCCAGAAATAGATGAACGCTGTGAAGTTTCCTTAAATTATGACGTTATGGTTGAGCCTAAAAAATTAGTCATGAGCGAGAAGGGCACAGAAAAGTATCGTATCGAAGTTGACAAGTTATTCGTGGAAGGTAAGCAAGTTAACTTAACCGACAAGCAGAAAAAATTGGTTACTCAATATGCCGATGAAGTTTCGACTCAAGTGCCAGAAGTGATTGAACTGGTGAATGAGGCAGTATCTCTTGCTTCCAAAGCTGTTGGTATGGCCTTAACACCTTTAATGGGTGATGCCGCTGGTGCAAAATTTGATGAAATGATGGCTGGCGTTCAAAAACGGGTTGACTCAGTGGCTTACAAGAATGGTGATAGCTTCTATTTAGGGGCGACTGAAGACTCGATGCAAAGTACATTTAACGATGAATTTGAGCTGGAAATGGAACAAATTGTCCAGAATTCAATTGGCGCAATTATGATGAACCTAGGTGGCCAAATCATGTCTGGTGGCGGTGAGAATTTTGAAGCCAAGATGGATACCTTCTCCAAAAAAATGGACAATTTAGGCCAAGATATTGAGCAACAAGTTGAGAGCCAATCTAAGGGATTAGAAGCTAAGGCTGACCGTTTGTGCGACCGATTTGAAAATTTGTTAGTGCTTGAAAATCAATTGCGCCAAGAAGTGCCAGAACTAGCACCTTATGTGTTGACACAAAACTCAACCAAGGAACTGCGTGAATAGTTCTTGTAAATAGTTCTTGCGAATCGCCCTTAGTTTTAACTGCAATAACTTCTATCTCCTTGTGCATGAGTCAAACTTGAATGCTACGCCCCTAGTCAATTTATCGACTAGGGGCTTTTTTATTGGCTACGGTTTAATCGTGGCTACAACCCTTATGGCTAAGTTGATGTGGCTTAATAGGCTAGGCTTGCAGCGATTTAGTTCGGAATGTTACAGTCTAGAGACGAATATTTGGTATACTCTTAAAATATAATTAAAAGCTGGCATATCAGTCAGATATAACCCCCTACTTTAGTGGACTTTTTCGGTCTAAATCTCTGCGTTATGTCATTTTGATGCGAGATATCAATGCTATGGTTATTTTTAAGCGATGATTACGCTAACCACTGCTATTCACCGAAAGTTAATATCATTGTCGTAAACAGCTTAAGGCGACTTCCATGTTAGAACTGTTAGAACCTATTGCGATTTTTACTCATGTGGCCAGAGCAGGTAGTTTTAGTGCCGCCGCAAGAAGGCTTGGGATCTCTAAGTCTAAGGTCAGTACACAAGTCGCCGATCTTGAACATAGACTTGGTGTTCAATTAATTCAACGTACCACCCGCAGCTTAAGCCTGACTGAAGCAGGGCATTTGCTGTATCTGCAAGGTGAAGAACTGCTGCGTGACGCTGAACAAGCGATAGCCAGCGTGCATAACTTAAATGATGCGACCCGCGGCGTGCTTAAGGTTGGAATTTCCCAATCCTTTGGGGTGATGCATATCATTCCTGCGTTGCCATCTTTTATGGCAAAACATCCTGAGCTTGAGCTACAAGTGAGCTTACTGGACCATAAAGTGGATGTCGTGAGCGAAGGCTTAGACTTACTATTAACTATGTCTGAGCAATTACCGCTTGGCATGGTTGCTAGACCTCTGATGAAGTGCCAATTCCTGTTAGTTGCTTCGCCTGGCTATATTGCTCAACATGGCGAGCCAACTCGACCTGAGCAGCTAGTTGACCACAACTGTTTGGTCTATCAAGGCGAGTGGCACGAGCACAGCATGTGGCAATTTAAGAAGGGTGATGACTACTGTGAAATTGGCGTATCGGGTAATTTCAGGGTGGATAATGCGCCTGCATTAAAATCTGCTGCAATCAGTGGTCTTGGCGTTGTGTATCTTGCGAGTTATCTGATGGAAGATGAAATTGCTAAAGGGACATTAGTGCCTTTACTGAAGGATTGGCAATTGACCCACCATCTGCCATTGCAGGCGGTTTATCCCCGTCGTAAGCACTTAGCACCTAAGGTCAGTTCTTTTATCGAATTCATCAAAGATCACATAGGAACGCCACCGTATTGGGATGCTCCCTATGTCGAATTATTCAGTAAACGTCAGTAAAATAGGAAACATTGTTCTCAAAAGCAGTCTTATGTGGTTTTAAATTGGGCAGATACTTTTCTGGTCATTTAAAATCAATACTTTAGATTGAGTTGATGAGTACATTTGTTGATGGTTTTTTAGGGGTTACTAAAGCACTTTTTTATAACATCCTTGAACTCTGTTCTTAATTGAATACAATGGTAACAGTTGATTCGGAATGATCTGAGTCCTATACGTTTATTGGAAATGACCCCTTTCAATTTTTGTATACAGGTCGGCGTTAATGCAGTTTTGGATCACAGCCAACAGAAGTTTGAGAACTAAAACAATGTTGGCTCTTTAAACCATCATCCTAGTTTTTGGTTTACCTCAGCCTTATCGCTGAGGTAATTTTTTTATTGATGGTTTGTAGCCTTGAGCACAAGTTTTGTCTCCCTGTACCCTAAAGTCGCAACTGTGTGTTAAATGATGTGAAGGCGAGTGCTAAAGCATATATTAATGCAACAAATATAGTGACCCACAGTGAGAAGGGTTCTGTTATCTAACGGGATAATGGTACCAATAAAAAAGCCACTTTCTAGTGGCTTTTTTATTGGGCGCAGCTTAAGACTTTCACTTATGTCGCTTTAGTCGTGAAGCAAGTTAACAATGCTTCACGGCTCAGCATTAAGGCATTAGGCCTGCTTCTTACTGGCTATCCAGAGATCGACTTGTTGTTCTAGTACATCCAGTGGTAATGCGCCGTTAGCAAGTACTAGCGTATGGAAGTCGCGGATATCAAATTGACTGCCAAGCTGTTGCTCTGCTTTATGTCTTAGCTCTAGTAGTTTAATCATACCTACTTTATAAGCTGTCGCTTGCGATGGCATAACGATATGGCGTTCAACCATTTTCACCGCATCTGATTTAGCATTTGGCGTATTGTCCACGTAATAGGCAATGCCTTGCTCGCGGGTCCACTTTTTAGCGTGGATACCAGTATCAACGACTAAGCGACAGGCACGCCACAACTCCATTGCTAGGCGACCAAAGTCAGAATAGGGATCGGCGTAGAGTCCCATTTCTTTTGGGAAAGATTCGCTATATAAACCCCAGCCCTCAATATACGCGGTATAGCCCCCAAACTTACGGAACTTAGGAATATTTTGCAGCTCTTGGGAAATGGCTATCTGCATATGGTGACCCGGAATACCTTCGTGGTAGGCCAGCGCCTCCATTTGGTATTTTGGCATGGCTTTCATGTCATATAGGTTTGCATAGTAGCTACCTGGACGCGAACCATCCGGTGCCGGTTGTTCATAGAAGGCTTTACCAGCAGATTTTTCTCTAAAGGCTTCAACCTGCTTCACTACCATGGAGGCCTTAGGTTTTACTTTGAACACTTCATCCAAGCGCGACTTCATATTGTCGATGAACTTAGTCGCCTCAGCTAAATAGGCGGCTTTGCCTTCGGCGGTATTGGGGTAGTAGAACTGGGGATCATCACGCATAAAGCTAAAAAATTGCTGCAAATTGCCTTTAAAGTTGACCTTCTTCATAATGGCGCGCATTTCATTGTGGATACGCTCCACCTCAGAAAGTCCTAAGTCATGGATTTGATCGGCGCTCATGTTTGTCGTGGTAGTACGGGCCAAGGCATTATTGTAATAGGCGGCTCCGTTAGGGAGTTTCCACGCACCATCGCGGTCATCAGCTTTGGCAGCTAAGGTTTTTACGTAACTGATGAGTTTGTTATAGGCGGGCTCGACTTGAGTAACGAGTGCTTGCTCAGCCTGTTGAAGCAGTGCTTGCTTTTCCGTTTCTTTAATCGCTAATGCGTTAACTTTACGGCGAAAATCTGCGAGTAACGCGCTGTCGTCGCCCTTATCAAAAGGCGCGCCTTTGATGATGTTTTGGCTGTCTGAAATCACATAAGCGAATACGAACTTAGGCGCGATAATGCCTTTATCTGCGCGAACGGCTAATACTGTCTGTAGTTGATTTAAGCGTTTGGGAACGCCATTCAAGCGGCTGATATAGGCCATAGCATCGCTGACATCTGTGATTTGATGTTGGTTAATCAAGAAGGAGGCGATCATAGAGTGGCCGCCATACATTTGATTTACAGGATAATTATGATAGCGCCATTGGTCATCTTCGATGTCATTTTGCAGATTTTGTTTTAGTAAGGTAAGGCTGAGGTTTGTTTGTGGATCGAGCTTGGCCGCATCAATCTGATTGACCCGCTCCAGTTGTTTTTTTGTGCGCGCTAGGGTTTTATCATCGGCGGCATCACCCAGTTCATCCCATTTATCATAGTCTTGCTTGATCCCCATATAGGTCTGCGAAATGGGGCTCGCCATGATGTTTTCCATGAAGATGGTTTCGAACAGAGCATTGGCTTTTTCTGATTCGGTTTGCGCTACTGCATTCACAGGTTCGCTTGCACTGTGTAAGGCTGGCGCAGTTGATGCTGCATACGCGGGAATGGTCAGTAGAGCTGAAAGGGTCAGTGCGACTAAGCTGATTTTAGTTTTTATTGGCATGATCAGGCTTCCTAGATTGATTTGCATCAATACTAAAGAAGCGGAACAAGAATGTATGGATATTAGTGTTAGAAAATGTGTTAGCAGTAATAGTGTTAAACGGCACTATTTGTTACTAACACATTATTTATATAGATGTTTTAACGGCTAACTCAGCAAAATTGTGTCAGTAAATCATTAACAAACATATGACCTTTACTGGTTAATTGCCAATGTTCAGCGGATTCTGTGAGTAAACCGCGTTGTTTGGCCTTTTCCATTCCTTCGGTCAATGTGTCTCTGTGTTGTCCGGTACGCAGTTCAAATTCTTGCTTAGGAATAGGTGTCATCAGACGCAGGCGATTCATTAAATATTCGAGCGCGCGGTCTTCCTCTGCAACTTCAATCGATTCGAAGGTGTAGTTGTGGGCACTCAGATATCCCTTGGGATGTTTAATTTTTACTGTGCGTATGATGCGGTTTTCTTCTGGCAGCGTCACTTTGCCGTGGGCGCCACAGCCTATGCCTAGATAATCACCAAACTGCCAGTAGTTGAGATTGTGCCTACATTGGTAACCTGGTTTTGCATAGGCGGATATTTCGTATTGCTCATACCCTAATGCGGCCAGCTTTTGTTGACCTTGCTCATAGATATGCCAGAGCGCTTCGTCATCGGGCAGCTGTGGCGGTTTTGAGTGGAATAGGGTATTGGGCTCAATCGTTAACTGGTACCAAGATAGGTGTGGGGGGTTAAGCGCCGCTGCCGTGTCGATATCAGCCATGGCTTCAGTAAAACTTTGGTTCGGTAATCCATGCATTAAATCGAGGTTGAAACTTAAGTATCCCGCTTGACTGGCTTTTTGGGCGGCGACTTGTGCTTCGTTTTGATCGTGAATACGTCCGAGTAAGTTGAGTTTATCCTTAGAAAAGCTCTGCACACCAATAGATAAACGAGTGACGCCCGCTGCACGATAAGCACTAAAGTCATCGTGTTCTAAAGTGCCAGGATTGGCTTCCATAGTGATTTCGATATTGTCACTAAAGGGAATTAGCGCATTGGCACCATCGAGGATGCGTTTGATTTGTTTAGCATCGAATAATGATGGCGTGCCGCCACCGATAAAGATGGTATGGATCTGCCGCCCTTGGACGAGATGTAAGTCTTGGCGTAAGTCTTCCAATAGCGCAGCAACATAAGCTTCTTGTGGCAGCTCACCATTTTGACCATGGGAGTTAAAGTCGCAGTAAGGACACTTTTGTACGCACCAGGGAATATGGATATACAGACTGAGTGGTGGCAGTTCGAGCTTCATCGCAGTAGTCACGGCAGTTGACGACATTATTGTGCATTCCCGCCAGTTAACACGCCTTGGGCTTGCATGGCGGCGATAAGTTGCACTAGGGCTTTACCACGATGACTTAAGGCATTTTTCTCGTTGCTGCTCAGCTCTGCCGCGCTACATTGATAATTTTCAGGGATAAAAATCGGATCGTAACCATGGCCATTGGCACCGCGTTGGCTAAAGTCGATTTGGCCTTCCCATGAGGCTTGGCAAATAATCGGGGTCGGGTCTTTTGCATGGCGCATATATACCAGTACGCATTGGAATCTTGCCCCGCGAGGTGCTGGCTGGTCTTTTAATGTCTCAAGTAGTTTCAATACGTTGTCTTGATCTTTGGCATTTTCGCCCGCGTAACGTGCTGAATAAATGCCTGGAGCGCCTTGGAGTAAATCCACTTCTAAACCCGAATCATCGGCAATGGCCGCAAGTCCGGTGATTTCGGCGGCATGCCTTGCTTTGATAATGGCATTCTCTACAAAAGTGGTACCTGTTTCTGCTACTTCGCTGACATTAAACTGGCTCTGCGGCAGTACAGTGACACCGTAGCTTGCGAGCATTTGATCGAATTCGGCGAGTTTGCCTTTATTACCGCTGGCGAGGACGATTTGTTGCATGGAATACCTATCATAAATGGGGCGACGTGCGTTGGCACTATGATACCCAAGCTCAATAGTAAAGGACAGGGAAAGGGGTTGGCGCTACAGGAAAGCAACACCAACAAAGGTATAAAATAGGTTTATTCAACGTAGAATTTTTGCTTGAACTGTAAGTTCGTGTTCAGTTGATTGCCATATTTAATTGCGATATTGAAGTTGATTTCCTGATCATCGCGGTAGGGCACTTCGGCAATGTAATAAATCGCATCACCTTCTCGGATCTCTTTAAACGTTAGATTGATTCGCGCATCTAACAAATTATTAGCAACTCCAGTAATTTCAACGGGTACTGCGGGCTTATTCGCTTCGCTAATATCTAATACGGCAATATTGATGATGCCAGTGTAGCTACTGCGCTTAATGCCATAGGATTTGGCTATGCTAGGCGTTAAAAATGTACTGCCAAGTGCCATGTAATGAATATCAAAATTGCCGACAGTTTCTTTTTGCTCGGCATTTGCAACACCGCAAAGGCTAGCCGTGAGGGCTAATACAGCGAGAAGATTACGGAACATGATGGGATACCTCATATTAGGGAATGTTGGATTATAGGGCCGCTGTGACTATTTTTTTCAATAAATTAATCGCTTTCAAAGGATTAATTCGTTTTCAGTTGTACGATTCTTTAACTGATTGATCTTTCAGATGAATTACCTTTCACTATCTTGCCCCATCAGTTCAGTAATGACACTTGGGATGATCTTAGGGTCAATAATGCGGATTTGTTTATGTCGGCCAAGTTCACCTTTTACTATGTGAATATCGCTCTTTGGCACTTTAAAAGCTTTTGCTAAGTACTTGCTTAAATGGGCATTCGCTTTGCCATCAATAGGCGGCGCGGTGATGGCTACTTTTAGCTCATCACCGTGCAATCCTACAATTTGATCTCGGCTAGCCTTAGGCTGAATGTAGAGATTGAGCAGCAAGTCACCTTGCTGCAAAGTCACTGCACTCATTAGATCACTGCCCAATAAGGGATATATTGAGCAAGTAACATATTGAGGAAATTCATACCAATAATGACCAGCATTACGGATAAATCTAAACCACCAATTGGCGGTATGATACGACGTATTGGTGCTAATACGGGTTCAGTTAACTGAACCATGATCATTACAATTGGATTATAGCCTTGGTTAAACCAGCTTAAGATTGCGCGTATTAATAGCATCCAAAACAGCAGTACCCCTGCTTTTTTGACCACAGATACAACGGCAAACAGCAAAAATAACAGTATGTCTATACCACCGCCCGCAATGAGGCTAATTAGTAGCAGCTTGGCTATCACAACCAATAATGCGAGGACGAAAGATGCGGTATCAAATCGCCCTAAGGAAGGCAAAATACGGCGCATTGGTGCGATGAGCGGGTGGGTTGCTTTAACAATAAATTGGCTAAAAGGATTGTAAAAATCAGCCCTTGCCAGTTGTAACCAAATCCGCAAAATCACCACCATCAAATAGAGATCGAATAGAGTGGTGATTAAAAAGGTAAATGCATTCATCGAGATTTCTACCTATTAAAGTTCGATATAAAAACGTGTTAGTGGATCAAAATGTTTTAGCCATTTCTTCTGCACGATTAATACAGTTTTCCATGGCTTTTTTTACTAAGCCGCGCATATCCGCAGCTTCAAATGTCGCCAGCGCCTGTGCGGTGGTGCCGCCCTTTGAAGTAACATTCTCCCTTAAATTACCTAAGGTCAGTTGTGGGTTTTGCTTTGCCATCATAGCAGCGCCAAGCGCGGCTTGCTGCACTAAACTTCTGGCTTTTGTTTCATCCATTCCCATTTCTTTGCCTGCATCTATCATAGACTCCATTAGCAAAAAGAAATAAGCCGGTGAACTGCCCGATAATGCAATCACTTGATCTAAATCTGACTCTTCATTTACCCACACTATTTCGCCGCCGCTTGACATCAAACGATCGCAAATGGCTTTCTGCTCGGTAGTAATGCTTTGAGGCGCATAGAGGCCAGTCATACCCACACTAATTTGCATCGGCGTATTTGGCATGGCGCGGATAAGCTTGATGTCTTGTGCCAGATAGTCGGTATATCGCTTTGATTTAATGCCCGCAGCGATAGTGATGACTAACTTATTCGACAGCTCGACTGTCTGTAATGCTTCACAAACTTGTTGCATCAATTGTGGTTTTACTGAAAGTACTATGACATCGGCAGCTTGCGCCGCTGCCAAATTATCCTGAGAAACCAAAATCCCAAAATCGTCTTTTAGTGCATCGAGTTTACCTTGGCTGGGATTAGTCGCTTGGATGAGTTGAGCTGGATAGCCGCTATTGACTAAGCCACTGATGATGCTGCGCGTCATATTGCCGGCACCGATAAAGCAGATTTTCTGTTGATCCATTTGATTCTCTTCAGTGTGTTAACCGTTGACTTGTAACATCTTCACCTTAAATTAAGATGATAAAACGGTTAGTCATTTGAATGACTGAGCCTGATTATCGACTCTCGCTAATTGCTCTTAAATCGTTAATGTTCGGTGTTCTTAAATACAGTATTTGGGTATAAAGAGCTAAAAACAAGGTTAAACTGACTTCTAACTAAATGCCTAAAGTGGATTTTACGCAGCGTAATTGCGCTCACCAAAAATGGCACTGCCAATACGCACCATAGTTGAACCGCAGCTAATCGCTGTATCTAGGTCATTACTCATCCCCATTGAAAGCGTATCTACTGCGGGATAATGCGATTTAAGTTCTTGAAATAGATTGTTTAACATGGAAAACTCTTTAAGCTGTAACTCTGTATCCGCGGTTGCCGTTGGAATTGCCATTAGGCCCCTCAGTGCTAAGTTAGGTAGCTGAGTTATCAGTTCGGCCAGTGGCAGCATTTGAGCCGCATCTATGCCAGATTTTGTGTCTTCAGCACTGATATTAATTTGAATACAGACGTTTAATGGCGCCAATTCGGCCGGACGTTGCTCATTGAGACGTAGGGCAATTTTGTCGCGTGAGAGGGTATGCATCCAATCGAAATGCTGGGCTACTATGCTGGTTTTATTGGATTGGAGTGGGCCGATAAAATGCCACTCTATGTCCGGGTAATCCCCCTTGAGCGCAGTAATTTTTTCAGCGCCTTCTTGGACATAGTTTTCGCCAAAGCAACGCTGACCCGCTTGGTAGGCTGCTATAATGTCTTCAATAGGTTTAGTCTTGCTGACGGCAAGTAAGCGAATACTGCTGGGGTGGCGGACACATTTTTGCGCTGCTTGTGTGATCCTGCGCTGGGCGATTGCGAGTCTGTCTGCTATTGTTGTCATGATGTAATTATCTAGTTGCAAGGATATCCCAAACGATGGAAATCACTGAGTTATTGGCATTTAGTGTAAAACACAAAGCCTCGGATCTACACCTTTCTGCAGGGATATCTCCCATGATCCGTGTTGACGGTGAAGTGAGAAAAATTAACCTGCCCGCGCTCGATCATCAAGGTGTACACAGTTTAGTGTACGACATAATGAATGATAAGCAGCGCAAGGACTACGAAGAACATTTAGAAATCGATTTCTCGTTCGAAGTCCCTAATCTTGCACGCTTTCGTGTTAACGCATTCAATCAATCCCGTGGTGCAGCGGCTGTGTTTCGTACCATTCCAAGTGACATTTTGTCACTTGAGCAATTAGGTGCGCCGGAAATTTTTAAAAAAATTGCCAGTTTCCCTCGCGGGTTGGTGCTAGTGACTGGACCTACGGGGTCGGGTAAGAGTACCACACTTGCCGCTATGGTGGATTACGTGAATGAAAATCGACATGATCATATCTTAACCATTGAAGATCCTATCGAATTCGTTCACCAAAATAAGCAATGTTTGATTAACCAACGTGAAGTTCACCGCCATACCCACAGCTTTAATGCGGCGCTTAGAAGCGCACTGCGTGAAGACCCAGACGTGATTTTAGTCGGTGAGATGCGTGACCTTGAGACCATCCGTTTGGCTATGACCGCCGCTGAAACAGGCCACTTAGTGTTTGGTACCTTGCATACTACTTCTGCCGCGAAAACGATTGACCGTGTGGTCGACGTATTCCCTGCTGGTGAAAAAGACATGGTGCGCACTATGTTGTCTGAATCGCTGCAAGCGGTTATTTCGCAAACCCTGATTAAAAAGGTGGGAGGAGGCCGTGTCGCCGCCCATGAAATCATGATGGGCACGCCCGCTATTCGCAACTTAATTCGTGAAGACAAAGTGGCGCAGATGTATTCGGCAATTCAAACAGGTATGGCCCATGGAATGCAGACCTTAGAGCAATGTTTACAGAACTTAGTCAATCGCGGTCTTATCACTCGTGAAGATGCAATGGCGAAAAGTTCGAATAAACAAGCGACATTTTAAGGATTTATGATGGATGTTCGTCCGTTTTTAAAAGTGATAGTGGAACGCAAAGCCTCCGACTTGTTCATCACTGCGGGTTTTCCGCCGAGTGCCAAGATTGACGGTGAATTGCGTCCCTTGGCAGAAAGTGCGTTTACACCAGCACAATCCCTGGATTTTGTTGAGTCGTTAATGACTGAGGCTCAGAAGCAAGAGTTTCATTCCACTCGTGAGTGTAACTTCGCTTTTGCGGCAAAGGATTTAGGTCGTTTTCGGGTGAGCGCTTTTTGGCAGCGTGAATCGCCTGGCTGCGTGATGCGCCGTATTGAGACTAAAATCCCTGATGTCGATGATTTAAAATTGCCGCCTATTCTAAAAGATCTGGTGATGAGCAAACGTGGCCTCATCATTATGGTAGGCGGAACGGGAACGGGTAAGTCAACGTCTTTGGCGGCCTTGGTGGGTTATCGCAATGGTCATGCTCGTGGGCATATTTTGACTATTGAAGATCCGGTTGAATTCGTTCATGACCACAGAAAAAGCATAATCACTCAGCGAGAAGTGGGTATAGATACTGAGTCTTTTGATGCGGCGCTAAAAAGCTCCCTTCGCCAAGCTCCCGATGTGATCTTGATTGGTGAAATTCGTACCCAAGAGACGATGGAGTTTGCGCTGTCATTTGCAGAAACGGGTCACCTTTGTATGGCAACCTTGCATGCCAACAACGCCAACCAAGCGTTAGACCGGATTATGCATCTCGTGCCTGAGAGTAAGCATCAACAGTTATTGTTCGATTTATCATTGAATTTACGCGGTATTGTGGCGCAGCAATTGATACCGAAAGTCGATGGCACAGGGCGTCGCGCCGCGATTGAAGTATTGATTAACACCCCAAGGGTGGCGAGTTTAATTGCGAAGAACGAGCTGCATTTGCTCAAAGAAACCATGGCAAAATCCAACGAGCAGGGCATGCAGACGTTCGATCAGGCCTTGCTGAAACTTTATGTCGATGGCGAGATTAGTTACGCCGATGCGCTGCACCATGCTGATTCACCAAACGATTTACGTTTGATGATTAAATTGCAGAATAAAGAATCCACGGGCTCAGGTTTTATGGAAGGTGTCACCTTAGACATGGACTAGCGTGATAGTCCGGTTCTGGGTTAGGCAGCTCTTTATGGGCTGCTTTTTGTTTGTGTATTAGATTTTCGTTCAGCTCAATCGGTTCTACTTCATCGCTATGTTGCCATTATCCATAGCTTTTATTTTTTAATTCAATATGATCTTTACCTAGTGCGTTTACGTAATGTACTGGTAAAGGAGAAAGCAATGAAAAAATTACCTATGATATTCGCTATGACAGCGAGCTTGACGAGTGTTGGCGCTATGGCGGCCACTTGTCCCGAGTATCTGAACCTTGAAGTACGAAAATTACATTCTGAAGAGACGGTTAATCTGTGTGAATTGACTCAGGGAAAACCAGTGTTGATTGTTAACACGGCCAGTAACTGTGGTTACACCCCGCAGTTTAAAGCGCTCGAAACATTGCATGAAAACTACAAAGATAAAGGCTTAGTGGTCATTGGTTTCCCATCGGATGATTTTTTCCAAGAAGAAAATGATGAGAAAGATACGGCTAAGGTGTGTTACATCAATTACGGTGTCACCTTTACTATGCTGTCAACATCGCCAGTACGTGGTAGTGACGCTAATAGTGTCTTCAAATACTTAGCTGAAAAAACTGGTGCGCCTAAGTGGAATTTTTATAAGTATGTTGTCAGCGGTGATGGTGCGGTTGTGCAACAGTTCAATTCTAAAGTGAAGCCAGATAGTGAAGAGCTTAAGCAAGCGATAGAATCTGTACTTTAATCTTACGAATATTTATTAATTAAGAGGCTGTTTTGGCTAAATTTTCAGGCTTATCCAAAGAAGTTGGACACGGGCAGCGCGGCAAAGTAGGCGTGTTGTTGTTGAATTTAGGTACTCCAGATGAACCCACTGCATCTGCTGTTAGACGTTATCTTGCAGAGTTTTTAGCGGATCCCCGAGTCGTCGAAATTCCTAAATTAGTATGGATGATTATTTTACACGGGATTATTTTGCGGGTACGCCCAGCAAAATCGGCGGCGTTATACCAGAAGGTATGGACAGCGGCAGGTTCTCCGTTGATGGACATTAGTTTGCGTCAAACGGCGAAGTTAGCGGATAAACTTAAAGCTGATAACTATGATGTTTCTGTGCATTTAGCCATGCGTTACGGTAATCCGTCGGTTGCTAGCACCTTGCAGACTATGCATCAAAATGGCATAGATAAAATCGTGGTGTTACCTCTGTATCCCCAATATGCGGCGCCAACCACAGGTTCTGCATTTGATGCGATTGCGGCTGAGTTGTCCAAGTGGCGCTATATTCCAGCACTGCATTTTATTAATACTTATCATGACAATGCTGACTTTATTAACGCGTTAGCTAATTCGATCACGGCTGATTTTGAAGCCCATGGTAAACCGCAAAAATTGGTGTTGTCTTACCATGGTATGCCTGAGCGTAATTTGCATTTAGGCGATCCTTATTACTGCTTCTGTATGAAAACGACTCGACTTGTCACCGAAAAGCTTGGGTTAGGTAAAGATGAGTTTGTCATGACTTTCCAATCGCGTTTCGGTAAAGCCAAATGGCTACAACCTTATACCGATGCGACTTTGAAAGCGTTGCCGCAACAAGGCGTGCGTGATATTGCTATCGTCTGCCCAGCTTTTAGCGCCGATTGTTTAGAAACGCTGGAAGAAATTGTTGGTGAGAATGGTCATCTCTTTGCCGAGGCGGGTGGTGAGAAGTTCCGTTACATCGCTGCACTAAACGATGATGATGCACACATTACTATGATGGCCAACTTAGTGAAGCCACATTTTTGATCTGGTAATTTATCGGGTTAAACATCAAACTAAAAGGATAAGGCAACTTATCCTTTTCTTTTTTTTGTAGTTTTATTTATTGTGGCATTACTTGCTGAAGTTATTTTCGAAGTAGCTTTCGATGATAAGGACTGCAGACACCGCATCGACTTGACCTTTGGTCAGTGCCTTAAACCCGCCCAATTCGAATAATCTTGCCTTAGCATCAGTGGTAGTTAATCGCTCATCTTGAGTGGCAATTTTGACTTTGAACTTAGCATTGATGCGATTAGCAAATTTACGCGCCCTGTGGGTCATATCTTGCTCTGTACCATCCATGTTTAAGGGCAGACCAACGACGACTAAGTCGGGTTGCCACTCTTTGATTAAATCGCCTATCTGATCCCAATTTGGGATACCATCGACGGCTTTGAGTGACAATAATGGTGTGGCGCTGGCGGTGATTTCTTGGCCTATAGCTACACCAATGCTTTTAGTGCCAAAATCAAAGCCTAATACGGTTTTCGAATTCATAGTGTGCGGACTTATATTAATAAATAGGCTTAAGCGTGACCCGCTTGAGCTGAAACTTGCCAAGCATCAAATCCGAGAGCACGGCTGGCCTGTGGCCAACGGTTTTCGTGTTTAATGTCAAACAAGAGCGCATTCGTTGCTGGAATAGTGAGCCAAGAATTATCGGCAAGCTCTTGTTCGAGCTGATCTTTACTCCACCCTGCATAACCTAATGCGACGAGGAACTTCTCGGGCGATCTATTGCTTCCAATCGCGGTTAACACATCACGGGAAGTGGTTAGCATTAAACCACAACCCAGATCTGTGCTATTGGCCCAATAAGGCTGAGAGGTATGCAGCACAAAGCCGCGATCTTGGGAGACGGGGCCGCCCATCATGACATTGGTATTGAGCACTAAATCCGCGGAGACTTGCTCTGCTGGCAAATCCATTTGTTCTAATAGCGAATTAACTTCGATACCGAGCGGTTTATTGATCACCAGTCCCATGGCGCCTTTGGTATCATGTTCACAGATATAAATGACTGAGCGTTCAAAAAACGTGCCGTGTAGTGAGGGCATGGCAATTAAGAAATGGTTCTGCAAACTCTCCATTAAACTACTCCGTTTGATGTGGCTAAGTTGATCTAGCTTGCTGCTATATTATTGCTAAGTCGGGCGAGATTAACCGCCAGCTAATTTAACTTTGTAGTTTTGTTTCTCAAGTAATAGCTTTAATTGCTCACGGTTGTCCGTTTGGACCTCAATAGTGAAATCTTTAACCGTACCACCACAACCACATTGTTTCTTAAGGGCTTGTGCCATTGCTTTTAACGCTGCTTCATCGAGACCTAGGCCTGAGATAATCGAAACGCCTTTGCCTTTGCGGCCCTTACTGTCTCTATGGATCCTGACTATACCGTCGGATTCAGGAATCACTTTAGTGACGGGCTCTGCATTTATACGGCCTTTGTCGGTGCTGTACACTAAGGATACATTAGGATCTGCTTTCATAGATTTCATTCATTGGTGTTAAAAGATGACTTATACCCGTTCAGTTTATCAAATTTGCAGGGGTTCTGGGAGGTAAAAAAAGACCACTTGAGGATTATCCTTAAGTGGTCTGAACAAAATGCTAACTCTTTGCAGGGAAGTAAGCATATTTTTGAAAAAGGGAGCGTTATCAGCCGTTTTAATTTATGCGCATAAAGACCATGACGATCAGCGCTACTGCAGTCAGTAAGGCGCTGGGCATAATAAATTTATGCAGCTTAGGTAACGCAATTAAGCAGGCGGTAGTTACAAAACCAAATGCGGCGACTGTGGCATAGTTAGTGCCATTAGCAATGGTATCAATAACCAACCAGCCAAGGACTAGGAGGGGTAATATCAGTAAACTGGTAGGCAAGTGACGTTTTATTTTGGCGTTATTCGCTTCGAGAGAAATTTTTTCTGGTGCAAGGAAAAAAATGGCAGATGCAACCATAAATGCGCTAATAAACCAGTACATTTCAATACCTCCCCTAAATCTCAATTGATAATCATTATCATCTTTGACTTTGCTGAAGTCAAGCTGAATGAGATGCTGCTTTTTAATCAATTGAGTTGTAGATTAGGCTATTGCTCTGTAAGCTAAATTCATATCTCTGATACTTGTCTTTGTTCGGGTCGAACATCTGAGGAAATTAAGATGAAAAATATTTTTGTAGCATTAGCTGTGTTGGCACTCAGTGCCTGTAGTTCGATGAAGTCTGGTTGGGATTTTGACCCTAGCGCAAATTTTACCCAATATAAAACCTATGCTTGGGTTGCTCAGAAAACGGATTCTGCCGGATATCATCTAGATGGCTTGATGGATCAACGGGTCAGAGAAGCGGTGAATAGCCAGTTAGCGAGTAAGGGGATGACATTAGTTGATGCAAAAGATGCTGATGTACTTGTTAATTATCTGACCAAAGTTGATAAGAAGATTAATGTTGATACCTTCAATAGTAATTTTGGCTACAACCCATACTATGGTCCAGGATGGGGTTGGGGCGGCAATATGCAGACCCAAACCACAGTAAGAGAATATGAAGTCGGCACCCTGATTATTGATTTGGTTGATAATAAAACCACTAAACTGATCTGGCGTGGTTCTGTTGCCGATACCATTCGCGACAAAAATACCCCAGAAGAAAGAGTACAGATCATCAATCAAGCTGTGGGCAGTGTGATGGCAAATTATCCCCCTAAGCCTGACACTAAGTAGTCCTGACTCAGTTTGAATAAAAATTAAGCGGCCTGAGGGCCGCTTTTTTGTGGCTGATTTTTATGCGTTTTGCCCATTCGATTAGATGATCTGCAGTTATTTATCATCTGATTGGATTTACGTTATTAATACTTATTAAAAATTCTATTTTCATAGATGACAATGTGAAGGTAACATTTTTATAACTGACTATTTTGTATAATATTTATCCTATAACTTAATAAAATTATAGGAATCTGCATCAGATTATTAATAGGATGATGAATTAATTTTTCTAATGATGAATTCAAAATAAAATCATTATAGAACTGAGAGGTTATCAGGCAGAATCAATTCTTTGAGTTGTTGGTAGTAGCAAAGATGCATGAGACGCAGATTATTGGATTACTTTGGCTGATTGGGATTATTGCCGAGGCGATGACGGGCGCTCTGGCGGCTGGCCGCAAGCAGATGGATTTGTTTGGTGTGGTGATCATTGGCTGCGCAACGGCAATTGGTGGCGGCACACTAAGGGATATGATGCTCGGAAATTACCCCTTAATTTGGGTTGAGCATGTGCATTACCTTATTGCGATTGCATTCGCTTCTTTGCTCACTGTCGCTATCGCCCCTGTGATGCGTTATCTGTCTAAGTTATTTTTGGCTATTGATGCTTTAGGCTTAGCCGTATTCTCCATTGTGGGCGCACAAAAGACGTTAATGCTGGGATTTAGCCCAACAATTGCCGTAGTCATGGGATTGGTCACAGGTGTCTTTGGTGGCGTTATCCGCGATATTCTGTGTAACCAAGTGCCTTTGATTTTTAAGAAAGAACTCTATGCGGTGATTTCACTACTGACGGCAGGCTTGTATATCGTCTTAAAAGCCTATCAGTTAACGGAATGGATTAATCTGGTTATTTGTTTAAGCGTTGGTTTTAGCTTACGGATGTTGGCGCTGCGATATCATTGGTCTATGCCAACCTTTGACTACCAATCCAGTGGCGATCAGCATACACATTAAATCGTAAAACCAAATCGTAGAAATAGAACCGTTAAACAAAAGGGCAGCTAAGGCTGCCCTGTTTTTTAGCGGTGAATTACTGCTGGGCTTGAAGGGTTTTCAAGGCTTCAAGGGCAGCATCATAGTTAGGATGCTCTGTGATGTTTGGTACTAACTCTTGGTATTGGAGCTTACCTTCTGCATCTATGATGAAAATGGCTCTAGCCAGCAAGCCATAATCTTGAATTAACAAACCATACTTTTCACCAAAATCACGCCACACGCTATCTGATAGCACTTTGATTTTATCTACGTTTTCCACTTTACAGAAACGCTTTTGTGCGAAGGGTAAATCGGTACTGATCGTTAGCATGATGACGTCATCGGAAAAATGGCCAACTTCGCTGTTGAAGCGCTTCGTCTGCAGTGCGCAAACACCTGTATCTAGGCTTGGCACGGCACTTATCAGTACAGTTTTACCCTTAAAATCACTTAGCATCACTGGCGTGAAATGCTCATCAACGACTTTAAACCCCGGCGCCATTTGCGACAATTTTGGTCTTTTCCCTTCTAAGGTGACTGTTTTTTCACCCATTAAAACCTGTGTTTTCTCACTGGCGAGTGTATTGGGACTCATCAGTACTAGGCTATAAATACAGCTTGCGGCTAAAAATGAAACATATTTTTGCATTGGATTTCCTCACACATGAATATCTGTGCCTTCGCTAATATCTGTCCATTAAGGTACGCTAAAATGATGCGTAGAACCATAAAAAAAGGTCGGTAATTACCGACCTTTTTTATCCATTAATTGTTATTTGCTTAGCGGTAATTCTTTGACATGGATATCCATTTGTGGGAATGGAATACCGATATCTGCAGCGTCTAATGCATTTTTTATTTGCTCAAGCAGTTGGAAACGTGCAGTCCAATAATCAGATGTTTTTACCCAAGGACGAACCACGAAATTGATTGAAGAGCTAGCCAATTCAGAAAGTCCAACTGTATATGCTGGATCTTTTAACACATACTGGTTGTTATCTAAAATATCGGTCAATACTTTTTTAGTGAGTGCGATATCAGCGGAATAAGATACACCAATCACTAAATCGATACGGCGACTATCCATCGCTGAGTAGTTAGTGATAGTGCCATTCATGATAGATGAGTTTGGCGCTACGATAACTTTATTATCAGGAGTGCGAAGCTTGGTTGAGAATATGGTTATTTCATCAACAGTGCCGGCGATACCTGCAGCTTCAATATAGTCACCTACGCGGCAAGGGCGGAATAACACCATTAATACACCCGATGCAAAATTAGACAGAGAACCTTGTAGCGCTAAGCCTATTGCTAAACCTGCAGCACCGATAACGGCTACCAGTGATGCGGTTTGTACGCCAATTTGGCCTAACGTAGCAATAACCGCGAAAACAAATACCACTGCCCAAGCGAGGTTTGCGACAAATGAAACGACTGTCGGATCAACTTTACGGCTGTTAAGTAATTTACGAACAAGCTTCTGCGCTACGCCTGCAAAGTATTTACCAACAAAGAAGATGATAATGGCGAATAATGTTTTTAAGCCATAAGTCACAATCAGATCTGGTGCTTGCTTTAATAAACCTTCGAGGTTTTCCATTGAATAACTCCCTAAATATACGCTAACAAAAACTATTTATTATTGACGATAAATTCTACTCGCCGATTTAAACTGCGCCCTTCGCTAGAACGGTTGTCCGCTACAGGTTCAGATATACCTTTACCTATTACGGTAAAGCGATTTGGATTAAAGCCATAATCTTCAACCAAAATACGTTTTACATTTTGAGCCCGTTGAAGTGATAGTTGATAATTAAACTCTGGTGTACCAACGATATCTGTGTGGCCTACTAAGGTTAATTCAGCATCATTTGTTTCTAAGAATGCTTTTACTAAGGCTAAAGTTTTCCATTGAGAAAAGTCAACCTCGGCAATGGCAAATTCAAAATACACCATAGCTGCAGAAATATTATGACAATCTGTGTTTAACTCAGCATTTGAATGACTCATATCGCAAACTGGTGATGCAGTCATTTCCACAGCGGCTTCTTCCACACAACCATTAGCCATAACAGGTGTATTTGGCTCTGTGTTAGGACAGGCATCTTTGATATCTGGCACTCCATCTCGGTCAGTGTCAGACCAAGCAAATACCTGTGATGTTAGGCTTAAACTTAATAGCAAAAGCGCTAGCTGAATCCATCGAGATTGGGAGTTTTTCACTACAAATCACCTATTGAACGATAAGTATTAGTCAAAATTACTAAAGCGATCGCATTGTTGTAGCATGACCATCTTAGTGTGGCATTCTAACGAGTAAGACTCTTTTCGCCAAGCTAAACGCGTACAAGCGTCCATACATCGACAGATAGATATCGGCAAGATCTTGAGTATATTTATGTTTTTATTAGTAGATGTCAGTATGTCGATACTTGCTTCAAGTATATGCGAGGTTCTACATCGGTAAATTTGTCGACAAGTATGACGATAAACTATACAAAATAAGCCTTTAGCGCTAGAGTCTTGAGCCCATTATGCGCCAACCAAACTTTAAGTTGAGGACAAGATGATAGATTTACGCAGTGATACTGTTACCCAGCCAACAGCAGCCATGCGGTTAGCCATGTCCAGAGCCGAAGTGGGTGATGATGTTTACGGTGATGACCCTACGATAAATAGTTTGCAGGATATGGCTGCGGAGATGTTTGGCTTTGAAAGTGCATTATTTACCTGTTCGGGTACTCAAGCAAATTTATTGGCTTTGATGGCCCATTGTGATCGTGGAGATGAGTACCTGTGCGGTCAGCAGGCTCACAATTATAAGTTCGAGGGCGGCGGCGCCGCTGTCCTAGGCAGCATTCAACCTCAACCTTTAATGAATCAATTAGATGGCACAATTGCATTAGCTGACATTGAAGCCGCAATTAAGCCTGATGATATCCATTTTGCTCGTACTCGTTTGCTTAGTTTAGAGAATACGATTGGCGGTAAGGTTCTCCCGCAAAGCTATTTGGCGGACGCGCAGGCATTAGCCTTTAATCGCGGATTAAAAATTCATTTAGATGGTGCGCGAGTTGCCAATGCTGCGGTTGCGCAGAATATTGCAATAAGTGATATCACGGCGCACTTTGATTCAGTGTCGATTTGTTTATCCAAAGGATTATGTGCGCCAGTCGGCTCATTACTCTTAGGTGATGAACGCTTGATTAAGAAAGCCATTCGTTGGCGTAAAATGCTTGGTGGTGGCATGCGTCAAGCTGGGATACTTGCCGCTGCGGGTAAGCTTGCTTTAACTGATCAAGTACAACGGCTGAGTGAAGATCATGACAATGCAGCGTACTTAGCTCGGCAGTTGGCAGAATTCAGTGAGTTCGAGGTCAATTTAGCCGCAGTACAAACTAATATGTTATTTGCTACATTAGCACCCCATATTGATGCGAACTTATTGGCTAAACACTGTCGAGCGGAAGGCATCCTGATAAGCCCAGGGCGTACGCTTCGGCTTGTGACTCATAAAGATGTCAGCCGTCAGGACATAGATAAAGTGTTGCGTGTTGTTAAGCAGTACCTCAAAGCCTAAGTGTGGATTGATTTCCGGTTTTACTGAAATGCCCGAGCTTTGTCTTGGGCATTTTTATAGGCAGATATTGCTTAATGTTGAATTATTAAGCAATTAATGAATGATTTTCTAAAACAAGCTTTAGACAACAGGCGAAATGTTTGTGTTTATCTATACTAAAAACAACAAGATTATATCGCTAAGGTAACTTTAGGTTGAAACCTAATAACAATACTAATAAAGGGGTCGATTATTGGACAAATCGGATCAGTGAATTGGAAATGCCAGCACTGTGTTCGACTGTTAAATCGCTAGAAAAGCTCGCCAAGGATGACGTTTCCTCTCTCGCATTACTCGGGCGTAGCGTGATGCACGATAACGCCTTAACCTCTCGTATTCTTCGAGTTGCTAATAGCGCTATTTACCATAAAGGTAGTAGCCAAATCTCCACTGTCAGCCGAGCGGCTATAGTGCTTGGTTTCGATGCGGTGCGAAATATCTGTATCACAGCCAAGTTACTCTCAAGCTTGTTAGAGAGTAAAAATTTGGCACCTAACGTATATCAAAGATTAATAAAGTTGATGGCTAAAGCATTTCAAGCCGCCATGATTGCACGGATGATGTTGAGCCATTATGACGAAGAAATGCAGGAAGAAGCTTTTATAGCCTCTTTACTGTATCACATAGGTGAGAGCGCTTTTTGGAGTATTGGTGGTGAGTTCACCGAAGAGTTAGATCTAAAACTACGTGAATGTGCAACGCCAGCAGAGGAACGAAGTATAACCCGCGAAGCCCTCGGCACTTCTTTTTCACTATTAACTCAAAGTATTGCCCGCAATTGGGGATTGGGAGAACTGTTGGTCCATGCAGTTAATAATCCTGAAGACCAAAGACCTGAAATTCGGTCTATTTTTATTGCGGATAAGCTCTGCGATATTTTATCTCAACCTAATCTTGATAAGCAGGAATTAGGGAAACGTATCACGCAAGCGGCGAGTTTTACTGGACTAGAAGAAAATGAGTTTATGGTGCGGATGCAACGCTGTGCAAATGCGACCCATAAGTTAGCTGAAGTATATGGTGCTAAGGTGTTGCTAGACTATCTACCAGATCCTAAGCGTATGGTCACAGTTAAACCTGTTCCACTTCCCATTCCGTTAGATATGCCTGTCTATCAAGTTAACTTGAATATTCAGTTAGCTAAGCTACGAGAATTAACAGGCTTCGCCATTAATAAAGCCGATTTTAACCAAATCATGCAAACGGTTCTCGAAGGTATGCTTGAGGGCGTTGGCGTTGATCGGTGCGGCGTGCTGTTATTGTCGCCAAGCCGTAAACAACTTCAACCTAGAGTGATATTAGGTCGTGATGCAGATGCAATTAAGCAAGAGTTTATTATCGATTTGAGCGATAGGCGGGGATTATTTTACCAAGCGATGGAGCATAAGTTACCGCTTTGGGTAGATGATCCTAGCTCTAAGAAATGGCAAGAGCAGTGTAAAGAATTACAAGCGCGACATGTGTCACGTCAAGGCTTTTTATTGGCGCCATTATTAGTCGATAGTAAAGTGATCGGGTTTTATTACGCGGATAGGGGCCCTTCGGAAAGGGCATTTGAAGACGTGGATTTTCAAAGTTTCATCCACTTCTCCCAATTAGCTAATGTGTGTTTTACTGTGTCTCTGAGATAGTGGTATAACTTAATAAATTGTTTTTTTTAATAATTTAATTTCAAGCTGTATTCTTTCGAAATTGCACTCTTTCAAACCGTATTTTGGGGAGTGCTGCGCTATTGTTTGTTTACGGCTTTAATCTCGGCAGTTATTTGATTGGCTACCTCATTAGGAATGGGAAAGCTTAAATGGTATTGCGCTATTTCCCAGTTGCCATTGGTTTTGATTAAAGTGCCTGTTCCTCGACTGACGCCATAGGCTGGACTATTTAATAACTCGTCAAACAATATGACATTGCCGTGTTGGATTAAATGACGCTCAGTTAAATCATAGCGCCAACCTTTTGTGGGGCGGGAGTAACGTTCAAATTCCGCCATTCCCCAGCGCTCACTCGCATCCGTGCCAATAAAAATGCCGTCTTTTCGGTACAGGGCAAAGTATTTATCCCAATTGGCATCGCTTGAATATTGGTTGAGTAAATCTAATACGTGAGCCGCCGCTTGTTGATCAGGATTCGAAGTCGTTTGAGTGCTTTGTGTTAGCGAGTCCTGTGCCTGTACGCTTACATTAAGGCCGCCAAGCATTAACGCGCTGAGCAGTAACCCCAAGGTAGCGCGATGAATATTGGAACCTTTAACTGAGAATGCATGAGTGTCTTTGAGCATTTTGCGTGCCTCTACTTTTATGGGTTAATGCCAGTTTATCGGATCGAGTTGATAAAAGCGGCTCAGTTCTCTATACAAGTCTGGGTGTTGTTGGTAAAAATCCTCTGGTTTCTCAAAAAAGACTTCGGTGATGACGGCAAAAAACTCAGCGGGATTAGTCGCACCATAATAATTAAATAATGAGGGCGTGCCAAAATTTGCACTGTGTTGTAATTGGGTAAATTCTCTACTTAGCACTTCAGACCAAGTGCTGTAGTCGGCAAAATGCTGCAGAATGGGTGCGCCATTGGCTTGGCCATCTTCTTGATCGAGCTGATGGGCAAACTCATGAATTACGACATTATTACCATCATGGGGATCGGCAGCGCCGTCTAGAGTATTTCTCCATGAGAGCACAACTTTACCGTATTCCCATGATTCCCCTGCCAGCACATTGCGTTGTTCCCACACGATACCGCTAGTGTCTTTATGTTGATTATTGACGATAAAGGCATCGGGATAGACCAAAATCTGTTTCAGTTTGGGGTAAAAGTCGGTTTTACGATTGAGTAGCAGTAGACAGGCTTGGGCCGCGATTGTGACTCTTACTTCATCCGTGATCTCAAAATTATCGCAGCCGATAAAGACTTTTTCATCGATGAAAATTTGGATATGCCGTTTGAGTTGCAGTTGTAGATCTGCGGGTAGAGCATGGAAGTAAGGCAGTCTTTTTTTGAGAATGCTGCGCCATTCTTTTGGAAAAGGTTTCATCGTGACTCGTCGACGATGTAAGGTCTTGCGCCAACGACTCGACAGTAGCCAGGTAATTGCGCCAATTCCTAGGATAAGCGTGATAACAATAGCGAGCATACTTCCCTGATTTTATCCTGATTAACTTAGTATTAACTAATGGGGGTGAAGTCAGTGTAACTCAATCCTCTGGTGAAAAAAGAAACTGAACAGTCGCCGCATTTTATGGTTAGGAATAGCGAACTGGTTGGTTTAGTCGTGTCTCTGTACGATTGCGACCTGTTAGTTTGGCGTGATAGAGAGCTTCATCAGCTTGATTAATTAAGCTATTCGTATCCATAGGTTGTGATCGCTCCCAGCAAGTAATACCAGCGCTGATGGTCAGTATGCCGTCATGGGGGGAGTCTTCATGTGGTATTTTTAAACTGATGATTTTATTGCGTAATACTTCAGCAAAATGATATGCCTCCTCGAGATTGCTCGATGGTAGTACTATCATGAACTCCTCTCCGCCATAGCGGGCAAGCATGTAAGTGGGTTGTTTCAAGATCGATTTGGTGGCATTAACGATTTTCTTAAGACATTGATCGCCTGCGACATGACCATACCTGTCGTTAAATTGTTTAAAATTATCAATATCAAACAGAATTATACCTAGGGGCATGTTGTGGTCCCTTGCATACTCTAATTCTTTTTGGAGTTGTAAATCTAAATAGCGGCGATTATAGCAGCCAGTTAATCCGTCGGTTTCGGCCATGCCTTTAACCTGAGCTGCGTAGCTTTTTAATGTCTCTAAGGAGCTCACCATTTGCTGGAGCTCTAAGTTATCAGTGACAGGCATTCTGGCGTCGAGTTTTTCATTGGCAATGGCATTCATTGCATCTCGAGTCGCCATGACAGGCTTGATGATTCCCTTAGTGATAAAGTGCCAACTGGTGAGCCAGATGAAGAAGCAATATAAGATGCCACTGCAGAAAATTAATACGATAAATGCGGTGCTATCGTTTTTAAGTTCGCGGCCTGTTTGCTGAATTTCATTTTCAACTTGGTTAACGAGATCCTGCGTATAGGTCGCAACGATTTGTGCGGCATCTGCTTGGTATTCTAAATGCGCATTGGCGATATGAGTGCTTCTAATCGCTTTGCGAGAAAGTTCAAAGAGGTTGTCTTCACCGACCATGGTCTGTTTTATTTGTGATAACAAATTAAAATATAAGTTTTTATCGCCACCGATACTATCAAGCATAGCCTCCATGCTTAACAGCAGTCGCATAGCATCTCTTTGGGTTTGGTTTAGTTCAACTAGATTGTCGATGATATTCACTTGAGTTAACTGGGTAAATAAGTGTTCTCCTAGATGACTAAATAAAGATAGCTGCTGATTGGTATTGATATTTAAAGCAATCTGGTCAACGTTTCTCAGCTTAAGCTGACGTTCAGAGTCCGTATTAATATGCTGAAATTGGGTTTGCATTTCATCGCTAAATCCCGACGCCATTGACGTTAAGTTGGCTTGAATATTGGCTGCCTGTGAATTGGCTTGTAAGGCAGTATCGGTTAACGTGTTGAGTAATGGCAGTTGTTGTAAGTAATACAGTTGAGTATCTAAGGCGTGATTTAATTCTTGCTTATTGACAGTAGAAGTTTCTATTGAGGCCAGTAGTCGTGAGTCATTGATAAGTAATTCCCATTGTGTAGAAAGTTCACCTAACAGGCTAGTTCTTTGTTTTTCATCATAATAGTTATTCAAGCGTGCAGTAATGATTTGTAGTTTTTCACTGTTTTTTGCCAGTTGCAGCGCAGTGGTGACTTTTACCACATCTACCCCGACTAAGTGTTCAATTTCTGATTTGAGTTGCTGTGACAGTAATATGGCGACAACACCATTTAATAGCGCCATGCCCACTATGATATAGAAGGCTGAGGTTATTTTTTGTTTCAAACTTTTCAGTGGTTTAGTGCTTGGCATTATTTTCTTTGTCAATAGCAGGTACCTCTCCATAGGTATTTTGGAGGTGTTTTATCTCTGCACTTAATTTAATGAAAATATCTTCACTGTTAGCGGGTCTGCGGCTTGCGCTAAAACAGGCGTGGCTGAGTTCAGGGTAAATTTGTCCCATGGCAGTACTGGTGAAATGCCCAAAGGATAAGACCTTAGTAGACCAAAACATATTGGCTATGTGGCTTGCCTCAAATGCGCCAGCTATGCCTCTTAAAGATTCATCTTTAAATTCTGGGGCTGTTACTACATCCATACGACAAGGATTACCACCACCCATAGCATAGGCATGTTGTGCCTCATAGGTGCCCATATATTTGAGCAGCCAATAGGCTGCTTGAGGGTTTTTGCTGTCGTAGCTAACGGCAAAGGCATAAGCGCCATTGTAGGGATAACCGCCAGGCACTTGGCTTACGGCTAGACGCGCGCCGAGAATGTTCTGTTCAACTTTAAAGGATTTATACCACAGATTATTGTAGGCAAAAGGCCACATTGCCGCTTGACCTGTCGCAATAGCATTAGCTGCTTCATTGAAAGCAAACTGCTCGTTAGCGGGAACGGCATAGGGCATTAATTCGCGATATTGCTTGGCCGCTTCAATGGCTTCATGGTTGATGGTAGGCACTTCAAAATGGGAGATCTGTTTCTGGCTGTTATAGACGGGCTGCATCCAAGTGCCACCTAAGCTCCAAATCATGCTAGAGAATTCATCGTTAATATGTGGCTTATCACCCGACATTAGCGCTAGACCGTAAAAGTCATGAGTCAGTATTTTATCCGCCAATGTAGTGCCTGCTTTACGAGTGAAGAACTGAGCTTGATCTCGTAACTCTGTTAAGGTTTTTGCTGGTGCGAGTGGATAGCCAAACTGACGCAGAAAGTGAGCTTTTTCAGTTTTATTATCAAAGAGATCTGCTCGATAATGATTCCCCATAACATAATTGTTATAGGGAATAGCATGGATTTCACCTTGATAGGACAAGATGTTAAGTAGCGATGGGTAATAGGGTTCTAGGTATTTCTCCATGGCCTTTTCGCCATCGGGATCGTAAAGTTTAGCGAGTTCAATTAAGGGCACTGTATAACCATTGGCAGCCCATTCTTTAGCCCAGCCCGCTTCCATTGTGAGTAAATCGTATTTGCCTGAACCTTGAAGTAAATTCTGGGTCTGTAAGTTAAACATATCCTCTAATTCAGTACTGACCACTTGCACTTTTACGCCGGTTTTTGCGGTGAATTTAGGTAACATTTCTTGGGTTAAATAGTCAGTCCAAAATCCTTTTTCAGCGACCAAAGTGATGGGGGTTTTGTTTGTTAGCGGCGGGATTTGTGCCAATGAAAATTCTGCGTAACAAGGCATCATTATCGCTGCGGTTAAACAAAGAAAAATAAATCTGATCCGGTTTAACAAAAATAATACCTTAATGTTACGTATTGACTCTGAGTTAATATCATTAATTCAGCATTATGTATATTTAAGGATAGGTGGGATCAGAACTTATGCCGCGATTTTATGATGGTTTTTATTGTGTTTTTTTACTTTTTGAGCAAAAAGCCGGTAACTCGATCTTAGCTAAGTTACCGGAAAAGGGTGGGAGTAGTGTGAATCGTTAACGGTTTTGGCGTTGTTGTTCTCGTAATTGCCTCAAGGCAATAGGTAGGTCGAAGTGTTGTTCAATCAAGAGTCGGAGCAGCTTTGATTTGGATATAGTGCTTTCTTCTGCCAGTGTAGCAAGATGGGTTATAGCCGCTTCACTGAGGGAAAATGTTGCTTTGCGATAGTGTGTTTTAGTTTCTACTTTTGCCGGGAATAATACGTCTGTTTCTAGGCTTTGTTTGTGTAAGCTCAACATATTGGAATGGCTCTGGGCCATGTCAGTTGTGATGTGATTTGCCTGTGAGCCTGTGTTTTTTGTGACAGTTGCATCTGCTTTATGATCTAGATTGCTTTTTATCTTATTCAGACTTTGTCCCATTGCGTACAAGTTTGCCGCCTCAATAAACTCATCTAACGAAAGCGAGTGCTGTAAGCTGCTAGATGACATAGCGTTTTTCTTGAGATCGCTGAGTCCCATTTTGCCCCCTTCGTTGAGTGGTCGTGTGAGTGGATTGAGTTTGATTGGTCAAATGATGATGCATTTGACTCACCCCCTGAGCGTGTATCGCGGGATGTAGGAGATTGGCTAAGCTGGCAGCACAATCGACTTGGAATAGTTCGCAGGCGATAGTGCGAATTTCTTCGGCTGCTTTTCCTGTGGGCTCGATTTCAATTACCGATAATCCTGATTCTTCACTGTCATCATAAACATTGCGACAGTAAGTTATCGCGTCAAGGACATGGATATCATAGGTTTTACAGACTTCTTTGGCCTCCAAAATTCGGTTAGCTTGATTGGGTAGACTTGGACATTGGGTGATCACAAAAGAAGCCCGTAACTTGGGATTAATCATCTTACACGTCGCGACGATATCGTCCATATGACATACGGTTTTTAAATCGCGGCGCTTAGGTCTTAAGGGCATTAAAATGTAAGAGGCGACAGACATGGTTGCTCGTAGCGCTAGGTTATCTTGCCCACCGCAGTCGACTATGACTACATCATAGTGTTGCTCAAGACTGAGTAAGTCATTACGGATCTTACCGTAAAGCTGCACGCAATTGATGCTGGCAAGTTGCGGATTGTTGTTTCTTGCATGGATCCAATCAGAGGTAGTGCGCTGGGGATCGCAGTCCACCATAATGACCGAGGCGCTACATTCTGTGGTTAGAAATACAGCTATATTTTGGGCCAAGCAACTTTTACCGCTGCCGCCTTTTTCTCCACCGATTAAGACTATCATGACGCATTCCTTAATTCTTTTGATGACCCTTGTGCAGCGAGTTGATGAGTTTGGAGCTATCCGCATTGATGTCCGAAATCGAATGTAAACCTAATGTTAATCTCGGTCAATTGGCTGATTTTTGACGCTTTTAAATTAAATTGTCGTAGGCGTTTTTCTGTCAGTATCTGGTCATATGCCGTTAATTTGACAAAAAAGATGAGAAGAGGGATTTATAAAAATGTTTTTTATCTTATTGGTTTTACATTGTTTTATCTGTTATCCGTCAGTTAAAAGGGTTGTTTGTGGTGATCGGTAACTGTGCATAGGACTTAGGGTGTAGTTTTTTATTTCTTTCTTGGTACAAATGTTAATTTTATATTTCTAAATGTTATTGGCTGATCTGAGTAAATTATCAGCTTCTCAGTCGAAAGTGGTCTTGTTTGGTGAGGCACTTGTCATCAAACTGCCAAATGCTGGCTTTATCATCTCTATAGACTGACGTCTAAATCGCTTGAAATTTCAACCATGGAGAAGGGATGCCAAATGGATATCAAAACTATTATGCCTATTAAGTTTGAACTCGTTGAAACTGCACCGTTATTTCATGAACTACTTAATCTGCGGGCCACAGTTGGCCTCCCTTCTATTGGCGTTGAACTTGCGGATGTACAGGCATTGTTCTGGGTCTCTATTCGATTAAGTGACAAGACTGAATTGGAACATGCAGGCGCTGGGGCCGCTAAGTCTAATCTATTGGCAACGGCGTGTGTTTATGGCAACAAGCCCGGGCATTTGATGATTGAAGATTTTATTGTCTTACCCGAATACCAATCCTACGGGCTAGCAAAGATAATACTTGAGCGGGTGATGGCCTTTGTTGATGACCATGCGAGTGCGGGAACTTGTGTCAGTATGACCGCCCATGGTGAGCATGAGCGCTTATGTAGTGAATATGGTTTTCAGTATACTCCCAGCGCTAACTTAGGGCCTAATCTGTTAAAAATTATCGCTTAATATTCGTGTGAGAATGCCTTTTAGGTGTTAGCTAGCGCGTATTTTTGCCCTTGGGTATATAGTTACTTTTGCGTAGTTAACGGCGACATTCGTTCGCTTATGTTGTAGCATCCGTAGGATTATCGTGACGTTCTGTATGAGATAACAACCTATGGATCAGCAACTCCTTATTGATGCTGTTAATCAAAAAATGCCCTTTGGTAAGTACGCTGGACGTAAGTTGCTCGAATTACCCGAACCTTATCTGGTGTGGTTCCATAAGCAAGGTTTTCCTCAAGGGAAACTTGGTGAGCAATTAGCCCTAATGTACGAAATCAAACTTAATGGCTTAGAAGGCATGCTAAAACCTCTGTTGAAATGAGTTCCCTTCTTTGTAAGAAAAATACTGCTTTTGCGATAAGTGTTGTATTTCGTGATAGAGATTAGCGATTTATTGTTTTTAGCGTGCTTTAATGCAGCATATTAGCAAAACAAAAGGAACGCAGGCATGATGGCAAAATGGGTAAAATTAGCGGCAGTAGCGACTTTAGCGTTAGGCATGTCAAGTGCTTGGGCTCAGGGTGTCACCCACGAAGGTACTGTTGTTGATACTATGAACGGTGGTGGTTACACCTACGTACAGATTAAAGAAGCTGATACCACTTTTTGGGCCGCGGGTCCTCAAACTGAAGTGAGCAAAGGTGATAAAGTGGCTGTGGTTGAGCAAATGTGGATGAACGAATTCACCAGCAAAACCTTGAACCGCACCTTTGATAAACTGTTATTTGTTGGCCAAATCGATAAGAAATAGTTAGCAGTATCGAGTGCGCTAACCTGAGCGCCTCTGTAATTCAACGGCTTCGATACTTTCGAGGCCGTTTTTGTTTTTAGCGTTCAATGCCGCTAAATCTGAGTTTGTGACTATCTCGATGGGGACAAAGGCGGCAAAATAGCGGCTATTTTTCTAGCCGTTATTACTCAGCAGGGGATCACTCAAGTGATAGCGTTTGAACAGTTCGAGATCCAGCCTTATCAGTCATGTTATGCACGTGAAGTGAGTGAGTTATTTCACCTTTGCGTGCACAGCATTACCCATGTTCGTTATGCGCAGGCGCAGCTTATGGCTTGGTCTGCGGCGCCAAGATCGGCTAAACATTGGGATTTACGGTTACGTCGCTCGAAGGCGTGGGTGGTTTTAGCCATAGATGAAGCGACTGCTTCTTCAGTTTGTTGCGGTTTTATCAATGTCGAAACCCATTTCCCCCGTCAAGGTTACTTAGATAGCTTATATATACATCCAGATTATCAAGGTAAGGGATTAGGTGAGCGCGCTTATCTTGTTTTAGAAGCTTGGGCTAAGGCACAAGGCTATGTGCGCTTGAGCTTGGACGCATCTTATCTCTCTAAAGGGTTGTTTACTCGGATGGGATTTATTCAAATACAGCGCAGTTATCAGCAAAAACTTGGGCAAGTGATCCCAGGTTTCTATATGGAAAAGAATATAGGAAAGAATATTTAACGTGCGTTTACTATGGTTTCAGCTAGAAAGTGATGTAAGGTATTCCACAGTAAAACATTAGCTTAACGCCGTTTAGTGACACTATTTAACTAAATCAGCACTGTTTAGCTTAAATTAGGATTCGGTTAATCTAAGTCAATTAATGATTCAAGATGGAGGGCTGAGAATGAAGATTCGACTATTTACGCCATCGGATGTCTCGCAGCTGGCGGCAATCTTTGAGGCGAGTGTAATGCAAGGTTCTGGTGAGTTTTACTCCTTCGCCGAGCGCTCAGCATGGGCTTATATCGAAGGTGAGACCCGCAGCGAGAGTTATTGGCTTGAACGCTTACAGGGAACCACTATTTGGGTTGCCGAAACCGATAATATGCTGGTGGGTTTTATCAATCTTAAGATAGGCACCGACAGCGATGTTGAAGCCGCTGCTGAAGTGGAATGTTTGTTTGTTCATCCAGAATATGCCCGTTCTGGGGTGGCTACCTCTTTGTATTTTGCGTTGTTTGAAGAAGTTAAAATCTTAGCGCTGAAACGATTAACGGTTGAAGCATCCTATCTCGCGCGGCCTTTTTTTGAGAAACAGGGATTTCGCAGTATTCGTCGTAATGAACATAAGCGTTTTTTGAATGCGACGGATAAAGCACAGGGCCAAGCTCAAGTGTTGGTTAACTTCAGCATGACGCTCGCCCTCTAACTCAGCTTATCAAGGGCTGTTCTGGTAGCTAAACGAGGCCGTTAGCACGGCTTTATCACATCGCCATAGAAGCGCCAATAAAAAACACTGCCAAAGATGACTTGTGGCAGTGCTTCTCGGTGAGTGCTTATCAAGCTGGCATCTAATCACTTACTCAATTGTTTGCTTGGTAGTTTGCTAATAACTAATAACTAATAACTAATAACTAATAACTAATAACCAATAACCAATAACTAGTGAAGCTGAATTATTTAATCGCTTGTATTACGCATTAGGCGATAAATCGAACACTAATGCGGTAACTGGGCCGCCTGTTGCAGTAAAGTCGACACTTGCGAGTTGTGTCAGATGTGCGCCGTCCCCAGCCGTGAGTGTTGTGCCATTGATATCCAACGTACCTTCAATCAATTGAACATACAGATGACGATTTGCTTGAGCGGCGTTCCTACTCATCGTTACTTTTTCGCCCTCACTCAACACTAAACGATATAGGGTCGCATCTTGTTGCACTTTGAGCGTGCCATTTTCACCGTTTGGTGTCACTACAGGCGTCAGTGGTGAGCTTTGCTCGAATGCCTTTTGCTGATAACCCGCATCTATGCCTAAAGTATCTGGGCGGATCCAAATCTGTAAAAAGTGCAGCGGCTCAGTTTTAGAGGCATTAAACTCGCTGTGGTAAATGCCTTTACCTGCGGACATCAATTGAAACTCTCCTGCGGGTAAGGTTTTGATATTGCCGAAGCTATCCTTGTGAGCGATAGTGCCGGATATCACGTAACTGATGATCTCCATGTCTTTATGACCATGGGTATCAAAACCTGCGCCGGGTGCCACTCTGTCATCGTTGATGACTCTTAGGGATGATATCCCCATGTGCTCTGGGTCATAATAGCTAGAGAAAGAGAAGGTATGTTGACTCTTTAGCCAGCCTAAGTCTGCTTGACCGCGATCTTGTGCTTTTCTTAATGTGATCATCTTGCTTTCCCCTTTATTTGATGCGGTTAGCGAATAGGTTATCTACAGCGAATTTGCCAGCACCAGATACCGTCAATGAGACTGTGGCTGCTAATAGGGCGAGACCAAATTCGTAACCGTTATTGGCAAGGAACAGACCGTTGCCTATATGTACCGAGAAAATCGCCACAACCATAGTGAATGACAAGACGAGGGCCGTTGGGCGAGTCAGCAGGCCGAGCAACAGGAACAGGCCGCCGAAGAATTCACTTGAACCTGCCATCAATGCCATTAAGTAACCTGGCGTCAAACCAATCGATGCCATCCATTGTCCAGTGCCTTCTAAGCCGTAACCACCGAACCAGCCAAACAGTTTTTGTGAACCATGGGCGATTAAGATGATCCCGATAGGAATACGCAGTGCCAGTGGGGCAAGACTCGGGGCTGATTTGAGTGTTTTTGCTATGAGTGCTTTCATGGGGTATTCCTTATTTCAAATTATTTAACAAGTGTTTAAGTGTGTTGTTCAATCAGTCTTAACTCAGTTTTTTAATCTGTTCTAACTTAACTTTACTCAGTATCTACATCCGATTTCGGCAGTGAGTTCCGCAGAACCTCTCCATTGCTAAGCAGTGTAGACTTGACCTTTGGCAAAGAAAATCGGAACATTTTCAATGTCTACTTCAAATAATTTGAATATGAGGTTTTTATGTTGCCATCTATTAGTCTCGATGGATTAATCGTGCTCGATGCTATTGATAAGAAAGGCAGTTTTTCCGCTGCTGCCGAGTCTTTGTTTCGGGTGCCGTCGGCACTGACCTACACAGTGCAGAAACTGGAAAGCGATTTAGGCACAAAATTATTTGAACGTAAGGGCCAGCGCGCCGAGCTGACCTTAGTCGGTCAACTTGTGCTGCGCCAAGGCCGAGAAATCCTTGCGGCAACATCAAGGCTCGAAGAGGCGGTGCGTCAACTCGAGACAGGCTGGGAGTCTTCATTGACCCTAGCTATAGATACAGTGGTGCCGGATTTACCCCTGCTGCAGTTGATTGGTGAGTTTACTGAGCTGGGTAAGCAAGTGACTGTGAATATCAGCGAAGAGTCCTTAGGTGGCGGCTGGGATGCGCTCTATTCTGGCCGTGCCGATATCGCTATCGGCGTAACAGGGGAGTTGCCCAAAGGCCAATATCACGTGGTTGAAATTGGGGAGTTGGAGTTTGTATTTGCTTTAAATCCTTCGCATCCATTGGCGCAACATGCTGGCCCAATTCCGACCGAGGCATTGTTGCAATTTCCTTCTATTGTGGTGGCAGACAGTTCGACCGCCCTAGCACAGCGATCAAGTGGTTTATTTGATAGTCGCCAAGTGATCCGTGTGCCGAACATGCAGACCAAAATTAAGGCGCAGCAATTGGGATTAGGTGTGGGTTACATTCCAAAGCACTTGATCTTAGATGCGTTGGCGGCGGGAAGCCTAGTGGCTTGTCATGTGGAAATGCCGCGCCCAACGCAAGCTGTGTTTATGGCATGGCGTAAATATGCTGAAGGCAAGGCGCAGGATTGGTTTACTGCGCGTTTACCGCAATGTGATTGGCAATTTTAAGCTCAGGTTTGTTTAGCGCTTTGTAAGTAGCCACTCACTTTGTTCCTCACAGCATTAATATTTTCGCCATGAGGGGCATAGCGCCTAACCTATACGTTGGCTGTGGCTGGTGTAATGCACATGCTGTGACAATAAATCAGACAGATTCGGTGAGCGATTTAAGAATCGAATAAAGGCCTGTGGCAAAGTCAGTGACTCCATCGATTCCTGCCAGCGGGCTTGCAGCAATGGAGAATAACCTTCTTTACCAGCGGCGGTATAAGATGTTGAAACTCCTACGTAAAGTGACTCAGGTTCAACGGGATACCATAGTGATTGGCTGTCCTGCTGCATCATCTCCAATCTAAATAAACGCTCACCCAGTGGGCGTCGCCCATCGTAGTAATACCGTAGGCCGTAGGTGTAAGGGAAGCTGCCCGCGCCTGTGCCACGGACGCTGTTGTTGGTCGCCGCGTTAATCGCCGATTCGAGCGCTTGATAGAGGAATTGACCTTGAATTTCATACTTAACTAATGGTAATTCGAAGGGGAGTAATTGCCCCATCACATCGGCTAGTGTCAATTGTCCTTGGGCCACCGATTGGCGCACACCGCCGGCATTATGCAGAGCAAAGTTCACTCTAGGGTCGACCAGTTTGGCTTCTTGGAACATGCTGCGACTCACCCAAGGTGCTATTTCACTGCCGTGGGGCAGGGCTTTAGAGGGTAAGCGGGTATGGACTAAGTTCTTCGGCACCAGTGCTAACACTTTGTTTTCCATCTCTGCGATAGCGGGTTTGTAGATATCTCGGATCACGCCATCGATATCGGCATCGGCATCATCCCAAAAGATATTCGGATGCTGATTAAGCTGCTGGCGCACAGCTTGGTAATCTTGATTATCCACAGCTGTGTTAGCACTTAAGATAAAGTGTTGATCTAGCATGAAGTAGTTGCCGCCTGTTAAGCTCAGCATTTTACCTTCAGCGTCAAATACTACCTCGGCCAAGCCGACGACTTCGGCATATTTACCCGCATGCACTATGGGCGTGTTATTAATAACTTCACCGTAGGGCAGGTTGCTCAAACCTAAGGCGCGAAAATCCCCCTGTAGTGTATGCGTGTGACCGCCGACGATAAGGCTAATACCATCGACTTCGGCCGCGAGGCGTTTATCCTGATCTAAGCCTAAGTGGCTGAGCACGATAATATGCTTAATACCTTGATTTTTAAGGTGCTCAACCGTGCGCGCGGTAGTGGCGATAGCATCGACAAAATGTGTGTCGGGATCGGGACGAGCGATCTCTTTCATCTGATCTAAGGTAATACCGACAATGGCTAATGTCTTATCGTGGAAGGGCTTAAGCAGGTATTTCGCGTGTTTTTGCTCATGATCATAATCCAAGATATTAGGCAAACCCCGCAGACAACCGGGTTTGTTTAGATCCTCTTGGCTTAAATCCATATTGCCCGCAAGCAATGGGAAATCAATTTGCTTGGCAAACTCGGCAAGTCTGGCGTTACCTTCATCGATATCGTGGTTGCCAATGACCATAGCATCAGGTGCCAACAGATTGAGTAAGTGGGCGTTGGCCTTACCTTTAAAATGGCTGAAATACAGCGTGCCCTGGAAGCTGTCACCACCATGCAGGAAAATAAAAGGAGTATTGGTTTGTGCAGCGGTGTGACGCGCTTTTGTGATGTGATGGCCGATGCGGGCATAACCACCGCTATGGCTGGTCACATCTAGCTTATGTTGGCCTATGTTAAGGCTAAATTGGACGCGGCAGGGTTCAAAATTCGAATGGGTGTCATTAATGTGCGCGAGTGAGAGTGTGTAGCTCTGTGTCATAACTTACCTCTATTACGGCGGGTGAGTATATACCCAAGCAACCTGAAAATGCGAGTTTCAGAGGGTTCTGAGTCATCCGCATTCTAAAAGAATAAAGGGAGCTAGGCTCCCTTTATATTAACAAGCACTAAACTTGGTTAGCCTTCAGCCGGATTTGGCTTCATCATCATCGGATGCGGCTTCAAAATCACCGTCATCGGATAGGCGAATACCTTTTTGCTTCATGCGCTTAGTCCAAAGTTTACGTGCCAATTGCTGCATATCGGTCGCGGGGTCGTTTAGATCGACAATCTCTAATCCTAACATAGATTCGATGATATCTTCTTGAGTTACGATACCTTGGCTACTGCCGTACTCGTCGACCACCATCGCAATTTGGGTGTTACGTTTAATCATACGCTCAAAAAGTGGCAGAATTTTTGCGGTTTCAGGCACCACAAATAAACTCCGTTTAAGTTCACCAATCGGTGCTTCTGGCGTGTAACGCTCTGCTAGCAATACATCGGTGCGGGTAATGTAACCAATCACATCATCATGATCTTGGTCGTAAACTGGAATTCGAGTAAAAGGCTTGTCGCGGTATTGGCGCACAAACTCATTTTGGGTGAGATCTATGGGCAAAGAAAACATCACAGTACGTGGAGTCATGATCGCCGTGACGGGCATATCTCGCACCTTCAGCATTTGTGTCAAAATTTTTGACTCTTGCTCATCAAGCTCACCGGATTCATGGCCAATTTTGGCCATAGCACTCATTTCTTGGCGTATGTAGTGGCCTTCATCACCTTTGCCCATTAGGCGAGTGACTTGCTGTGACATCCAGATCAGCGGTTTAGTGGTACGCTTCATCCACAGCACGGCAACAGAAACACTTGGTGCGAGGCGACGCCAATGGTTTGCACCCAATGATTTAGGAATGATTTCTGAGAAAAACAGGATAATAAATGTTAATACGCCCGAGAAAACACCTAACATATCGTCACCAAATACTTTAGCCGCTTGCGCACCTGCAACGGCGGCACCGACGGTATGAGCGATAGTATTTAGGGTAAGGATTGACACCAAAGGGGCTTCGACATTCTCTTTCAATCTACGCAAGCGCGCGGCTGCGGCACTGTCAGTTTGTTCGAGTGATGCGATATAACTTGGGGTAACCGATAACAGAACAGCTTCGAACACACTGCACAGAAAAGAAACAGCAACAGCGACAAGCACTATAATGATGAGGGTTAACATATAGGTGGAATTACAACTCCGTATTTTAGGCCAATATTAGCCCTTGGAGATTCTATCATAGGTGAATTGAGTTACTGGCTAAAATTTATTTGCGTCTGTATAATTCGCCGCCCTGTTGCAGGATCCGGTTTTTGGTGTTGAGGTTAGCTATATGAGTGAAAAGAAGATCAATTTATTAGACCTTGATCGTAAGGCGATGCGCGCATTATTTGCGGAAATGGGTGAAAAACCCTTTCGTGCCGATCAGCTCATGAAATGGCTATATCATTTCGGTGTCAGTGACTTCGAAGAGATGACCAACATCAACAAAGTGTTACGTCAAAAGTTGGCGGCCCGCTGCGAGATCGTTGCACCAGAAATTTCGAGTTTCCAAAAATCGACCGATGGTACGATAAAATTTGCAATTAATGTTGGCCAAGGCCAAGAAGTGGAAACGGTTTATATTCCTGAGGATGATCGTGCGACCTTGTGTGTATCTTCACAGGTTGGCTGTGCGCTGGAATGTACTTTCTGCTCGACGGGTCAGCAAGGTTTTAACCGTAACTTAACGGTTTCTGAAATCGTCGGCCAAATCTGGCGCGTGTCGCACTTTTTAGGATTTGCAAAAGACACGGGCGAGCGTCCGATCACTAACGTCGTGATGATGGGCATGGGTGAGCCATTACTCAATTTAGCCAATGTGATCCCTGCGATGGACATCATGCTCGATGATTTTGGTTTTAGTTTATCAAAGCGCCGCGTGACTTTATCAACATCAGGCGTAGTGCCAGCGTTAGATAAACTGGGCGATGCCATCGATGTGGCACTTGCTGTCAGTATTCATGCACCCAATGATGAGTTGCGTGACATTCTGGTCCCGATCAATAAAAAGTATCCGCTGGATGAGTTTTTAGCGGGTATTCGTCGCTATATTGCTAAATCAAATGCTAACCGCGGCCGCGTGACGGTTGAATATGTGATGCTAGATCATATCAACGACAGCACAGACCAAGCCCATGAGTTAGCTAAGTTAATGAAAGATACGCCTTGTAAGGTGAATCTGATCCCATTTAATCCGTATCCAGGCTCGCCTTATGGCCGCTCATCTAATTCACGTATCGACCGTTTTTCTAAGGTTCTTATGGAATACGGTTTTACTGTCATCGTACGTAAAACCCGTGGTGATGACATTGATGCCGCTTGCGGTCAGTTAGCTGGCGATATTCGCGACAGAACGAAACGTTTAGCGAAAAAACGCATGCAAGAAAACCAGATTTCAGTCACAATGAATTAACTCTTTGTTTGCACAGATTTATAGGCTTGCCCATGAAGCATGGATTGCCAAGGTTTTCGTTGATTTTAAGCCTGTCATTATTGATGACAGGATGCGTCACTGAGCGTACTTATACTGGGACAGATATTCCTGTTTCGGAACGAAAGTTAGACAAAGTCGCCGCCGCAAGAGAGCGGATGCAGCTCGGTTTAACCTATTTAAATCGAGGTAGCACGGAACAAGCCAAATACAATCTTGATAAAGCATTAGAATATGCTCCAGAGCTCGAAGATGTGCATACCGCTCTGGCTTATTACTATCAAACCGTGGGCGATTTAGTGCGTACCGAAGAGTCGTACATGAATGCCATTAGTACTAAGGACGCCTCTGGCGATTCCATGAATAATTTCGGGGTGTTTTTGTGCCAACAAAAGCAATACAACAAAGCTGAAAAAATGTTTTTGGCCGCAATTGAAATGCCCAAATATACGCGCACTGCCTCAAGCTATGAGAACTTAGGTCTTTGTAGTCGCGAAGCAGGACAAGCAGAAAAGGCACGACAGTATTTTCAGATAGCGTTAAAGTATGACCCGAGACGCTCGGTGTCATTACTGGAGTTGGCAGAGTTAGAAGTCGATCAAGGTGATTTTATTCAGGCGCGAAACCAATTAGCGCGCTATCACCAAGTGGCTGAGCAAACTCCAGAAAGTTTAGCGCTCGGGATCAAAATAGAGCAGGCAGTGAATGATGATGCCGCTGTGAAGAGATTTGGTATTTTATTGCTTGCCAAATTCCCAGCATCACCTCAGGCCAAGCAATACAGAGTTAATTTGCATCAATGAAAGATCATGAAACCAATGCGCCAGTTGAGTCGGTAGCACCGCAATCAGTCGCGCTAGATGTCACGCTTGGTACTTTATTAAAAGCCGCCCGCGAAAAAATGGGCCTTAGTATTCAAGATGCCGCTGTAAAGCTGCATCTACGTCCTCGTATTATTGAAGATATTGAAGCTGACAATTTTACCAATATTGCCTCATCGACTTATGTACGTGGCTATGTGAAAAACTACGCGCGTATGGTCAGTGCCGATGCGGCTTTGATTGAAGCTTGTCTTGTGCAGCAAGTGCCAGTTGTGACTGAGCCTGCAATGCAAAGTTTTTCACGCAAAACCACATATCAAGCTCGCGATACACGTTTAACTTGGCTGAGTATTTTTATCGTCATAGTGTTACTCGGTTCGTTAGTCGTCTGGTGGATGCAAAAAACCACCTTGCTAAGCACTATTGATGTGTCGCAACCCACGGCTGAAGAGGTCGCAGCAGCGAATCAGACGCTGCCAGGTGATGTGTTATTGACCGAAACGGATGCCAGTCCTCGTTTGACTGAGATTGCCGCAAACGGCTCAATGTCTATCGATGGTCCAATTAAAGATACTGATGCAAGCACTATTGATGTCAGCACAGGACCAACGGACAATAATTATCCTCAGACCGTTGATACGAGTAATGAAGATGGCGGTTCAGCAATCGCAGCCACTACGACAATGCCATCGGTTCCGCAAACGACAGCTCCTGTAGTCCAACAGCCTGTTAGTGCAACGCCTTCACCGACCACAACATCACCGACCACTGCCACTACAGCAAGTACTTTGGTTGCTGTTGCAGGACAATCGATTATAGATGTCCAGTTGACGGGTGATTGCTGGATAAACATTGTTGATGCTAAAGGTAAAGCGTTAGTCGATGGTGTTAAAGGCGCTGGCGCAACAGTGCAAGTGAGCGGTGTGCCACCGTTTAAAGTCATTTTAGGTGCACCCCATGTAGCGACCTTAAGCTTAGATGGTCAAATTGTTAGCCTAGCGGATTTCCCCAAGGGACGAGTCGCGCGTTTAACCTTGCCTAAAGTCTAACGACCGCGTAATGATCTGCAGCACGTACCGAAATAGAGCGTATTAAGCATGTATAATGAAACTCCCATAAAAAGACGTCCTTCCACCCGCATTTATGTGGGTAATGTACCGATTGGTGATGGGGCGCCGATTGCTGTTCAGTCAATGACCAATACTAAGACTACAGATGTTGAAGCGACAATCGCTCAAATTCGTGCCTTAGAGAAAGTCGGTGCCGATATAGTGCGTATCTCTGTACCCACTATGGATGCGGCTGAAGCCTTTAAACTCATTAAGCAAGCGGTCAATGTTCCTTTAGTGGCCGACATTCATTTTGATTATCGCATTGCTTTAAAAGTTGCCGAGTACGGTGTCGATTGCCTTCGAATCAATCCGGGTAATATAGGCAATGAAGAGCGTATTCGTAGCGTGGTGGAATGTGCCCGTGACCATAATATTCCTATCCGTATTGGTGTGAATGGTGGTTCATTAGAAAAAGATCTAATGGACAAGTATAAAGAACCCACACCTGAAGCCTTGCTTGAATCAGCTATGCGTCATGTGGATATTCTGGATAGATTGAATTTTGACCAGTTTAAGGTCAGCGTTAAAGCCTCCGATGTATTTTTAGCGGTCGAATCTTACCGTTTATTAGCAAAACAAATTCGTCAACCCCTGCATTTAGGCATTACCGAAGCCGGTGGCGCGCGCGCGGGTTCAGTGAAATCGGCCGTAGGCTTAGGTATGTTATTGGCCGAAGGCATAGGTGATACCCTACGTATTTCCTTGGCCGCTGATCCGGTCGAAGAAATCAAAGTCGGTTTTGACATTTTAAAGTCACTGCGTATTCGTAGCCGTGGCATTAATTTCATTGCCTGTCCATCTTGTTCTCGTCAAGAGTTCGATGTGATCAGTACAGTCAATGAGTTAGAGCGTCGCCTCGAAGACGTGACTACCGCCATGGATGTGTCTATTATCGGCTGCGTAGTTAACGGCCCTGGTGAAGCCTTAGTGTCGCATATCGGCTTAACCGGTGGGCATAATAAGAGCGGATATTACGACGAGGGTGAACGTCAAAAAGAACGTTTTGACAACGATAACATTGTCGATTCCCTCGAAGCGAAAATTCGTGCAAAAGCCAGTCAAATGGCGAACCGTATTCAAATCAAAGACACAACTGAGTAATATGTACCCGCATTTGTGCATAGATTACGCCTAATGATGTTGAGCTAGGCCCCGAAACCGACGGGGTCGTTTTACGTTTTACGCTCAAAAGCCTATAATGCGTGACATTTTTATTAATTTAGCGAAATCGGACGAGTCGATACAGTGGCAAAACAGATCCAAGCGATTCGCGGAATGAATGACATTCTGCCAACTCAAAGTCCTCTATGGCAAAAAGTGGAAGCGGTACTACGTTCGAGCGTCAGTGCTTACGGTTACAGCGAAATCCGCACTCCAATAGTGGAAAATACCGATCTTTTTAAACGCTCTATCGGTGAAGTGACTGATATTGTTGAAAAAGAAATGTATACCTTCGCAGATAATAACGGTGACAGCTTAACGCTACGCCCTGAAGGTACCGCGTCGACAGTGCGTGCAGGTAACGAAAACGGTCTGCTATATAACCAAGAGCAACGTCTTTGGTATATGGGGCCTATGTTCCGCCACGAACGTCCACAAAAAGGCCGCTATCGCCAATTTAACCAATTTGGCGTTGAAGTGTATGGCATTGGCTCGGCTGATATTGATGCTGAAGTCTTGATGCTATCGGCACGCCTGTGGGAAAAACTCGGGATTAGCGAGCACGTCTCGCTGCAGCTAAATACCTTAGGTGATCCTGCTGAGCGCGCTGTTTATCGTGATGCCTTGATAGCGTTTTTAGAGCAGCATAAAGATGAGCTCGATGAAGACAGTAAGCGTCGCATGTACAGCAATCCACTGCGAGTATTGGATTCAAAAGATCAAAATGTCCAAGCCATATTGGTTGATGCACCTGAGTTAATGGATTTTCTCGGTGAAGAATCGAAGACACATTTTTCACAATTGCGTGAACTACTTGATGCTGTGGGTATCAAATACACCATTAATCCGCGTCTAGTACGTGGTTTAGATTACTATAATCGCACTGTATTTGAATGGGTTACATCTAGTTTAGGCTCACAAGGTACTGTACTTGCGGGTGGTCGCTACGATGGTTTAGTCGCCCAGTTAGGTGGTAAAGATACTCCAGCGGTCGGTTTTGCTATGGGCTTAGAGCGCATTGTCTTGCTGCTTGAAACCTTAGAGCTGACCAAAGATATTCCGCCAGAAGTGGATGTGTATGTCACGACCATGGGTGATAGCTGTCTGGTTGAAGCCATCAAGGTCGCGCAGGAATTACGTAACGCACTGCCAAACCTTAAAGTGATGAGTCACTGTGGCGGCGGTAACGTGAAGAAACAAATGAAGCGTGCCGACAAAAGCGGTGCGAGTGTGGCACTACTGATAGGTGAAGATGAACTTGCCGAAGGTATGGTTACGGTTAAACATTTACGCAATGACATCGAACAACAACGGGTAGCTCGAAGTGCCTTAGGCGCATTTTTGGCTGAACTGATCAAATAAAGGGGACGTGCGCGTGGAAATTTATAGCACAGAAGAACAACAAGTTGATGCTATCAAGCAGTTCTGGAAAGATTACGGAAATTCAATTTTAATCGGTGCCGTAGTGGGTTTAGGCGGCCTATATGCGTGGAATTATTATTCTGACGTTAAAGTGGCGCAAGCGGAAGAAGCTTCAAAAGCGTTCCAAAATTTGACCACTAAATCTGCCGATGAAGCCGCAATGCTTGCGGGTGTCGCCGAGTTTTCTAAAAATCACGATCAAAAGGGCTATCAAGCCTTGTTAGAACTGATCGTGGCCAAAACTGCGGTAGAAGCGAAGGATTATCCAAAAGCGATTGATGCCTTGAACAAGGTGATTGCGGCTAAACCTGGTGCTGGTTTAGATGTGATTGCGACTTTGCGTTTAGCACGAGTACAAGCAGAGCAAGGTCAAATTGATGCAGCTCTAGCGACCTTAGATCAAGTAACAGATAAAGCTTTCTTCGCTCAGCGCGATGAGTTGAAAGGTGATTTCTTAGTACGTCAAGGTGAAGTTGAGAAGGCAAAAACAGCTTATCAAGCTGCCATGGACAATGGTGGTGTGGTGACAAGCCCTGCGCTTAAAATCAAACTTGATAGCCTAAATCAGGCATAAGGGATCCCTTGATGAAGTCTTGGTGCAAAAACCTGCTAGCCGCTGGATTAAGTCTGGCCATGTTATCCGCCTGTTCGTCGAGCGATGTCGAAGAAGAACCGGTAAGTGAGTTAACTGCCATTCAGGCGACAGTGTTTCCTGAAGTGAGTTGGAGCACCTCTGTCGGCAATGGTGTTGGAGATTATTATTCTCGCCTCGCCCCCGCCGTTAGTTATGGAAAAATTTTTGCCGCCGACCGTTATGGTGAAGTGGTTGCCTTCGATGAGGCCACTGGCGAGCGCGTTTGGACTAAAGATTTCAGCGAAGAGTTTCGTGATAACGCTTTAGCGAAAAATAAAGGTGCGCGTATTGCTGCTGGTGTGACTGCTGCGCGTAATAAAGTCTTTTTAGGTGGCGAAAGTGGGCTGCTTGCTGCATTGAACGCTGAAGATGGTCAAGTGTTATGGCATGTCGTTGCTGGCGGTGAATTACTGTCTGCTCCCACTGTGGCCGATGACGTCGTGGTGGTCAGTACCAGCTCTGGTTCACTCGAAGCGTTTAACGTTGATACTGGCGCCAAGCTGTGGGTGTATGAAATGCAATTGCCGAATCTGACCCTGCGCGGTACAGGTTCTGCAGCTTACGAAGCGGGTGGTTTCTTCATAGGTACCGCCGATGGCAAAGTGGCTGTTGTGATTAAAAACAATGGTCAAGCTGCGTGGGAACAGGCGATTTACAATCCAACTGGCGGTAACGAGTTTACGCGTATGGCCGACGTGGATATGACCCCCTTGATCCTTGGCGACAATTTATATGCGGTGAGCTACAACGGTAACTTAGTGTCGATGGAACTGCGCACGGGTCGAGTTGTGTGGACACGTAAGTATTCTAGCTTTAACGAGTTAGCATCAGCGGGCCTAAGCTTGTACTTAGTTGACGATCACAGCCGTATCTACTCAGTTGATAAACGTAACGGTTTGGAACTGTGGAGTAATTCTGAGTTAGCTAACCGCACTCTGACATCTCCGGCTGTGTATAAAGACTATTTAGTTGTGGGTGATTTCGAAGGTTATTTGCACTTCATCGATCGCAGTACAGGGACGATTGTGGGTCGTGTCCAAGTGGACAGCTCAGGATTATACAGCCAGCCGTTAGTGGTGGATGATAAAATCTATGTTCAAGGTCGCAGCGGAAAGTTGGCTGTTGTAACACTTCCATAGTTAAAAGTGTTATCCTTGCTGAGCCCCTGGAAGTGTGTTCCGGGGGCTTTTTATTGAAAAGTTTTTTAGAGGCAAAATCATGATCCCTGTAGTGGCCCTTGTTGGTCGGCCGAACGTCGGTAAATCCACCCTATTTAATCGTCTTACGCGCACGCGTGATGCGCTGGTTGCTGACTTTCCTGGCCTAACACGTGACCGTAAATATGGTCGAGCATTCTTATCCGGCTATGAGTTCATTGTGGTCGATACCGGCGGTATCGATGGCACTGAAGAAGGGATCGAGACGAAAATGGCTGAGCAATCCCTTGCTGCCATTGAAGAGGCCGATGTCGTTTTATTTATGACCGATGCGCGTGCGGGTTTAACCGCTGCGGATCTGTCGATTGCACAGCACTTACGTAGCCGTGAAAAAACCACCTTTGTGGTTGCTAACAAAGTTGACGGTATTGATGCCGATTCAGCTTGTGCCGAGTTTTGGTCTTTAGGTCTTGGTGAAGTTTACCAAATGGCGGCGTCCCAAGGACGCGGCGTGACCAATATGATCGAATACGCGCTGACTCCTTATGCCGAAGCGATGGGCATTGTGCGTCAAGGTGAAGACGAAGTTACTGAAGAGCGTGAATATACCGAAGAAGAAGCCGAAGCTGAGCAAAAGCGTCTGCAAGATTTGCCTATCAAGCTGGCGATCATAGGTAAACCTAACGTCGGTAAGTCAACCCTGACTAACCGTATTCTAGGTGAAGAGCGTGTCGTGGTATTTGATGAACCAGGTACGACCCGTGACAGTATTTACATTCCAATGGAACGCGAAGGTCGCGAGTACGTGATTATCGATACTGCGGGTGTTCGTCGCCGCAGTAAAGTACATCAAGTCATTGAGAAATTTTCAGTGATCAAGACCTTGAAAGCGGTTGAAGATGCTAACGTGGTTTTGCTTATCATCGATGCCCGTGAAGGTATTGCCGAGCAAGATTTAGGTCTGTTAGGTTTCGCACTCAATGCGGGTCGCGCTTTGGTTATTGCCGTCAACAAGTGGGATGGTATCGACCAAGGCATTAAAGATCGCGTGAAGAGCGAGCTTGACCGTCGTCTTGGTTTTATCGACTTTGCCCGCATTCACTTTATTTCGGCGCTGCACGGTACTGGTGTTGGCCATTTATTTGAATCGATTGAAGAAGCTTACGACAGTGCTACACGCCGCGTCAGCACTTCTATGTTGACTCGTATTATGCAAATGTCGCAGGACGATCACCAGCCGCCATTAGTGAATGGTCGCCGTGTGAAGCTTAAATACGCTCACGCCGGTGGTTACAATCCGCCAATCGTGGTTATTCACGGTAACCAAGCGAGTAGACTGCCTGACTCGTACAAACGCTACATGATGAACTACTTCCGTCGTTCGTTGAAAGTGGTGGGTACGCCAATCCAGCTGCGTTTCCAAGAGGGTGATAACCCATTTGAAAACAAGACTGAGAAGTTAACTATGAGCCAAGAGCGCCGTCGCAAGCGCGCACAAAGCCATATCAAAGACAGAAAAACCAAATAGTGTTTTTTACCAGACACATTTGAAACAAAAGGAACCTTAGGGTTCCTTTTGTGTTTTAAGACTATTTCAGCGTCATGTAGATTTATTCGAGCGGTTTTATTTGAGTGACGGTTGATATCACTTGTCCATGGCGCAAGCGGGTCTGCAAACTATCACCTATGGCCAGTTTATCGGCAAAGTCGACCACTTGATGGTGGATGTCAGTGGTAATGCTGTAACCACGGCTTAACGTGGCAAGCGGGCTGACGGTTTCGAGTTGATGGGCCGCGTACTTTATCCGTTGCTCACTTTGGCTGAGTTTGTCCTGCAATGCATCCTGTAAGCGGCTCGCAAGATAACTTAAGCGGTTACCCTCAATGGCGAGTTTATGCTTGGGAGATTGCTGTTCAAGGCGGCTTGCGAGCAACTGCTGACGGCGGCTGAGCAGATGCAAGCGATTCGACAGCGCGGACTCTAGTCGTAATTGCATCTCATCGAATCTTTGTTCGAACTGCTGCAAAGTCCGTTTAGGGTCTTGGCGTTGCAGTCTGTGCTCTAGCAAACTAAGTCGTCTTTCTTGTTTAAGCTGATAATGTTTCGCGCTTTGTTGCAGGCGCGATAAGGCTGTGGCGAGTTTTTGCGCCTTATTATCACTGTCTTGTGATAATAGCTCCGCGCCTGCAGAGGGTGTTGGGGCGCGGATATCAGCAACATAATCACTGATAGTCGTATCAACTTCGTGGCCGACGGCGCTGACAATGGGCAGGGCGCTGTTATAAATCGTATGGGCGAGGGCTTCGCTGTTGAAACACCACAAATCCTCAAGCGAACCGCCGCCACGGGTGAGCAGTAATACATCGACTTCTAAACGTTGGTTGGCGATATTGATTGCCTGACAAATACTCTGCGCTGCGGTTTCGCCCTGAACTTGAGTCGGATAGATAATGACTTCAATCGAAGGATCGCGCCTTGCCAATACATGTAATACATCACGGATCGCCGCACCCGTAGGTGACGTAATAACGCCAATGCGTTGAATATTTTTGGGTAGCAATCTTTTGGTGTCGGCGGCAAATAAGCCTTCGGCGGCGAGCTTCATCTTGAGTGCATCGAACTGCTGGGCGAGTAATCCATCTCCTGCGGGTAACATGGACTCAATTAATAATTGATAGTCGCCTCTGGGTTCATACACGCTGATCGCGCCTTTGACCAGCACTTGCTGACCATTGATGGGCTTAAAGCTGACCGTTTGGTTACGGCCTTTAAACATGGCGCAACGGATCTGCGAAGAGTGATCTTTTAAGGTGAGATACCAATGACCTGAGCTGGGGGAGGAAAAGTTGGATATTTCGCCATTAAGCCAAATTTTACCCAGTTGTCCCTCGAGAATTTGTCTGACTTCACCATTGAGCCGCGAGACAGTATAAATGTTGTTTTTGGTGCCTTGCATCGAATAACTCAATAAAATGGGGATATTTACTATTTTCCATTTACCAGTGGCGATATGCAAGGTATAATCCCGCCGCAATATTTCACCTCTAAATCCTACTCAACTGGGGAGATGTTGCATATGCTACGTTTAATTAAAGAAGCGCTTACTTTTGACGATGTGTTGCTTGTTCCTGCGCATTCGACTGTACTCCCAAATACCGCCATTCTAAAAACTCGCCTGACCAATACCATTGAATTGAATATCCCACTTGTGTCTGCCGCTATGGACACAGTTACCGAAGCTCGTCTTGCGATCGCGATGGCGCAGGAAGGCGGCTTAGGCTTTATTCATAAAAACATGAGCATTGAAAAACAAGCCGAAGAAGTTCGTAAAGTAAAAATTTACGAAGCGGGCGTGGTTCAACAACCTGTGACTGTGACCCCATCAACGACCTTAGCCGATCTGAAAGTGTTAACACTGAAGAATGGTTTTGCGGGTTATCCCGTGGTCAACGAAGCCAACGAGCTGGTCGGTATCATCACTGGTCGTGACGTACGTTTCGTGACAGATTGGAGCAAAACGGTAGAAGAAGTGATGACGCCTAAAGCGCGTTTAGTCACTGTTGCCGAAGGCACTAAATTAGATGAAGTGCAAAAATTGATGCACTCACATCGTATCGAAAAAGTTCTTGTGGTTGATGATAACTATAAGCTGAAAGGCCTCATCACAGTTAAAGACTTCGAAAAAGCCGAACGTAAACCGAATGCCTGTAAAGATGAGTTAGGCCGTTTACGTGTTGGTGCCGCCGTAGGTGCGGGCGCTGGTAATGAAGAGCGTGTTGACGCTCTGGTTAAAGCCGGTGTTGACGTCTTACTTATCGATTCTTCCCACGGTCATTCCGAAGGTGTTTTACAACGCATTCGTGAAACTCGCGCTAAACATCCTGATTTGCAAATTATCGGTGGTAACGTTGCCACGGCTGAAGGTGCATTAGCCTTAGTCGAAGCGGGTGTTAACGCAGTTAAAGTGGGTATTGGCCCTGGTTCTATCTGTACGACTCGTATCGTGACAGGTGTTGGCGTACCACAAATTACTGCGGTATCCGATGCCGCCGCAGCCATGAAGAGCCTAGGTATTCCTGTGATTGCCGATGGCGGCATTCGTTTCTCTGGCGATTTAGCCAAAGCATTAGCCGCGGGTGCATCTTGCATCATGGCGGGTTCAATGTTTGCGGGAACTGAGGAAGCACCGGGCGAAACTGAGTTATATCAAGGCCGTGCGTATAAATCCTACCGTGGTATGGGTTCATTAGGCGCTATGTCTCAAGGTTCTTCTGACCGCTATTTTCAATCGGACAATGCTGCAGACAAGTTAGTCCCCGAAGGTGTAGAGGCGCGCGTGCCTTACAAAGGCAAGTTGAAGGAAATCATCCATCAACATATGGGCGGCCTTCGTTCATGCATGGGCTTAACCGGTTGTGCCACCATTCTAGAACTGAATGAAAAAGCCCAATTTGTGAAAGTGACTTCAGCGGGCATGGGCGAGTCCCACGTTCACGATGTGACTATCACGAAAGAAGCGCCGAACTACCGTTCAGGTTCTTAATCGTTTGATAAGAGGGGCGGCGTAAGCCGCCTCTTTGTAAAACGTATGATCCAATACTTAAAGCTGGCAATCGCTGCTTTGAGCAATGTTAAAACAATAGATGAGATAAAGGTTACCCATGAGCGATATTCATGAGCACAAGATACTGATCCTCGATTTTGGATCCCAGTACACTCAACTGATTGCCCGTCGTATCCGTGAAATCGGCGTTTACTGTGAATTATGGGCTTGGGATGTCACCGAAGCCCAAATCCGCGAATTTGCCCCGAACGGCATTATTCTTGCGGGCGGACCAGAAAGTGTCACGGCTGAAAACTCGCCGCGTGCGCCTGAATACGTCTTTACCGCAGGTGTGCCGGTACTGGGCATTTGTTACGGCATGCAGACTATGTCTGAGCAGTTGGGCGGTAAAGTGATCCAAGGTGTGGGCGAAGGTGAATTCGGCTACGCTCAAATTGAAATGCTGACAGATTCATTGCTATTCAAAGGCATTGAAGATGCGGTTAGCAGTGACGGCAAACCCTTACTCGACGTATGGATGAGCCACGGTGATAAAGTGTCGGCTATTCCTGAAGGGTTTGTGGCGGTCGCTAAAACGGACACTTGTCCATTTGCCGCTATGGCAAACGAAGAGAAGCAATTCTTCGGCGTACAGTTCCACCCAGAAGTGACCCACACTCGCCAAGGCATGCGCATGTTATCGCACTTTGCCTTAGACATTTGTGGCTGTGCGGCGAACTGGAAACCTTCCTCTATCATCGAAGATGCGATTGAGCGCTTGAAGAAGCAAATCGGTGATGATGAAGTGATTTTAGGATTATCGGGCGGTGTTGATTCTTCGGTTGTGGCTATGCTGCTACACCGTGCTATCGGTAAAAAACTGACCTGCGTATTCGTTGATAACGGTTTATTGCGTTTGAATGAAGCCGAGCAAGTGATGGAAATGTTTGGCGATCATTTCGGCCTGAATATCATCCATGTTGATGCGGAAAACCGTTTCCTCGATGCGATGAAAGGCGAAGCCGATCCAGAAGCTAAGCGTAAGATCATCGGCCGCGTATTCGTGGAAATTTTCGATGAAGAATCGAAAAAATGCGCCAATGCCAAATGGTTAGCGCAAGGCACGATTTATCCAGACGTGATTGAATCTGCCGGTAGTGCCACAGGCAAAGCCCATGTGATTAAATCTCACCATAACGTTGGCGGTTTGCCAGCCGATATGGCGCTTGGTTTAGTCGAGCCTCTGCGTGAACTGTTCAAAGATGAAGTGCGTAAAATTGGTCTTGAGTTAGGCCTGCCATACAACATGCTTTATCGTCACCCGTTCCCAGGACCAGGTCTTGGTGTACGCGTATTAGGTGAAGTGAAAAAAGAATACTGTGACTTGCTGCGCCGCGCCGATGCTATCTTCATTGAAGAACTGCATAAAGCCGACTTATACAATAAAGTCAGCCAAGCCTTTACTGTGTTCTTACCTGTACGCTCAGTCGGTGTTATGGGCGATGGCCGTAAATATGACTGGGTTGTATCACTGCGCGCCGTGGAAACAATCGATTTTATGACAGCCCATTGGGCACATCTGCCCTATGATTTCTTAGGTCGCGTATCAAACCGTATCATTAACGAAGTCGATGGCATTTCCCGTGTGGTTTACGATATCTCTGGCAAGCCGCCAGCGACTATCGAATGGGAATAAGTTAATTACGGCTCACCGATTTGATGATGGAACCCCGCCAAAAGGCGGGGTTCTTGTTTATGTGCGCTGCAGTTATTGAGGCCTGAAAAATCACTTAGAGTATTTATCCAACAGAAGTAACAAAGATTGGATCAGGCTTTTCCTGTCCAATAAGCCTCTTCTTTCGTTCCTTCTCTCTTTCTTTGATTGCATCCTCCCTTGCATTGTTAAACATTGGGGCATAATGTGACCACTTACAATTTGTCGGAGGTTGCCTACTAATGCGTGCATCCATGCAGGTTTTGGCAATAATTAGATTTAGCCAGAATTCTTCTTGTGTTGGTGCGTCCCACATATTTTGAACCCATTTTTGTGTCCATAGAGCATTTTCATACTCTGTAAATGCATGTTTAGCTGCTTGTGCACATATACCTTTACCATTGATGTGTTTATCAATAATGCCAACGTGTTTATCAGACTGGGCCGAGTATCCTGCAATCGTTATGGCGTATGCTTGATCCAAACTATCTTCGCTGGAAGCAAATTGTCGAATCAATGATGTGATAAAGTCAGCCGCACCAAAACGCTCTGCTGCGAGTATTTCTCGCGCAAGAACTGCATCATTTTCAGCACCTAAAAGTCTTTGATACCACAATTTTTCTATTGGTTCAGACGCTTCGCTTCCCCAAATAGCTTGATGCTCAAGGGTTAGTTTGTCTCCCAACGCTAGTGTTACGAAACCTTGTGACGTTGCTGCTCGGTTTAGCAATGTCACAGCTTTTTCTGGATATTTCGAGGAAAGCAGGTTCGCCACGGCAAAGGCCAAGTTCTTGAGCCAAACGAATTTAGCAGTGCCTGTCTGCTCTAAAATGTTGAGCAGTTCATCGAGCAGCGAAGGCACTTGAAAAACTAGGCGTCGGAGATTGTCTATAGTAATTTCTTTAACTAAGAGTTCTGCATCAGTGCCTTTCAGTTTTGCGAAAAAAGCCTCCGTTACTGCATTGAGTCTGTTTTGCTTTTCGTCGAAATAATCATCGTTATCTAGAATTTCCCTTAAGCTCTTTTGCTTAGGGAAGCGTCTATCTTCTCGAGCTGTATCTTCGATAGATATGAAGGCATATGGATCAGGTTCAGTTCTCGAGAGTTCAAAGTCTGCAAGTGGAAGTTGTATCTTACAGGTGGCTGTAATCCCGCAACGAAGTCGTTGTACAAAGCAATCTACCATTGGTTTAGCAAATGCTGTTCCTAATCTATTGGCTGATGCGAACCAAGTCTTATGGCTGATCCGATTTAGAAGCTCTTCAACTGATAATTCGTTTTGAAAGCACGCCTCGACCAATAGCATAGAGCCGAACCACTCTTCATCAGTTTTTTCGTCAACTGAAGTTGCGTTCCATCTATCTACCGTATGCATCTGTCGAACACGCTCCAAATCATTGAGCACCGCTAATTGATAGATAACTGAGCGAAGCATAGAAGAATCATAAAGAAAACACTTTAATATAAGCTCTTCAAGTTCACTATTTATCTGCGTGTTTCCATATAGCGCAGCCGAAAGAGCTCCATACGCAGCATCTTTATCGTTACTTTCTAGTGATTTTTGAAGTGCTGCGACGATTGCTTCTGTTGGTTGTCGTTTAAGGCTTGGGATGACTTTTAGTAAATAGTTTGACCCGAAGATTTTGCCTGTCATGTATTTGAGCTGTTCATCTGCTGAAATTTGTGCGGCGGCATAGTAAAACGCAAACATCTTACAAATCGCTTGATCATTTTCTGGCAGTGTCTCAAAGGCATCGCTTTCCACCATTCTATTGAGCAAGTTCTTCGCTAAGTCAGGGGGGACCAATGGAATGTAATCTTCACTGTTCAGAATGAGTTGGCGCAGAGGAAGTCCTGTTCTTGTCAACAACCCAGCAAGGAGACTTTGAGTTTTTTCAATAGCGACTGCGGGTTCAAATCGGCATGCAATTGGCAGAAATTGTATGAAGCTGTGGTCTTCGCTGCTTTGCCCCATCATTGTCTGCAACATCATATCGGGAGCAAGAGCTGTGAATTGTTGGATCCCTTGCTCTATATCTGTTGGTCGAGTAGCGTCAGGATTTGCCACTTTAACCTGACGCCATTTGTCGGGTGATGGCGGTTCAAAGTTATACCACCCCTTTCGTAGCTCTTCAGCAATCGCATCGGCCTCTGTCGCGTCAACTTCTTCACCGCTCGAATTAAGCATTCGTACAATCGTCCACTGAGCCCCTTTCGAAGTAGTATTGGTGCATAGTGGCTCAATCGCTCTGAGGAAGGAATATCTGGTTGCGGCGCGCTCCACCCGATTAAATGTAGTAAGTTGCTGAAATGCTTTTCGTACAAAAGACATATCTTTACTCAATGAAAACGCTAAGCCCATTGCAACAAAACTATCAGCGAAGTCAACGAGGGAGCGGCCCGCCAGTAGCCGAAGTGCCATCGTAAACAATTCGTCAGGCTCGCTTGATACCTCGGTCATCTGCGTTAGTAGTTGCTTTTCAAAAGAAGATAGAGAAGACAAGGTATCTTCGATTTCAGATTTCTTTCTCTCAAGCTGTTTTTCGTACTCTGAGTCATTTCGCCTGTGGTAACGATTAGTCTGTTCAACGGGATCCTTGTTATAGCAGTGAAGCCACTGATGTATTGCGGCTTCAGCCGCTTGCCATCCTTTTTCAGATTGCGTGACTTCAAACGCGGCGTGGATGAACCAGTCTTGATTTATCCTCCGCCCTTTTTCGAGACACAGAATCTTTAATATATCAAAAAGCGCTTGTGGCTGATGCACTACAATTCCAACGAACTCCTCAAAGCGACGGTCATCCACATTTTGGAGATTGGCAAACTCATTCAGTAGACCAGAAAAGATTTTAGTATCGAACCGTATGTCGTCGAGCACGCAGATCAATAAAGATGCAAAGAGCACATCAGCTGTTCGGTCCATGGCCTGTATCGGCTCGACAAGTTGGCATATCCGAGTGGCTAAATCCTGTTCTGCCAAAAGCGTTCGCCAAAGTTGGTCGACAAGCGTGAAGCCGAGTGCGAGAGTCAAACCCTCTTCACGCAGTTCGTACTGATCACCAGGCCCCGGGAGTGTTCGGAAGAAACGTGTCTCAATGACAGCGCTGGAATCTGCCTTAAAGTTCTGAGGCGGTTCGTTTATAGATGCCTGCACTCGCTTTAACACCTCTGTTGCGTGTGTACTGAGGCGGTTGGTCAAGTCCGTGAAGGTTTCGTCTTCGTAGTTTTCAAGCTGTGACGCGCGAAGGTGCTCCATTAGCAGCCTATCGGTTGTCAACCCTTTCCAAGCCATTGCCTCCTTATGAGGAAGTGTCGCAATGGCAATGCTGAGTAACCTTGGGTTTTGGAGTGTTTTCAGTGTTTGTTGGTCGAGCCAATCAAGGGATATACCATGGTATGTAAGCAGCGTATCGCGCTCTATTGGTGACCATTCAGGAACTTCAATGACTGTGGGGGTAAATGCTATTCCCCTTGCTATTATTTTCCGCCAAAAGTGAGGCCTGACAGTCACAATTAGCCTACCTCCAATTTGGGATAGTCGGGATTGTATACCGTTAATCAGCTTGTCCCAGCGGAGGTCTTGACGTTGGTTTAAACCATCAATAACGACCAAAATCTGAGCTTGTGGTGGTGCAAGTTTCCATGCCTGAAGGCGATGTCTCCATCGACTCTTAAGTGCTTCAGTAGCCACTTCGTTGGTTTGTTTAATCAAAATATCAATGAGGAAGTCATCAAGTTCTTCTAACGATGTTCCCTCAAGTTGCTCTGCGCTGACGAATAGCGCCAAGCCTTTAGCCTCAGAACACAATTGCGCTGAAAGCCATGACTTTCCGTGGCCTTCATCACCCAATAGTATGACTTCTTTGCCCGCTTGAGTTTCACTTGCAATTTGATCTCGCAGTTCATTGCGCATTGACGGGAAGGATTTATCTTTTAATACTGCTAGCCCTTGCCCTAAACGCTGCTGTGCTAAGCGCGTGTTGCAAAATGTTTCAACTCGCCATTCACGGTTCAACTCAATCGCTCGTTTTAACGCCAGCTTCGAAACATTGAGGTTCAACTTGAGCTTTTGAAGGAGATTTTCGAATTCTGGATGATGCAAGATATCTCGGAATGACGCCTTAAGGTCACCATCAGTTACCTTTGTTAGGTTCGTTTTCTCTGAGTAATTTTTGACGATGAAATCGATGGCAGTATCGCCACCTGCAACCACGGCTATAGCTAAAAGCGGGAGTGGGACGGAGGTCCAATCCAATATAAACGTAGAAATAGCATATCGGTCACCATCTTCCTGGATATCCCTTGCAATCTGTGAACTTACCTCTGTTGTCGCACCAAGAATCCACAAACGATCTGCGGCACTTTGTTTGCGAGCTAAATCCGCTATTTTCGTCAAGACGTCATTTCTATGAATATCACCAGAGTATCGCTTGGCTTCGAAACAAATTGAGTCGAGGGGGAGAGCAGCATCTCCGTCCACGCCACCCTGTAGCCCACTTGCAGCAAGACGAAATGGAATGCCTGTCAAATTCGTCAACACAATGCGAAGGAGACCTTCAAATCCATCGGCGCCTGCTGCCTTTAGTGATAAAATCCCAGTTTTGATTATTTCAAGGCTTTTTGAGTATCGACAAAGAGATTCGCTCATGTGTTTTCTCGTTTAATTTGGATGGAGCGTTGTCCCTATTAACAATGCTATTCTTTTTAAAATTAAATTACTGATAATGGGAATAGCTTAATTGAAAGGGATATCTATAGTGCGCATTCTTCTCAACATAGTAATTCCTCTAGATGTTACTTACCACACCAGATTTTTTGTAACTGATTTTTTTTAAAGGTATTTCTACTAGTTTTATACTTTAGTGGAAATAGTTTAAGAGTGATAAGTCTTCTAGGCTAAATGCGCCAAGTGCGCCTTTTTTATTGGTTATAGGTATAATTGCCGTATTTTTACAGATGAGTGACAGCCTAGTGGACCAAATGAAGTTAGACGAACATTGGATGCAAGTCGCGATGGAGATGGCCGAGAAAGCCGAGGCCGAGGGCGAAGTGCCTGTGGGTGCGGTATTGGTCAAAGACGGTCAGCAGATTGCGATGGGTTACAATTTATCCATTAGCCAACACGATCCTAGCGCCCATGCGGAAATTTTATGTTTGCGGGAAGCGGGGCGTTTGGTCGAAAACTATCGTCTTTTGGATGCGACTTTATATGTCACGCTTGAACCTTGCGCTATGTGTGCGGGCGCTATGGTGCATAGCAGAATTGCTCGTGTGGTATTTGGCGCACTGGATGAAAAAACGGGTGCAGCGGGTACTGTGGTTAATTTATTGCAGCATCCGGCGTTTAATCACCAAGTTGAAGTCACATCTGGGGTGCTGGCCGATGCTTGTAGCGCGCAATTGAGTCGTTTTTTTAAACGTCGCAGGGAAGAGAAAAAAGCCCTGAAACAGGCTCAAAAGGCGCAGCAAGCTATTGGATAAGTGACGATTAACGTGACAGGATTAATCCTGAGACTGAATAAAAGTAAAGAAGAGTTTTTGACGATTTAAAATACGGCGATGACGAATTTTTAGCAAAGTACGACGACGCGCAACGGTATTGTTGATGGTTTTTCTTCTCATATTGACCCCATTAATTGTTATTATCGATGCCCTACAGAGATTTATCTTAGGTCATAACCCAAGACAGTAGCAGTTGCACAGGAGTGCAGCAATAGCACTGGTCAGATAAGCTGAACTAAGCGATGTTTTTCATCGCAAATTTGAGTTAGGTTGATAAACCTTAATTCAGCTTGCCTGTTGCTTAGTATCTGACCTTGTTGAAGACATCTACGTACATCTTGAGTTTTTATGTTGGTGTTCTTGTTACGTAAAACTCTGTACTTGATATATAAGAAGTGAGTTGTTGGATTGTCGTTTGGCCCATGCACCTGAGCGCTAACGAGTTAAGCTATTTAGGTTGATCAGGGCTTAACGTTCCCGCAGGAATTACGGGTTCTTCCGCAGTAAGATCGCTCGAGTCTTCATCAGGGTCAGGTTGTTTCGACTGATTATCCACCCAGACTAGCGTGTCATAGTAGCGACGGATGCTGTCGACGTAATGAACGGCTTCACTGCCTCGGGCGTAACCATAACGTGTTTTTTGATAATATTTACGCTTTTGCAGTAGCGGTAGTACCTTTTTTAAATCTCGCCAAGCATTGGGATTTAACTCCATCGATTCCGCAAGCTTACGTGCATCTTCAATATGGGCATATCCTATGTTGTAAGAGGCCAGCGCAAACCACATGCGTTGACTCTCGGGGATCGATTCTGGCAGGCGATTGATCATATCGTTCAAATACGCCGCGCCGCCGCGAATACTTTCTTCGGCATCGAGTCGGTTGGTGATCCCAATCTCTTTGGCGGTTGGCTGAGTCAACATCATCATGCCACGCACTCCTGTGGCCGAGCGGGCATTAGGATTCCAATGTGATTCTTGATAGCTGGTTGCTGCCAGTTTACGCCAATCTAAATTGCCTGCATGGGTTTCAAATAATTGTCGATAACGCGGCAATACTGTCTCAATGGCACGGATAAATGCGCGAGTATCGATATAATCGAAGCGTTTTACATGACCAAAGTATTTCTCGTTGAGATGATCCAGCGTACCGGCAAGCTTCTCTTGGTGCCAAAAGGCCAGCAATTTACTCATAAGTTCATCACTGTGAGTGGGAGGTAACAGCCAGATCACGTCGAGTTTTTCTTCCAGCACAGGGCCTGAGCGCAAGTCGGGCAGGTAGCGACGGTTGATCTGTACGCTGCTGGAGTCGGCGATAGTGTAGTCAATTTCTTTGTTGGCAATCATAGCCAACAACTCTTCACTGTCTTTGTCGGTAATTTGATCCCACACCAGCGTTGGATAATGCTTTTGCAACTGGGTCAAGGTCTCGACGAAGGAAGAGTCGGCGATAACGGTGATCTTGCCTTTTAAGTCGCTGATGTCTTTTGGGGTTGGCATGCCTTCGCGATACACCAACACTTGATTCACCCGGTATAGCGGTGGACCTAAGCGGAACTGTTCTCGCCTTGTGGGCGTTTCTGTCATGCCTGCAGCAATAATATCGATTTCATTCTTTTTGAGGGCTTCGTACAACTCGATACGGTTTGTGTAGGGCACCATTTTTAAGGGCACATTTAAGTATTCGGCAAACAATACCGCCATATCGTAATCGAAACCGCTATCACCTTGGCCCGAGGTCATATAAATCTGTGGGCCGTAAAGTGTACCGACTCTTAGCTCAGTTAATTTTTTTGGCACGAATTCTGTTTCGTCCACGGTCACCTGCTGACAGGCAGTCAGTAGGAAACCTAAGATAAGAGCGAACAGAAATCGAGTCATTAAATGTACTTATAGTAAATAAAATCAATATTATAGATAGCGAGTTAACAGTGGGGCATTAGTGGTGAACTGGCTGACATTGGTGGGATTATATCCGTTTGTCTGCGATTTCGAAAAAAAATCATTCAGGGGGAAAGTACAGCAGACACAATACTGGGCTTTTTATATCACAGGAAACACTGTTTTGCGTAAGGTCGCAGGTGATTTGTGACAGACATTTCCTTATAATAGCGCCACCTCTGACCCCTGCAATAATAAATAATAAGGTGAATAGACGTGATGGAGATCATCCGCGGAGCCCCTGCACTCTCGACGTTTAGGGTGCAAAAGCTGATGGAGGCCTGCGAAAACGCGGCGCTTCCGGTACGCCAAATCTATGCTGAGTATGTCCATTTAGCGGATTTGAGCGAGTTGCTCGACACAAATGAACGCCTGCAACTTGAAAAAATTCTCACCTATGGACCTGCGATAGAAGCTCATATCCCCCAAGGTTCACTCCTGTTTGTCACTCCTCGCCCCGGTACTATTTCTCCTTGGTCTTCAAAAGCCACTGACATCGCGCACAATTGTGGCCTTGGTAAAGTGAAGCGTTTGGAGCGAGGCGTTGCGTATTATGTCGAGTCAGATGCACTGACAGCGCCTCAGCAACAAGCCTTAAATGCGTTGCTGCACGATCGTATGGTTGAAATTATCCTTGATGATTTTGCTAAAGCCGATGTGCTGTTCAAACGCACTGAGCCTGCGCCGTTTAAGAGCGTCAATATTCTTGCCGAAGGTCGCCGTGCACTTGAAGTGGCCAACACTGAATTGGGGCTAGCCTTAGCCGAAGATGAAATCGACTATTTAGTCGAGAACTTCGTCCGTTTAGGCCGCAATCCCCATGACATCGAATTGATGATGTTTGCTCAGGCGAACTCTGAGCATTGTCGTCATAAAATTTTTAATGCAGATTGGACCATTGACGGTGAAGTTCAGCCTAAGTCACTGTTCAAGATGATCAAGAACACCTTTGAAACCACGCCTGATCACGTGTTATCTGCCTACAAAGATAACGCTGCTGTGATGGAAGGTTCGGTTGCGGGTCGTTTCTTCCCCGATCCTGATGGGGTATACAACTACCACACTGAACCAATGCACATCCTGATGAAAGTGGAAACCCACAACCATCCAACCGCCATCAGCCCCTATCCTGGCGCTGCAACCGGTTCAGGTGGTGAAATTCGTGATGAAGGCGCGACGGGTCGTGGTTCTAAACCTAAAGCGGGTTTAACAGGCTTTAGTGTATCCAATTTAAAAATCCCGGGTTTTGTTCAACCATGGGAAGGTCACTACGGCAAGCCAGAACGTATCGTGAGCGCGCTGGACATCATGACCGAAGGCCCACTGGGCGGCGCGGCATTTAACAACGAGTTTGGTCGTCCGGCACTGGTCGGTTATTTCCGTACCTATGAGCAGGAAGTCAGCAGCCACAACGGTGTTGAAGTCCGTGGTTACCACAAGCCAATTATGTTAGCCGGTGGTTTAGGTAACATTCGTGAAGAACACGTACAAAAGGGCGAAATCACCGTTGGCGCTAAGCTGATTGTGCTCGGTGGCCCTGCGATGAACATAGGTCTGGGCGGCGGCGCTGCTTCGTCTATGGCATCGGGTCAATCGAGTGAAGACTTAGATTTTGCTTCTGTGCAACGTGAAAACCCAGAAATGGAACGTCGTTGTCAGGAAGTGATTGACCGCTGTTGGCAGCTTGGCGATAAAAACCCTATCCAATTTATCCACGATGTGGGCGCTGGCGGTTTGTCGAATGCTTTCCCTGAACTCGTGAATGACGGCGAGCGCGGCGGTTTATTTAATCTGCGTAATGTGCCTTCGGATGAGCCTGGCATGAGCCCGCTGGAAATCTGGTGTAACGAATCACAAGAGCGTTATGTGATGTCAGTTGCTCCTGAAAACCTCGCGCTATTTACTGCTATCTGTGAGCGTGAGCGCGCACCTTTTGCGGTGGTGGGTGAAGCGATAGCGGAGAAACACCTGACGCTTAGCGATAGCCATTTCGACAATAATCCTATCGATTTACCGCTCGAAGTCTTATTAGGCAAAGCACCTAAGATGAGTCGCGATGTGATATCGGCCAAAGCCGTATCGCCAGCGCTAGCGCAAGATAATATTGAAGTTAAAGAAGCGGTTAAACGCGTACTGAGCTTGCCTACAGTCGCAGATAAAACCTTCCTTATCACTATTGGCGACCGCACAGTTACAGGTTTAGTGAACCGTGACCAAATGGTGGGTCCATGGCAAGTGCCTGTGGCCGATTGCGCTGTGACTGCGGCAAGCTTTGATACCTACGCCGGTGAAGCTATGTCACTGGGTGAACGTACACCGCTAGCGCTACTAGACTTTGGCGCCTCTGCCCGTATGGCTGTGGCTGAGTCAATCATGAACATCGCTGGTGCCGATATCGGTTCATTTAAGCGTATTAAGCTTTCTGCCAACTGGATGTCTGCCGCGGGTCACCCAGGTGAAGATGCGGGTCTTTATGAAGCGGTGAAAGCCGTAGGTGAAGAACTGTGTCCAGAGCTGAGCCTGACCATTCCGGTCGGTAAAGACTCTATGTCGATGAAGACCGCATGGCAGCAAGATGGCGCGGATAAAACCGTGACGTCGCCTATGTCATTGGTTATCACCGCCTTTGGTGTGGTGCAAGATATTCGCAATACAGTGACGCCAGAGCTACGCACCGATAAAGGCGAAACGTCTTTACTGTTAGTGGATTTAGGTGCGGGCAAAAATCGTTTAGGCGGTTCTTGTTTAGCCCAAGTGTTTGGTGAGCTGGGTGATATTGCGCCGGATCTTGACGATGCTGCACTGCTGCGCGGTTTCTTCGAAACCATGCAAAATCTGGTGGCTAAGAGGTCGGTTATCGCTTACCACGACCGTAGCGACGGTGGTTTATTCACTACCTTAGTGGAAATGGCTTTTGCCGGTAATACAGGTTTAGACATAGATGTAGAAGACTTGCAGGGCACTGATTTAGAACGACTCTTTAATGAGGAGCTCGGCGCTGTGCTGCAAGTGAGCCGTGACAATGCTGCGAAAATTGCCGCTCAGTTCGCTATCGCTGGCGTGCCTTGCCATGTGATCGGAACTCTAGCCGACGATCAACGCATCACCATTAAAGATGGCGCGCGTGAAATCTTCAGTGATACCCGTGTAGCGCTGCGTACTGTGTGGTCAGAAACCACGTATCGTATGCAAGCTCTGCGTGATAACCCAGCCTGCGCGCTTGAAGAGTTCAAACTTAAGCAAGACGAAACCGATTTAGGCTTAACCGTTAACTTAAGTTTTGATCCAAGCACTGATGTTGCCGCGCCTTATATTCTTAAGGGCGCTGCGCCTAAGATGGCGATTTTGCGTGAGCAGGGCGTTAACTCCCACGTAGAAATGGCCGCTGCTTTTGATCGTGCTGGATTTGAAAGCCGCGACGTACACATGTCGGACATTTTATCTGGCCGTATCAGCCTAGAGGAGTTCCAAGGCCTAGTGGCCTGTGGTGGCTTCTCCTACGGTGACGTATTAGGCGCCGGTGAAGGTTGGGCTAAGTCGATTCTGTTTAATGAGCGCGCGCGCGATGAGTTTTCTCGTTTCTTTGAACGTGACTCAAGTTTCTCCCTTGGCGTGTGTAACGGTTGTCAAATGCTGTCTAACCTGAAAGAAATTATCCCAGGTAGCGAGCACTGGCCACGTTTTGTGCGTAACCGCTCAGAGCGTTTCGAAGCACGTTTCAGCTTAGTTGAAGTGCAACAGAGCCCGTCGTTATTCTTCCAAGGTATGGCCGGTTCACGTATGCCAATCGCCGTATCACACGGTGAAGGTTTGGCTGAGTTTGCTAGCCCTGAAGCGCTGGCGATTGCCGAAGCGTCAGGCACTATTGCGCTGCGTTTTGTCAATGGTAAAGGTGATATCGCGACTCAGTATCCACAAAACCCGAACGGCTCGCCAAATGGCTTGACTGGGATTTGTACCACAGATGGCCGCGTAACCTTGATGATGCCGCACCCCGAACGTGTGTTCAGAACTGTGGCGAACTCTTGGCATCCAGATGCTTGGGGTGAAGATAGCCCTTGGATGCGTATGTTCCGTAATGCACGAGTGACCTTAGGTTAAGCGTTTAAAGTCAACGGCTTTTGCCTTTGTTGAGTGGTAAAAGCAGGTTAATGAAAGCGTAAAAAAGGAGCGATAATTTCGCTCCTTTTTTTATATATAAAATGCATTTTATGGAAGTGATTGTATTTCAAATTATTAACGCTTATTGCAAATAATCTAATGGACTAAAGTGGCAAAATAGCCACTTTAATCGGTAAATACCTATTAATAGGTATGTTGCGCATTTGATACGGGGCGTGGTGTTTTATGGGGTTCTGGAGTTGTTGGGGGATGCTAGGGTCTTAATATAGAAAAAGCCCCCAATCTCAGGGAGATGGGGGCCCGTTTTGCGCTAACAAAACTTCACATAAATGCAATCAATTTCACGAGTAATTCTGGGGATTATTTCAGCTCATTAGCTGTATAAAGTTCAACAAAAACACGCTTGTAGCTGTTAACCAGACGTTCAAATAATTTAGTCATATCGATATCTCCACACCAAAAGTTAGTACCTATGTGCGCGAAGTTGGTCTTGGCTGGGCTACGACACCAGTTCTACCAAATTGTCTCCTTAACACAGGACATATATTAAACAACTTAGGTTAGCTTCTCAAACGAGAAAAAATACAAATATTCATTATTAAAACTAATGCATTTTAGCCTGTTCGATTGTGATTTTTTATATTTATATTTATTTATATTTGATTTTAAAGGTTTTAAATTATGGCTCACTTAAATTTGTGACAATATTTTTTAGTTAATTTGTTGCAACATTATTTATTTATTGGTTTTTTGATGATTAGAGCTATTTTTTACTGCCTAGTTGGTAAAAGTATGACTTTATATTAATTAATGGCTGCTCACTACTCTTGTTTTTGTCGATTGTCAATCCTCTCTGGTGGGGAAGTGTGTGCCTCACCGCAAAACCCACCTAAACCCCTGAGTTTGATTGATTTGCATCAAAGCGAGGTGGTATAAAATAGCCACAAATGAAAATGAATAAATATCTTAACTATCTGATATTTATATCGATGAAATCATTTGATTGAGTGAGTGGTAGGGTGTCGGTCTCAGTTACTTGTGATAGTGTGACTCGCGTCTCAATATGCAACAGATATTGGTACTTTTTAGCCCTTGCTGCTTCGAACTAATGCAAAAGATTAAATTTAACGGTTTATACTGTTGTCGCAGATATAAACACAAAATGAAAACTCACTATCCTACAAAGGCACTTGCTGTGATTGACGCGGGTTTTGTCATAGCAATTGGACGCACCAAGTAAGGAGTCACCGATGATTGTTGAAGAGGTTGTTGAGCTATCGCGGTTGCAGTTTGCGCTGACAGCCATGTATCACTTCCTATTTGTTCCCTTGACTTTGGGGTTGGCATTTTTGCTGGCTATCATGGAATCACTGTATGTGATGACAGATAAACAAATTTATAAAGATATGACTAAGTTCTGGGGTAAGTTATTTGGTATTAACTTTGCCTTGGGGGTTACCACAGGTTTGGCAATGGAATTCCAGTTTGGTACTAACTGGTCTTACTATTCGCATTACGTAGGGGACATCTTTGGTGCGCCTCTGGCTATTGAAGGTTTAATGGCCTTCTTCCTTGAATCTACCTTCGTGGGTATGTTCTTCTTCGGTTGGGATCGTTTCACTAAGCGTCAGCATTTAGTCGTGACTTGGTTAGTGGCCTTTGGTTCTAACATGTCGGCATTGTGGATCCTAGTGGCAAACGGTTGGATGCAAAACCCTGTGGGTTCAGTGTTCAACTACGAAACCATGCGTATGGAAATGACCAGCTTCGCTGAGGTTGTGTTTAACCCTGTCGCGCAGGTTAAGTTTGTTCACACCGTCGCTTCGGGTTATGTGGCGGGTGCCATGTTTGTACTGGCGATCAGTGCTTATTACATCCTCAAGAAACGTGACTTACCTTTTGCTCGTCGCTCATTCGCGATTGCAGCTAGCTTTGGTATGGCGGCGATTCTGTCGGTTATCGTGTTAGGTGACGAATCTGGCTATAAAGTGGGTGAAGCACAGCGCGTTAAGTTAGCAGCGATTGAAGCTGAGTGGCATACAGAGCCTGCTCCAGCGGCCTTTACTGCTGTCGGTTTTCCGAATCAAGAAACCATGAAAACAGATTTTGCAGTCAAAATTCCTTATGCGATGGGTATAGTGGCAACACGCTCGTTGGATGAAGAAGTGACTGGTATTCATGACTTGATTGCTGAGCATGAAGTGCGTATCCGTAACGGTATGAAAGCCTATGCCATGCTAGTGAAACTGCGTGCGGGTGAAGAAACGCCTGAATTACGTGCTGCTTTTGAAGAAGCGAAAGTCGACTTAGGCTACGGTTTCTTACTAAAACGCTACACAGACAAAGTGGTTGATGCGACTGAAGAGCAAATTAAAGCAGCAGCTAAAGATTCTATCCCGAACGTAGCACCGATTTTCTGGAGCTTCCGTGTGATGGTAGGTCTAGGCTTTATCATGTTGTTCGTATTTGCTGCGGCATTCTGGCAAAGCACACGTCATCAAATTGCCGAGAAAAAATGGGTACTTAAAGCTGCACTTTATAGCTTGCCATTGCCTTGGATCGCGATTGAGTGTGGTTGGTTTGTGGCTGAGTATGGTCGTCAACCTTGGACGATTTCTGAGGTACTACCGACCTTTATGTCTGCGTCAAGCTTAACGACTGGCGACTTATGGTTCAGTATCCTTTCTATCACCTTGTTCTACACTGTACTGCTGGTGATTGAGATGTTCTTGATGTTTAAGTTTGCCCGCATTGGTCCGAGCAGTTTGAAAACTGGTCGTTATCATTTCGAGAACCTAGAAGCCTAAGCAGAGGATTTCATTATGTTTGATTATGAAATATTAAGAGTTATCTGGTGGGCTCTGATCGGCGTACTGTTCATCGGATTTGCGGTTACTGATGGTTTTGACATGGGTGTCGGTGCGTTACTGCCAATTATAGGCAAAGACGATACTGAGCGCCGTATCATGGTTAACACTATTGCTCCCCATTGGGACGGCAACCAAGTGTGGTTAATCACAGCAGGCGGTGCGTTATTTGCCGCTTGGCCTATGGTGTATGCAGTGTCTTTCTCTGGCTTCTATGTCGCCATGATGTTAGTGCTGTTTGCCCTCTACATGCGTCCAGTCGGATTCGATTATCGTTCTAAAATCGAAAATCCAAAATGGCGTAAGTCGTGGGACTGGGCCTTGTTTGCCGGTGGTTTTGTACCTCCGCTAATCATAGGCGTGGCCTTTGGTAACTTGTTGCAAGGTGTGCCTTTTGAATTCGACGAGTTCCTACGTGCGACTTATCACGGTGGTCTGTTCGGCCTGTTGAATCCTTTCGGTTTGCTGGCAGGTCTTGTGAGCGTGAGCATGTTTATGATGCAAGGCGCTTCTTGGTTACAAATGAAGACTGACAGTGAGCTGCGTGTTCGTGCTGCGAAAGCCACGCAATTCTTCGCACTGTTAGTGGCAGTGTTGTTTGCTGCTGCGGGTGTGTGGTTAGCCAATGGTATCGATGGTTATGTAGTGACTTCAGTACTGGACCATAATGCAGTTTCTAACCCAGCCATGAAAACCGTCGCAATTGAAGCGGGTGCTTGGCTTGCCAACTATGACAAATACCCCATCACTATGCTGTTCCCTATCTTAGGTGTGGCATTGCCTCTGCTAGTGATTTTGGTTAGCCGCTTTAACCGTTCAGGTTTTGCGTTCCTATTCAGCTCACTCACAGTGGCTATGGTGATTTTGACTTGCGGTGCAGCAATGTTCCCATTCGTCATGCCATCATCACTTAACCCTAACGTCAGTTTGACTATGTGGGATGCAACAGCCAGTAAAATGACCTTAGGTGTTATGACTGCTGCTGCAGCGATTTTCGTACCTATAGTGTTGAGCTACACTGTCTGGACTTACTACAAGATGTTTGGCCGTATCGGCCGTAAGCATATTGAAGATAACAAAGCCTCACTCTATTAGGCATTAAGGAGCATCTGCTATGTGGTATTTTACGTGGATATTAGGGGTTTTGTTGGCCTGTTCTTTTGGGATTATCAATGCCCTGTGGCTTGAGAATACAGAGAACATGGACAGATCGGCAGAAGATGCCGAGTAACGTCTAAACTCGATTTAAAAACCTCGCATCAGCGGG
>NZ_JBHFFD010000023.1:0-109859 GCF_043359565.1 Shewanella sp. S23-S33 | reverse complement strand
GGAGACCTTAAGTCTCCCGTTTTTAATCAAGATTGCTGCAATTAAATCTTAAACTGTCCCACTAAATCTTAAACTGGCCCACTAACTTGCCCAAGTTAATGCCTTCTTCCGAGACTGTCATACTGATCCTAGCGGCATCTTCGCTGGAATGAAGCAGCTCGTTTACAATCTCTTGGATGGCATACACGTTACGGTTAATTTCTTCGGTTACTGAGCTTTGCTCTGTCGCCGCGGCCGCAATTTGGGTACTCATATCATTAATCGCCGTTACCGCTGAAGTGACTGAGCCTAAACTATCGGAAATCGTACGAGAAGAATCCACCGAACGTACACAGCTTTGCTGACTCTCTTCCATGGCTTTCACGGCTTGGGTCACTAGCTTATGCAGTGCCGATAACATCTCGTTGATTTCTAACGTGCTGGCTTGAGTTCGACTGGCTAAATTACGCACCTCGTCGGCGACCACAGCAAATCCACGACCCTGTTCACCAGCACGGGCCGCTTCGATGGCGGCGTTCAATGCCAATAGGTTAGTTTGCTCGGCAATACCGCCAATGACAGAAAGCACGCTGTTGATCTTCTGTGATTGCTCGCTGAGTGATTTTATACTGCCTGCCGCATTGTTGATTTGCGACATTAAAGACGCAATCTCCTCAAGCGAAGCATCAACACAGCGCTGTGCATTCGCCACATCACCAGTAGCAGCGTGAGTCGCTTCGGCTACTTGAGTGGTATTCTTAGCCACTTCGTTCGCAGTGGAGGACATCTCAGTGATTGCAGTCACCACCTGATCGGTTTCATTGTTATGACTCACCAACTGGCTCGACATGACTTTAGTTTGATCATGAATCGCATTGGCTGCCGTTTTTACTTTAGCCGTCGCAGTCGCGACATCGCCGATAATATGCTGAAGTTTATCGACAAAGAGGTTAAAGGAGCGCCCAAGTTGGGCAATTTCGTCTTCACCTTTTACGGTAAGTCGCTTGGTTAAATCCCCTTCGCCCTTAGCAATATCATTTAAGTTATCGGCCATATTCTTGATTGGCACGACCATACGGTGGGCGGCAATCATAATGATAAAGCCAGTAATACCCGTAAGGAAAAGCGCTATCAGCAAAATCGCGAAGGATTTTTCAGCCATTTGCTCAGTCACTGTCTCACGATAATCTTCAACAACAGCTTCAATATCATCGATATATGCCCCAGTACCTAACATCCAGTCAGTACCTGGGATCATCATGGCGTAACTGATTTTTTCAATCTGTTCATTAGTATTAGGTTTTTGATAGTAATAGGAGAAACTACCATCGCCACGTTTAGCGGCATCGAGCAGACCGACGATAATTTTAGTGCCGCGAGGATCTGTCATATCCATTTTATTTTGCCCTTCTAAACTCGGTATGAGGGCATGAAAAATATTTTTCCCTTGAGAGTCATACATGAAGAAATAACCCGCACTGCCAAAACGTATGTCTCTTAGCGCTTGATTCACATTCCCTTGTTCTTTTAACGATAATTGGTAATTCACTATACCAGCGGCAATTTCGGTAGCTTCTTTAATTTGTTGTTTACGTTCACCGACGAGCTTAGATCTAAAGGTAACCACCTCATCGGCAAGCGCATTTTTCTCAACATAATAAGAAACCGACATCAACACCAATAATGCGAGGATCAAAGGAAACAGCGACAGCAATAATAATTTATTGCGCAAACTCAACTTAGACATACTTGAATGCTCCAAAGGATTACAACTTGTATCTTCGGAGTATAGCTAAGATTGTTGTATTTCTATGCGCTTAAAGTAACAAAATCTTAATCTTGCTCAATAAACATTCGATTAATAACGACTCAGTTCAAAGCATATTAAGCAGCACACCACATACACTAAAGCCTAATACCAGTTGTAGCATAGGTGGTTTAAATAACTTTAATGCACCAAAACCGAGCAATACCAAGGCCATATCTTTACCTGAGAATACCGCCTGAGAAAACACGGGTTGATAAAGTGCTGCGGCAAGTAAGCCAACAACACAGGCATTCACTCCCGCTATCGCGCCAGCAATTTTTGGTCTTGCGGCAATCGCATGCCAACTTTTCAACCCCACCAGCATGAGTAAAAAACCGGGTAAGAAAATGGCTGCGGTTGCGATGCAAGCCCCCATGAAGGGCTTATCTAACATCACTTCAGCGCCTAAAAAGGTCGCAAAGGTAAACATAGGTCCTGGCACTGCTTGGGCAAAGGCATAACCTGTCAGAAAACGATCGCCACCTATGGTATCACCCACTGCTGTTTCTAGCAGAGGTAGCACAACATGACCACCACCAAATACTAAGCTCCCTACGCGATAAAACTCACCGAAGATCCAAGCTTCAGAGCCTAAATCCACGATAAAAAAACTGCCGATGAGCAACACGAAAAAGAGCAACAAATAGAAGTAATTCAATCGAATCGGTGCCAGCGCTACTGTGTCATCTTGGCTCGCACTCAATTTATAGATGCCGATAGTGGCGGCGCCAAGTAACAAGAGGATTTGCGTCCACATAGATGGCGCAATCAAAATTGCAGCAGTACTGACTAACATTAATAGGCGTGCGGATTTGCGTTGGCAGAACTGTTTAAACATGGCGAGAACGGCATCGGCAACCACAACGACGGCCATTAACTTAAGCCCATAAATCATCCCTTGAACATAATGATTGGCGAGCCAGGCCGACGTTGTTACCGCCAGTAAGTACATTAAGATAAAGGAAGGTAGTGTAAAACCGGCAAAAGCAGCAAGCGCGCCAACAAGCCCGCCTCTTTGATAACCAATGGCAAAACCCACTTGGCTCGACCCTGGCCCCGGCATAAATTGGCTTAAGGCAACCAGACTGGCGTAACGCTTATCATCGAGCCAACCGAGTTCATTTACGAAGGTCTGGCGAAAATAACCAATGTGCGCCGCAGGTCCGCCAAAACTCATCAAGCCCAAGGTAAAAAAGCGTAGGAAAATCTGTAGCATAAATCGCCGCCCATCAATGCATAAAGTGCTGAAGATTATGCCACTAAAAAGACACTTTGATGAAGTTTCACGGGAGCAGCGCAGATAAAAGTATTGCAAAGACTCCACATGGTAGAGTCCTTATGATTGTTTGAGCGGACTTCAAGAGTCGTAAAGCGAGTGAACACAAATACTTAGTGATAAATTGATGAGCTAAAAAATTAATCCTTCACCAACATGACTAGTACTTCGAAGTGATCCGTGTGGGGGAATAAATCAAATAGCTGCACTTTGGTTAAGTGATAGCCTTGAATATGTTCGAGATCTTTCGCTAAGGTTTTGGGATTACAGCTTGAATAGAGAATGGCTTTAGGGGCAAACTCGCTTAAAGACTGACATAGCGCCTCGCCAATGCCACGCCTTGGTGGATTAACGATGATCAAATCCGGCTTATCGGCAGCGCTTTTACCCTTAGCAAAGTCGGTGGAATCGAGCGCCATAAATTGCACGTTTTCGAGCCCCATCATTTGCGCTGACATTTGCGCGCAGGCAATCGCTTCAGCTTCAATTTCAATCCCTGTGAGGGTAATGTCTTTGGATGCACAGTGCAGTCCGAAACCGCCTACACCACAGAAGAGATCCCATAACGAATGAGGTGAAAACTCGGCAACCCATTCACGGGCGGTTTGATATAACTGAGCCGCAACGTGTGGATTGGTTTGGAAAAAGCTCTTAGGCCGAATAAACAAAGGCACATGATTAAAACGTTCTTCAAGCCTAGTATTCTCAGTTAAGAAAATCTCTTCATCACCCTCAAGTATTGCCATATGAACCGGTTGGATATTGACTGACACCACTTTTATTTGCGGATATTCAGCTAATAATGCAGGTAATTCACGTTCGATACGTTCGATACTATTGGTGGACCGCAGTACAAACCGCAGTAGATATTCACCACGCACTTGACTGCGGGTCAGCAGAATAAATTTAAGTTCACCCTTGGCTCTATCTACCCGATAAGGAGGAAGTCCAGCCTGCTGCACAAAGTGTGTTAAGCGATGTAATAAATCTTGCATATCAGATGGATATAAAAGGCAGTCGCAAAGATCTACCGCCTCGCCACTTGGGCTCACAATCCCCAACACAGGCGCATGGGCGGCGCCTAAGGCTACCATTTTAGCTTTATTACGAAAGCCGCTGTCCTCCCCAATTACCGGCGGCTGAAAAATATCGGGCAAATTAGCTGGGATAAAAGGCGCGAGTAGTTGCTGTAAAGTTTGAGTCTTAACCGCCACTTGCTGCACCATAGGCTGTCGTATATGCCGGCAAGAAAGGCACAGACCTTGGTTAAAATAACCACATTGCTTGGCGGTATTTACAATAGCAGCACTCACGGCAGATCCTAGATATCAGTAAAAAAGCGCCACACTGTAGCGGTTTTAAAGGTAAAAATCACCTTGAAGCATATTCAAATCAGCATCAAGTGCATAATTCACGGCACACTCAAGATAGGGCGAGTTTATCAACATCAGCAATAGACTGCCGCTTACCTATGGCCTTTTCAATCCATTCAAGCACTTCAGCTGAGGTACTGCGAAACGTCGTTAACTTACCGCCATATAAACTGAGTATTCGCGGATGGGAAATCGATGTTTGCATTAAGGTATCTCGCGGTCGCTCAAAGGCTTGGCTATTTTGCTTAGGCAAGACCCGAATACCGCAGAAGGTTTTGGTTATTAGCGCCTTGAGCTCATCAATATCCGGCGTTAGTGGGAAATAATGTTTGTAGATCCCCAGCAGATAATTAATTTCAGATTCGGTCGCCTCAGGCGGCTTATCTAAAGAGGTTAATTCAGTTTCTGTGGTGCCGACTAAGGTTTGACCATACCAAGGCATCACAAATATTACTCGTTTATCGAAGCATGACTCTAAGTACAAGATGCCATCGGGCGCAGGAATATCCAGTAACACATGGGCGCCTTGCACCCAATCGAGTTCAACACCCGCAAGTGGAGGCAACACTTTACTTAACACCTCATTCACCCAAGGACCAGCGGCATTGATAACAAGACGCGCCTCGGCACTATGGGCCTCGCCCCTGTGGCTAAAACTCAGCTCACAGGTCTCGCGCTTGTGTTCCAACTCAAGAAATTCAGCTTCGGCATACACTTCCGCGCCCAGTGCCTGCGCGCTGCGCGCCACCGCTTGAGTGAGCAATTTATCGTCGGTCTGCGCATCCCAGTACTGAAATACGGCTTTTAATCCAGAGAGTTTTAATCCCTTGAAACGATGCCAATGCACGGCAGGCACTGACACAAATTGGCCTAAAGGATCAAATTCACTCAGCAGTGCATACATACTCAGTCCAGCGCGAATGGTCCAAGGACTGCGCTGACTGTTGTCGTACACGGGAATATAAAAGGGCACAGCTTTAACAAGTGATGGCGCAAGATTGAGTAAATGTCGCCTTTCAAGCAATGATTTGCGAACTAAATTAATTTGTCCGGTTTCTAAATAGCGTAAACCACCGTGGATAAGCTTGCTGGAATTCGCTGAGGTTTGGCCGCCAATTTCGCCCTTTTCAATCAGCAAGGTGGAATAGCCCGCTGCTGCTGCATATTGGGCAATGCCGACACCGCTGATCCCACCGCCAATAATGGCTACATCGAAACAGGCCATAACTTACTCTCGCTAACCTTCAATAGACAACTGACCCGCTGAGCCTCAAGCATACAACCCATTACACTCAGTCGAACCGCTAATAAGCGTTAATATGTCAATAAGTTAATCTTAGATCAAATCTCGACGATAAGAGTTTAATCAATACTGGCATGCAATTGCTTAAGTGCTTGATCGCACATGGCCTTTAAGGCTTTTAGTTCGCTCGCCTCGCCGCCGACTTTACAACGCATCAAATGAGGAATTTCACTTGCCTGTGTTTTGAGGGAAAGTCCTGCAGGCGTTAAGGCCAGCACTCTCACGCGTTCATCCTGCTCGCTACGCCCGCGAGTCACTAATCCTTTAGATTCTAGCCGCTTCAGCAATGGCGTTAACGTGCCTGAATCGAGGAAAAGTTTATCGCCTAAGGTTTTGACACTAATCCCCTGCTCTTCCCATAGCACTAGCATGACTAAGTACTGCGGATAGGTTAGATCTAATTTGTCCAACAAAGGCCGATAGGCACGCACCATAGCATTCGCGGCACTATAAAGTGAGAAGCACACTTGATTCTCAAGACATAAGGCATTCTCTGTGCTGGCATTTTCGGCCATATCAACAGGATTTATACGGGTATTGGGTTGAAGCGTTGCCATAGGAAGATCCGACAAATTAAATATATTGCGCACAATATACTTGCATTCACACCAAAGATCGAATTATAGTTTACCGCAATTGAATTGCACACAATTTAAATCAATTTACTTAATCCTTAATCTTAAAAGGTCTAATACTATGAAAACACTTTATGAAACACGTGCCACAGCAAAAGCGGGTCGTCAAGGTCAAGTCAGCACTGATGATGGTTTACTGGATGTCGCTTTAGCCTATCCAAAAGCCATGGGCGGTAGCGGTCTCGCCACTAATCCTGAACAACTGTTTGCCGCAGGTTATGCCGCCTGTTTCTCAAACGCCGTTCTGCACGTCGCAAAAATCGGCAAAGTGGATATTACCGAAGCGCCAGTCAGTGCGGTTGTTGGCATAGGTGCCAATGACGCCGGTGGTTTTGCATTAGCGGTTGCCTTAGAAGTCAGCTTAGATTTACCGCAAGAAGCCGCAGAAGCCCTAGTGCGTCATGCGCATCAAGTTTGTCCGTACTCGAACGCCACGCGCAATAATATCGACGTTAAACTTAGCGTAAATGGCGTAACGTTAGGCTAACCATAACCCATCATCGACACCTGTTGATAACGTCAGAAATAGAGCACCCTCGGGTGCTTTATTCTTTATTAGCCAATAACAGCTCAAGCTGAGAGTGAGTGTGCATCACACCATTTCACAGGGAGATAAACTGGTTTCAGTTCCCAAAAAATTATTATTCGCGAGTTAACTAACACTTCTTAATATCTAATTTAATCAAAATGATTGATTTAAGTAGAGTAAGAGATAATCGAACCGTTTGACGATACTTAAACCCACTCTCTGTGGGAGGCGCTATGACAAAATATCTATCGAAATTATCTCTCTTTTGCTCGCTATTATTCCTCTTTGCCTTTTCTATCCCGAGCTGGGCCGAGACAACACCATCAAGCTCAGCGGATCGAACGTGGCATTATGTGAATGCTCAGGGTGAACTCAAAATTAAGCTGTATTTCTTTTGGTCAAAAACCTGTCCGCACTGTGCAGAGGCCCATCCGTTCATTGATTCATTACCGCAAAAATACCCTTGGATAGAACTCGAATCCCATAGGGTGTCAGATCCCGGCGTACAGGATATTTGGCAAAATATCGCCTCCAAAACCAATACAGAAGCACGCTCAGTACCCTATATGGCAAGTTGTGAAAAGGCCATTGTGGGATATTCAAGTGAAGCGGTAACGGGTGAATTTTTAGTCAATCGACTGAAGAATTGTTATTTATCCCTTGGCGGTAAACTGAGCGACGCTGACCTCCCCACCAAAGGAGCCACCAGCACAACCACAAGCGCTCAAACAGATGCACCGCTCTTTGGCACTTGTGGCACGGATACTGGCGAAGGCACCTGTGATGCCACCAGCTTAAGCGAGCCCGTTGCAGAGCCAGAAGTTCAACCCGTTGAATTACCTTTAGTGGGAGTAGTGACACCTGAGACTATGTCTCTGCCGTTACTCACCTTAGTGCTCGCAGGTGTCGATGCTTTTAACCCTTGTGCCTTCTTTGTATTGCTATTTTTACTATCGATAATGGTTAATGCCAAGAGTCGCAGCCGCATGTTACTCGTCGGCGGGATTTTCGTATTCTTCTCCGGCTTTATCTATTTCCTGTTTATGACGGCATGGCTAAACATCTTCCAACTGCTGGGGGCAGGCAGTGATGGCGGTATGATCATTTTAGCGGCGGGTTGTTTAGCTTTGATTGCTGGAGTCATCAATATCAAAGATTACTTCTTTACTAAGGGAGAAGTGACACTATCGATGTCGGCAGAAAATCGTACGAGTCTAATAAAACGCATGGGGAAACTATCCAATTCCAGTAACTTAGGCGCGTTACTCATAGGTTCTACCGTATTAGCTATCCTCGCCAACGCCTATGAATTACTTTGCACCGCAGGCTTCCCAATGATCTACACCAGTGTGCTATCTATGCACAATCTGCCAGACATTGAACGCTATATGTATCTGGTTTTATACAATATTGTATATGTGATCCCGCTAGCTATTATTGTTATCGTTTTCAGTGCGACCTTAGGCAAACGTAAGTTAACCGAAAAAGAAGGCCAAACCCTGAAACTTATGTCAGGCGTGATGATGTTGGGTATGGGTATCGCACTGGTTATTGACCCAACAGCACTGCAAAATGTGAGCCTGGCACTCGGATTGATTTTAGGCTCGCTAGGCGTTACAGCAATAATTGTTATCGGCCGCAAACTGCTCACGGCCAAGGCAAAATAATTGCAAATTGGCAAATTCATGTGTAACGACTAAAGTTAACCGTGGGTTTGCCGATAAAGGGATCCAGCTTACAATTGAGGTTAGTTATGTCAATTTCACTGAATACACAAGTTATCGCACCGAATCTAGAAAATGGTGCAATTGGCGTTAAGGTTGCTCAGTTAGCAAAAGAGCAGCAAAAAGCCGAAGGTAAAATCGCGGTAGATTTAATTGCAGCTGCGGCGCCAAAACCCGTAGGCAATGCAGGCCACAACATCAACACCACGGCCTAATTGTTAGCAATACAAAATCAAAAAAAGCGCTCTGATTATCAGGGCGCTTTTTTTTGTTATTTCCTCTAAAACGTCAGGCGAATTTAAGAAAAAGCGTTACCATTCACGTGCATAATAGTGAATGTCCACACCACAAATGCCAATGGGATATGCACTAAGGCATAGAAACACTGATCGAGTCGCCCCATTCCTTTTGCTAACAAAATCAAATATAAATGTAATCCAATCACCAAAGGAAATAGCGCTAACAGCGGATAGAGTGCGACAGGGTTTGCATCGGAAAATAAGCTGTGACTGAATAAAGCCCACGCCACCATAAAGGCGGTCGTCAACGGCGGCGTTGCAATGCGATATTGCTCTGGATAGGGAAACATCCTACGACCTCTGAGTCTCAATCAATAAATTTACGTTGTAGGTTTTCGCGCAATCAACTGGGCTTTATAACTGCTTTGAGTGGACTGCGGATCACATAATCGACCTTCAAAGTAATGTAAAGATTGCCAGTTAGCAAACACTGATTTGAGTTCATTTTCAGTAAGTAAGAAATCTGGGTTGCGTGGCCTACCTATCTGCGCCTGTTGCGTTGTAAAGGTTTCATAGACGATAAGGCCTGTGCTCTTAACCGCCTTAGCAATTTGTGGCAGTAATGGGCGATGCAGATAATTAAATACTAAGACAATATCGTACTCTTCTACCGGCAATAATGGTCCTGCCTCAGCTTCTAAATCCCTTTGTAATTTGTAAGCATTAGCCTGATCAATGTGTGACATGGCTGACAAATCTCGATCGATAAAAGTCACTTCAGCCCCTCGCGCTAAAAACCACAAACCATTACGCCCAGAACCGCAAGCGAGATCGAGTACCTTAAGTCCATCGAAACAACTCAAGGCTAAGTTAGACACAGATGGATTAGGCCAAGCGAACTCTGTGATTAACGCGGCAGGCGTTAAAGTTGACGTATGGGTTACAGACATATCAATTAGCCCTTAATTTCTTTTTTCGAGTCAATTTGCCGACGATGCACAATAGAATAATGCCTGAGCCCTGCAGGACCATGGGACACGATCACTGACAAAAAAAGTATCACGATTAACAGCTCAGGTTTGTAATGAGCCAGCGGCACAAACAGGCCAAGCAAGCCTATTTTTACTAAAGTTAACACTCCCTTAAGCTGGATCAGCCAGCGCCAATCCCTTACGATTTCCCATAACATTAATATGCTGCCCGTCGTCATCGCGAGATACCAATAACTCAACCATTGCACTTTATTTACATCTAATAAAATGCCACCACCAACACCAACGATCCCTAAAATATGTAATGCTCTTAAACTGGTTTTACTCAAACGTTGAAACCAAAAACGTTTTTCTGATATGCCTTGTTTGTGCATTACAACCCCTTAAGAATCAATTGCGTAACATTTAATTAAAATGACAATATAATTTTATACAATAAAGGCTTTTGAAATAACATTATTTATAGAATATATAAAAATAAATAAGCCATCTCCTCAATATACAAGATTAAATTATAATATCTATAAAATACAAATAGATAAAACACACCACCAAAACCATAATTCATACCATTTTTATTTTACAAAGTTAAAATCAATCCATTCAATATGTTAACTCACGCATGTTATACCGTATTGAAGCAGTGATTAGTCTCAACTTCATTAATATTTCCCATCCGATTGCACATTTTAAATATGTTATTTTCGCTGTAACAAAGGTTATGTGATCTGAACACACATATACCTCTTTAGATAGTGCTAAATTTGCAAATGGAGAATGCTCTAACAGTGCGTGAGCTGCGTAAAAAATAAATATCACGCCACGATGAATAACCCTTATTAAGTAGATGAATGTACGGCGGAGGAACTATCATGTTCACAAGAAAGATTCAAAAAACAGCACTAGCCATGCTGATCTCTGGCGCTATGGCAGGTACTGCCTATGCAGCACCAGAAGTGCTAGCCGATTTTCACGGTGAAATGGGTAGCTGCGACAGCTGCCACGTATCAGACAAAGGTGGCGTCACCAACGACAACCTTACCCATGAAAATGCTCAGTGTGTTAGCTGCCACGGTGATTTAAAAGAACTGGCCGCCGCTGCACCTAAAGATAAAGTATCACCCCATAAATCTCACCTAATTGGCGAAATTGCTTGTACTAGCTGCCATAAAGGTCATGAAAAATCAGTCACCTATTGCGATGCTTGTCACAGCTTCGGCTTCGATATGCCTTACGGTGGTAAGTGGGAACGTAAGTTTGTGCCTGTTGATGCAGACAAAGCTGCTCAAGATAAAGCCATTGCCGCTGGCGCAAAAGAAACCACTGATGTCGTGATCATAGGTTCAGGTGGTGCAGGTCTTGCTGCAGCCGTTTCAGCCCGTGATGCAGGCGCTAAAGTTATCCTGCTTGAAAAAGAACCTATCCCAGGCGGAAACACTAAACTTGCTGCTGGCGGTATGAACGCTGCAGAAACTAAGCCACAGGCTAAACTAGGTATCGCAGACAAGAAACAAATCATGATCGACGACACCATGAAAGGTGGTCGCAATATTAACGATCCTGAACTGGTCAAAACCTTAGCCAACAACTCATCAGACTCTATCGATTGGTTAACCTCTATGGGTGCCGATATGACTGACGTAGGTCGTATGGGTGGCGCAAGTGTTAACCGTAGTCACCGTCCAACAGGCGGCGCTGGCGTGGGTGCACACGTAGCACAAGTTCTATGGGACAATGCAGTGAAACGTGGTACTGACATCCGCTTAAACAGCCGTGTAGTACGTATTCTTGAAGATGCGAGCGGTAAAATTACCGGCGTATTGGTGAAGGGTGAATACACAGGTTATTACGTGGTCAAAGCTGACGCTGTCGTTATCGCAGCGGGTGGTTTTGCGAAAAATAACGATCGTGTTGCTAAGTACGATCCTAAGTTAAAAGGCTTTAAAGCGACTAACCACCCAGGTGCTACAGGTGATGGCTTAGACGTGGCATTGCAAGCGGGCGCGGCAACTCGCGACTTAGAGTTTATTCAAGCTCACCCTACTTATTCACCTGCTGGTGGTGTGATGATCACCGAAGCGGTACGTGGTAACGGTGCGATCGTGGTTAACCGTGAAGGTAACCGCTTTATGAACGAAATCACCACCCGTGACAAAGCGTCTGCCGCGATTCTGCAACAAAAAGGCGAAAGTGCTTATTTGGTATTCGATGACTCTATCCGTAAGAGCTTAAAAGCCATCGAAGGCTATGTGCACCTGAACATTGTTAAAGAAGGCAAAACAATTGAAGATCTGGCTAAACAGTTAGATATTCCAGCGACCGAACTCGCTAAAACAGTGAAAGCTTATAATGGCTTTGTTAAATCAGGTAAAGATGCTCAATTTGAACGTCCTGATTTACCACGTGAATTAGTTGTTGCACCTTTCTATGCTCTCGAAATCGCGCCAGCAGTTCACCACACTATGGGTGGTGTTGTGATCGATACTAAAGCCGAAGTGAAGAGTGAAAAAACGGGCAAGCCTATTGATGGATTATATGCAGCAGGTGAAGTCACAGGTGGCGTTCACGGTGCTAACCGCTTAGGTGGTAATGCTATCTCCGATATCGTTACTTATGGCCGTATCGCGGGTGCATCTGCAGCTAAATACGCTAAAGACAAAAAGTAAAATGCAATAACGGAGGGTTAAAGGACTAACCCTCAGCTCATATAGTACGACTTTCAATATGAGAGCCCTAGCTTGAACACTTCAAGTAAAAGCAGTCAATCAATAAGCGAGCCGTCAGGGGCTCGCTTTTTTATTCCCAATTGATGATAAAGCTCACTATTTTAACGGGGAATTTTCTAAGGCTAAGGACAAAAAGCCCTAACTCACTTACACTCTTTGCCAGATAATGACATCAGCAAACCCGTTAGGTGACTGAAATGAGAATTGGATTTTTTAGCGCAAAACATTACGACATGCAGCACTTTAACCGCACAAATGCTGCGTTTGGTGCACAAATTGAGTACTTCGATTATCGCCTCTGCATGCAAACAGTGAAGCTTGCCGAAGGTTTTGAAATTGTCTGCGCCTTCGTCAACGATTCACTCTGTGAAGAAGTTCTGGTCGAACTCGCTAAGGGTGGCACAAAAATTATCGCCATGCGCTGCGCTGGATTTAACAACGTCGATTTAGTTGCCGCTAAACGCTTAGGCATGCAAGTCGTTAACGTACCAGCTTATTCTCCTGAATCCGTGGCCGAACATACAGTCGCACTGATGTTGACACTGAATCGAAAAATCCACAAAGCTTACCAACGCACCCGCGATGCCAACTTCTCCCTCGAAGGCTTAGTCGGCTTTAACATGTTCGGCAAAACCGTCGGCGTGATTGGTACAGGTAAAATCGGCGTAGCAACCATCAAGGTATTGCTCGGTTTTGGCTGTAAAGTCATTGCCTTCGATCCCTTTATCAATCCAGCGGTTGTCGCGCTGAATGTGGAATATCAAGATCTCGACTCTATTTATGCCAACAGCGATATCATCAGCTTGCATTGCCCGTTAACCGCGGATAACCGTCACTTACTAAACCAAGCCAGCTTCGCCAAGATGAAACCCGGTGTCATGGTGATCAACACCAGCCGCGGTGGTTTACTCAATGCTTTCGACGCAATGGAAGCATTAAAACTGGGACAAATCGGCTCGCTTGGGCTCGATGTATATGAAAACGAAAAAGGCCTGTTCTTCGAAGACAAATCGAATGAAATTATTCAAGACGATGTATTCCGTCGTTTATCAGCCTGCCATAACGTGATTTTCACGGGTCACCAAGCCTTCCTCACCGAAGAAGCCCTAGGCGCCATTGCCAAAACGACCTTGAGCAATATAAAAGCACTATGTGCCGGTGAACTCTCAGGTAACGAATTGTTTTAACTGACAGATAAAATCCTGACTGCTAAAGTGAGGCTTCAACGTTTGAAGCCTCATAGAGGAATATAAATATGTTAGTGACTCAGGAAATTCAGGATATCTCCACACCTTCAGGGCTAATGCGCACCTATATCTATCGCCCAGAAGCACAGGGAATATTCCCAAGTATCATCTTTTATTCCGAGATATTTCAGCAAACGGCGCCCATCGCCCGCACCGCTACTATTCTTGCTGGCCACGGTTTTGTGGTGTTAGTACCCGAAGTGTTCCATGAACTGAATCCCTTAGGCACTGTGCTGGCCTATGATGAATCAGGTAAAGATAAAGGTAACGCCGATAAATTTGCCAAACCCCTAGAGCACCACGATAGCGATACCCAAGCACTGATCGATTTTGCCACTCAACAAACTTACTGCAATGGCAAAGTTGGCTCTATGGGCGTGTGTATCGGCGGCCACTTAGCCTACCGCGCCGCACTCAACCCCGCTATTTTAGGTGCATTTTGCCTCTATCCTACCGACATTCATTCCAACACCCTACCCTGCGCTTACGGTAATGACTCATTGAGCCGCAGCGGTGATATTCAAGGGGAATTAGTGTTAGTGTTCGGCAAGCAAGATCCCCACGTATCCGCGGAAGGCCGAGTACTAATCCACCAGCAATTAATGGCGCTGAACCGTGACTTCACTTGGCTTGAAGTCAACGCCCAACACGCCTTTATGCGTGATGAAGGCGAACGCTATGATCCCGCTTTAGCGCTGCAAATGTACTTACAAGCGACGGCATTTTTTCAGCGAGTGTTGCGATAGAAGAGTTAAATAAACAACAAGGAAGTGATTATGAGAGAGCGTATTTTTAGATTACTAGCTGGAATACTCAGTTTAAGCCTGTTGCTTGCGACTGGCCAACAAATCAATTCTGCGATGCTTTCAGCCATTGATATTGGGATATATCTCGCGATTTGGGCTGTGTTGTTATATTTTTCAATCAAAGGTAACGCTAGATTTAACTATCCAAGACTGCAATTTTTTGTCAAATCAATCGGCAAAAAATAAGTCTGCTTCGTTACCGCAAACAGGGTAGCACCTTAACTAAGGTTTAAGTGCTACAGCTTCTGTCAAGTTGGTTCCAAGTCGGTTTACGCACCTAATGATGGTAAGCGTTTGATACTTTTGCATTCAAAGATAATTCAATACATTGGGAAATTGCGGATTCTGGCAAGGGATCATGGATATTCAACACTATGGCTCGATTCCCTTCAAACTGCAGTATGTCTGAATAGAGCTCTCGAAATGTATCAACCAGCTGAGTTTTACAATTAAAGAATAGGTAATATTGTTCGGGATATTTAGGCTTCCAGTCAAATCTCACTGTGCTCCCATTTTAAGCTCTCTTCCACCGCACCTAAATCCTGCACTTCGGCAATCGAAAAAATCAAAATTCGAATCCGCAACAGCAAGGGCGCTATATGCGCAGGATAGCCTTCAAACTTGTTCTGTACTTCCGCTTGCATGCTCTCATCCTCCAATTTATGCAATGCCGAATCATCATATCTGTAAAACAAAAAACTATGCAGCGGGCCCACATGGTTGAACTTCCAAACCCTTAGTCATTGGTGATTTATCACTTAGTGGAAATATAGAGATAGTGGAAATAAGCAGAAACAAGCGTAATTTTATTTTTCCATATCAAAAGTGTCGATTATATCAGCACTTTATTATAAACCGCGTATTAGGGGTGTGATACAGTGTCGCAGGTAGTTGAGTTTTTATTGAGATATCAGCTTAATCCTTTATAAAACATCTCATTATTTAAACAAACCTTTCATAGGCTTATTATGTCCCGCTCTGCAGTAATGACTTCAATTGCAATATCCCTAACAAGTATGGCCACTTTTTCAGGGATAGCAGCCGAAGCCGAAACTGAAGCAATGTTTCCAGCATCTGCAATTAAACCTCAATTATCGACACCAAGCGCTATCGAAAGGATTGCCATTACAGGGAGCCGAATTCAAAGGGAAGAGATGGCTTCCACCGCGCCGATGACCGTTTTTACCGCACAAGATATCGAGAAAACTGGTGCCACCTCAGTTGAAGTATTGCTGCAAAGAATGACGGCCTCTGCGGGGTTTGCGGGTAATCAAACGAATGCCTATTGGACTGAGGGTGGCTATGGTTCAACCCAAGTTAACCTGCGCGGATTAGGGGTAAATCGCACACTCGTACTGCTCAATGGTCGACGTATGCTGAACAGTGGCACTGGAGCAAACTCCTCAGTTGATCTTAATACCATTCCCGTTAGCGTGGTTGAACGAATCGAGGTATTAAAAGATGGTGCATCCGCCATTTATGGTGCAGATGCGGTTGCTGGCGTGGTCAATATTATCACTCGGCAACAAATCGAAGGGGTTGAGTTTCAAGCGCGAACTGGCATAACCGAGCAAAGTGATGGTGAACAGTACAAGTTCGACCTTGCCCTCGGTCATATCGGTGAGCGTGGAAGTGCATATGTGGCGATGAGTTACGATAAAACCCAAGCCGTCGATATGCTGAGTCGCGCGCCTTGTCCGCTTGAGGAAGTTAATGGTGAGCTAGTGTGTGGCGGTAGTTCGGCGCTGTCGGGGGGAAAGGGCCATTTCATTGATGCCAATGGCAATCAAATCGGCAATGAATTAATGCTATTGCCAACAGGAAGTGCCCCTTACACCAGTAGCCATAAGGATAATACTTATCAGTATTTTAATGCGGTTCAACCTAACGAGCGAGTCAATCTGTTTGCCTACGGTGAATATGACTTAACGGCGAGCAGCCAAGTGTTTGCTGAGGCTATGTACACTCACCGTAGCTCACAATTACCCGCTACTCCGCAATCGGTGTCAGGTATCGTGATCCCTGCTTGGCATGAATCAAATCCGACCGATGCAGACTTCCTTCTCCAGAGTCGCAGACTGGCAGAAGCTCCCCGACAATTTAATATTCAAGCGGATACTTGGCGCTTAGTGACAGGTTTTAAAGGGGATTTAGATAACGGTTGGCAATGGGATGCTGCCGTTAACTTCGGCAGTAATCGTGGTTCCTATGAAGTGACCAATGTCATTAATAAGGTTCGTCTTGCCGACGCGACAGACTATAGCAATTGTAATCTTGAACCCAATGTACCTTGCGCAGACTTTTGGGGAGCAGGCTCACTCATACCAGCAATGCTGGACTATTTTCTGTTTAATATGCGTGATAGCGGCGGTAATGAGCAGTTTAGTCTCACAACGAATATCACGGGCGATCTATGGCAGTTACCCGCAGGCATGATGAGTTTTGCTGTAGGACTAGAGCACAGAAACGAGAAAGGATGGAATGATCCTGACCCACTTAAAATCAGTGGTGAAGCAAACACTGCCCAGCAAGAACCGATTGATGGTAGTTACACTGCTGACGAAATCTATCTTGAAACCTTATTACCTATTTTAAGCGGCCTGCCCTTTGCCAAGTCGGTCGAATTAACTGCGGCGTTGCGATATTCCTATTTTGATACCTTCGGTGGCGATACCAATTATAAAATGGGGCTACTGTGGGTCGTAAATGACGCAGTGACACTGCGGGCCACACAATCCACGGCATTCAGAGTACCGAATATTCCTGAGTTGTTTGGCGGTATCGATCAAGGTTCCATGAATACCACAGATCCTTGTAGCGAGTGGGCTAAGCTCGACCCTAGCTCGAATCGATACGCTAATTGTATGGCATCAAACGTGCCAACGAATTATATGCAAGAAGGCACAATATTAACCGATCGTGGTGGCAATGCTGAACTTGAACCAGAAGAAGCCAATACCTTTACAGCCGGCTTTGTTTGGGATCTGGGGTTTATTGAAGGGCTCAATATCACGCTCGATTACTACAAGATAGAGATTAATAACGCCATTAACTCAGTCAATGGTTCGAGCAAATTAGCCGCCTGTTACGACAGCAAAGGGATGACGCATCCTTTCTGTAGCGACGAGCACTTTGTGCGAGACGCAATGACAGGCAACATCACCTATTTACAAACACAACTGGGTAACGCCGCCAATGAGGTGGTTTCGGGTGTTGATATGGCGATGTTTTACCCAAAAGAGATTGCAGGCTTGGTGACGAATACGACTTGGGAGCTGAGCTATTTAGATCAATACGATCTACAAACCTACGCTGGCGCCCCCGTTGAATCACGAGCTGGCACCATTGGTTATGATGGTAGCTACACCAAATGGCGCTCAAACCTCTATTTTGATATCACGAATGACAATTGGCGCTTTAGCTACAACATTCAATATATCGGCGCGGCGGATGATCAATATGCCAATGCCGGAGATATAGGTGACGCCGTTGATGCGGTCACTTACCATAACGCACAGGTTCATTATCAAATGGACAACAACATAGCCTTAACGGCAGGTATCGATAACCTGTTCGATAAACCAGCGCCATATCATCAAAGCTTTACCGATGGTAATACCAACACTATGACGTACGACCTAATGGGACGTCGTTACTATGTCGGAATGAAATGGGCTCTGTAATGCTTTGGGCTTAAGGGGGTAATCCCCTTAAGCAAGCTGGCTAAATTAATTAAATAAAAAGTGAGTCATCAACTTGAAGCGGGTTAACACACTAAAACGAGTCTCATCAGCACACTTTCTACACCGATGGTTGATGCTATTGCTGGTGCTGCCGATTGGGATCTGGTCAGTCACCGGCAGCTATTTCGTCTTAATGGATCTTGGGTTTATCCGTGGCGATCATATTAAAGTGCAAGACACCCAGCATATCGATCCCAGCCAGATCCATTACTCAATCGCAGCGGTTTATGAGCGTTTCCCTAAGGCTCAAGCAATCGCGTTAACCTCAATCACTGATACCCTCTATTACCGGATTAAACTGAGCGATAAGTCCATTCTCGTGGATGCAGATTCGGGTGAGTTATTGCCTTCAATAACGGAGAAACAAGCCCGAATGATAGCTTCAAACTATCAGCATAACGGGTCTTTACCCGTAGAGGCTAAGCTTGTTAGTGCAACTCTGCTCACCGATATCGCCCCTGCAGAATTAGCGTCGCGATACTTGCCAGTTTGGAGAATGGATTTTAACGATAGCGCTGCTACAAGCCTTTACCTATCAGCAACAACGGGAGAGTTAGTTACGCGCAGACATGACTATTGGCGTTTGTTCGATCTCTTTTGGAAATGGCACATTATGGATTACGACGAGGGTGAAGCCATCGACAATCTTCTACTGCTGAGCACGGCTCTAGTCTCCATTGTGGCTGTATTAGCTGGCTTCGTCTTACTGTGGCAGCGAAGAAGGAGGTATCTGAGATGATGCCGAATCTTAAACTTAAGCCTAAACCTAAGCCTCAAAGTAAACACTTCAAACGCTGGGTCAAAATCGCCCACTATTGGCTCGGTGCCATAGTTAGCATTCAACTGCTACTTTGGCTTGTTACTGGGGTCTATTTCAATTTAACGCCCCATGATGAACTCAAGGGAATGGAGTACCAACTTAGCCATAGTCCTGAGCCGCAAAGGCAAGAGTTTGATCCACAAAAGCTCGTGGATATCGCTCCCTTACTGGCTAAACATACTCAGGTAGAAAGCCTGACATTAATAGCGCTCGCGGGTAAGCCCGTTTATGTACTTGATGCAAAGGTGCAGCGCTATGCTCATCAATGCCAGCAGCAAACCTTGATTGATGCCTACACAGGCAATGTCTTACTCATTGATAAACAAAGCGCCCAACAACTGGCGCTTGAAAGTTATACTGGGCCAGGGAAAATTACCCAAGTTAAGCAAATATCAGCCCCCATTAGCGAGTGGCCAACCCAGTGCAATTCACTTTGGCAAATAGGTATGGATGATGACCTGTCGACGCGGATTTATATCAATGCAGTTAATGGCGAATTAGTTGGCCATAAAAATGACCACACAGACATCGCCGACTTAATGTTCAAATTGCATTTTATGGATTACCTCAATCAAGGTAGTTTTAACACCCCCTTTAGCTGGCTGCTGGGGATACTGACCTTATTGTTATCCCTATCTGGTCTGTATTGGGTTATTGATAATCTTGTACTCAAGCGCTATCGGTTAAGTCTGAGTTGAATGGCTAGAACGGCAAGAGCTATTTCATTCATCTCATCGTACGCCGCGATGGGTTAATAGACCCTATAAGCCTGCCAAACGACTCAGACACGCCCACGAACGCTCAGCACAGTTTGATAATCAATATAGCGCTGCGCAACTATCCAAACTACTCAGGATCAAACTTCTTCTTGCCTTCGAGTAAGGCCTGACGTTCGGCCAAGGGAGTCTGATCAGCCAGCTTTAATACTGCCTTTTGCAGCATTAAGTTATTGGGATAAGTAATGGTATCGCCATTGTCGCGGTGAATAAGCACATGGAATAAAGCGATTTCGATGATCACGCCGCTAATATCTTCATCCTTATCGACCACCCGAATACGCTCGCCGATACGGTAAGGAAACACGAAAAAGATCAGCACGCCAGCGGTTAAATTACTCAATATCGACCATTGAGCAACCAATGCTACGCCCATTACTGCAAAGGCGGATGACACAAATAGCGACACATCCTGATAGCCCAGTCCGAGCGAGACCGCCATCAATGACAGAGTAATAAAAAACATCACATAGGAAATAAAACGGGTCACTAAACTGGTCCGTGCAACACTCACTTGCTTCATTTGCGCGAGTTTTCTAACCCAATGGGTTAAGGCGCGCTGTAAAAAGATAAACACTGCAAGATAAATACAGGCAAGCAGGATTTGATTTGTCATAATAGCGGCTCAATTAACTAAAACTGTCTGAATTCTAACTTTTTTGCGCGAGCAGTTATAGCCCGTGCAAACAAGCCAAACAGCTAAACCGAGTAATTAATCCAATATGGCCGATTCTACCCTCTTACATGAAACCCAAGACGCACTAGGCCCGATTCGTGTAATCGATTACGACGACTCACGGATCCTGTCCTTTGGGGATAACGATGAGCAGAGTAAGATCCTCAAGGCGGCGCCCTATATTCCCCAGCACACTTATGTGCAAGCCATGTTGTTGGTTTTACTGTTTTGTAAGCCCAAGAGCGCTATTGTTTTAGGTTTAGGCGGTGGCTCGATTATTCACTCACTGCGCAATTTCGACGCGGCAATAAAGTTAACAGCGGTGGAATTACGCCCCGCGGTGATTGAGTTAGCTAAGCGCTATTTTCAGCTGCCGATAGGTAAAAAGCTCAATCTTATCAATGATGATGCTATTGCTTTTTTAGCTGCTGGCGATCATAAAAAAGTGGATGTAATTTTTGCCGATATTTACACAGCCAAAGGCGTTGAAACAGGGCAGCTTTCGCCAATATTCCTTGAGCAATGCACTAACCTCATCAAACCCAATGGGTATTTAGTGCTAAACTGCTGGAAAGAACATAGCCAAAATCGCGAGTTGTTAGCCAACTTACAACAACACTTTGCCCATGTGAACGCTTGTCTCACAGGCGGCGGTAATTGGGTGATTTTTGCGAGCCAATCGCCACAGCTTTTAGGCACCTCAGCCCTTAAAAGTAGTGCTCAATCTTTATCGCAACAATTGGGTTTTGCCCTTGATCGATCATTGACACGCTTTGGGCCTTGGATTTAATACTAATATCAGCAAAATAGCGTAAATTAGTTAACCCTAAGGCTGAGCTTTGATATTCTTCTCACACTTCCATGATATGAGCTGTCACCATGAAAAATAATAATAAATTGATGTTAAGCGTTATGGCTCTGGCGTGCCTTAATTCTCTCAATGCTAACGCCGAAAGTTTTAGTTTTGACACTCGTAGCTCACTGAATTCAGATACATTAGTGCTATTCCAAAGCGCTGATTCTACTACCTATGGGATCGACTTTTTACCTCAGTCGACCCAAGATCAATTAAACCTAGCAACGGCGGATAATATTTTTTCCGGCAAACGAGGGGAAATCCTCGAGATTTTGGTACCCAGCGAAATTGATGCTAAACGGGTCTTACTGGTCGGCATTGGCGATGCAAAAAACTTAACGCCCGGTGACATTAATACCATCGGTGGCAATGTTGCGGCCAAACTCGATACGGTTCCCCAAGCTACAGTGCGTGTACTCACCCAAGGCTTAACTGCCGCGCCGCTATTTGCCTCTGAGCTTGCACACGGAATTGAACTACGCAGTTATCGCTACACTCAGTTCAAAGCGAGCCCCCGTGCCGAGAAGAATTACCAAATCGCTGTCGATGATTTAAGTCGCAACCAAAAACACCATAAAAATCTGCAAGCGGTTGAAGCGGGTGTGTTTTTAGCGCGCGATCTGACAAACGCACCTGCAGACATTATGTATCCCGACAGCTTTGCTAACGAAGCCAGAAAACTCAAATCCCTCGGCGTTAAAGTCACGGTATTAGAAACCAAAGATATCGAACGTCTACAACTGGGCGCCTTAGCTGCTGTAGGTAAAGGCAGCGAGCGCCCACCTAAGTTAGTGGTCGCCCATTGGCCTGGTAGCAAAGACGCGCCAATCGCACTGGTCGGTAAAGGTATCACCTTCGACTCGGGTGGTTACAATATTAAGGCGACAGGTACTTCAATCGCGCGGATGAAGTCAGATATGGCAGGTGCAGCCACAGTGCTTGGCACTATTAAAGCCATGGCGATTCAAAAAGCGCCAGTCAACGTAGTGGCGATTATGCCCATGGCGGAGAACATGGTATCGGGTCATGCAATGATCCCTGGTGATGTGATTAAAACCGCCCAAGGTCTCACCGTTGAAGTGCTCAATACCGATGCTGAAGGTCGCCTAGTGCTGGCCGATGGCCTCTGGTATGCCAGAGAAAATTATAAGCCATCGGTGATTATCGATGTTGCGACACTGACTGGCTCAAAAGTGAGTGCGTTAGGCAATGTTTATGCAGGCTTGTTTACCGATTCTGAGCCTTTAGTGCAGCAGCTAACTTATGCAGGTCAACAGGTTGGCGAAAAAGTCTGGCGCTTACCGTTAGATCAAACCTATGCGGATGAGCTTAAATCCACTATCGCGGATCTCACAAACACAGGTAAAGAAGGCAGCGCAGGCGCGTCCTCTGCGGCCATGTTCTTAAAACGCTTTGCGGGCGAACAGCCTTGGGCACATATCGATATCGCGGGCAATGCCTTAACCGCCACCGATACCGCAGTTGTGCCTGCGGGTGCAACAGGTTACGGCGTGCGCTTACTCAGCACTTGGTTAACTCAACCCAAAGCACAGAACTAGAACCTAGAACCTAGAACCTAGAACCTAGAACCTAGAACCTAGAACCTCAGTATCTTGTTTTAATTGTATTTACACTTTAAGGGATATCATTGATATCCCTTTTTTATGCTCGAAATTTATCTTATCTCAATCAACAAAAACCAGCCGACTAAACCCAGACTACACCCAATCACGCCAAACCCGCAGCCGTCGCAGAAAAACCGATTGAGTCCGACCTAATCGCATCAACATTCGACTAAACCGATTAGGATAATAGTTTTTATCCGTTATCTTAATTTTAATCGAGTCGGTAATATGCTTCACATCGACAGGACGCAAGCAAATGTCCTCGTTATGAACTTAAGCCATCATCAACTAAATGGAAGCATAAAATGACTCAATCAATTATCAACAGCACAATCAAACCATTCAAAGCCACTGCATTCCACAATGGTGAGTTCGTTCCTGTAACTGAACAAGACCTGTTAGGTAAATGGTCTGTTGTCTTCTTCTACCCAGCAGATTTTACCTTTGTTTGCCCAACTGAATTAGGCGACATGGCTGATCACTACGAAAAACTGCAAGGAATGGGTGTTGAAGTTTACTCAGTATCAACTGACACACACTTCACTCACAAAGCATGGCATGACACGTCAGACACCATCAAGAAGATCAACTTCCCAATGCTGGCTGACCCAACAGGCACTATCAGCCGTAACTTCGGCGTGATGATTGAAGAAGACGGTTTAGCACTGCGTGGTACTTTCGTGATTAACCCAGAAGGCCAAATCAAGGTCAGCGAAGTTCACGATTTAGGCATCGGCCGTAGCGCTCAAGAGCTAGTTCGTAAAATTCAAGCAGCTCAATATGTTGCTACTCACGATGGCGAAGTTTGCCCAGCTAAATGGCAACCAGGTGACGAAACATTAGCACCGTCTTTAGACCTCGTTGGCAAAATCTAATTTAGCCTGCAAAGCGTCAACCCCGCCAGTCTAGCGTCCCAAGCTGATTGGCGTTACAGCCAACACAGTTGTAGCGCCACGCAGCAAAGGATTAAGCCCGCCCCTGCAAGAGCCTAGACTGGCCCCCTTACTTCTCCCTTTTAAGCGATTTTGGAGTCATCACATGTTAGATGCGAATTTAAAAAATCAACTGCAAACCTATCTGCAAAACCTCAAGAGACCAGTTGAACTTGTCGTGTCTGCAGATGAGAGTAGAAAGTCTCAAGAATTAAAAAGCTTAGCGCAAGACATTGTCAGCCTATCTTCTCTGGTGAGCCTGAAAGAAGTTCAGGGCGAACGCACCCCGGCAATGACAGTGATTAACCCAGAGCTTAATACGCAAATCAGCTTTGCTGGTCTGCCTATGGGTCACGAATTTACCTCACTCGTGCTGGCATTACTGCACACGGGTGGACACCCAATCAAACTCAGCGATGACATTATTGAGCAGATCCGCAATCTGCCAGGCAAATATGCCTTTGAAACTTACGTCTCACTGACGTGCCAAAACTGCCCAGACGTAGTACAGGCACTGAACATGATGGCGGCCATTAACCCGAATATCACCAACGTGATGATCGACGGTGCCCTGTTCCAAGAAGAAGTAACCAGCAAAAACATTATGGCGGTGCCTTCTGTCTACTTAAATGGCGAAGTGTTTGCAGCAGGCCGTATCAGCATTGGCGAGATCCTCAATAAACTGGATACCAATGCAGCAAGCCGTAAGGCCGATGAAATTAATGAAAAAGCGCCATTCGAAGTCTTAGTCGTTGGCGGCGGCCCAGCCGGCGCAGCGGCCGCTATTTATGCAGCACGTAAAGGACTTCGCACCGGTATTGTTGCCGACAAGTTTGGCGGACAAGTGGCTGAAACCGTCGGTATCGAGAACTTTATTTCGGTCAAAGCGACCGAAGGTCCAAAACTAGTGGCAAACCTTGAAGCCCATGTACGAGACTACGAAGTCGACATCATGGACAACCAAAAGGCAGTGTCGTTATCAACAGATGGCTTGTTCGAGCTTGAACTGGCAAGCGGCGCTAAATTACGTAGCCGTACCGTATTGTTAGCCACAGGTGCACGCTGGCGTGAAATGAACGTCCCTGGCGAGAAAGAATACCGCGGCAAAGGTGTCGCATACTGCCCGCATTGTGATGGCCCGTTATTTAAGGGCAAGCGTGTGGCGGTGATCGGCGGCGGTAACTCAGGTATCGAAGCGGCTATCGATCTTGCGAACATAGTAGAACATGTGACCGTGCTGGAATTTGATAAAACCCTGCGCGCTGACGATGTACTGCAACGTAAAGCGGCTTCTATGGGTAACATTAAAATCATTACCCAAGCTATGACCACTGAAGTGACTGGCGATGGTACTCGGGTTAATGGTCTGAACTACACAGACAGAACCACTGGCGAGAGTCACCATGTCGCACTTGCAGGTATCTTCGTGCAGATAGGGCTAGTACCGAATGCGGAATGGTTAAAGGGCACTATCGATTTAACCCCAAGGGGCGAGATCATAGTCGATGAGCGCGGACAAACCTCAGTCCCAGGTATTTTTGCCGCAGGTGATGTCACTAACTCACCTTTCAAGCAAATTATCATTGCCATGGGCAGCGGCGCGACCGCATCACTGGGCGCATTTGATTACTTAATTCGCCACAGCGATGAAGAAACCGCCGAAACGAAAGCCGCATAATAGTGAAATATTAACCGCATAAGATAAAAAGCCAGCGCAAGCTGGCTTTTTGTTTTTAATAGGGTTTACTTCTAATATTTTGATTTTATCGACCGCTTTAAACTATGGTCTAAACTGGCAAATACGAAGGTTGAAAACAACAAGATTAAGCAAAGTAGTCTCACCCAAGGCACTTGTCCCTCGAGTAACCAATTCAAAAAAGCGGAGGAAACCATAAAACTGGCAAAATAGGCATAATGTAGTTTTGTCATCTGAATTTCCTTATCTTAATCATGACGATGTCAACGAGGATAATCTCAACAATCCTTTTCTAAAGGTAGGCATTCTCAAGCCGAATTTGCATCAGGGTTTCAGGATGATCCACGGTACCAAAACCAAACTGCGCGTAGAGTCCATGGGCATCGCGGGTGGCTAACATTATCCGTCTTAAACCTTGTAATTCAGGATGTTCAAGAATCGCTGTTATCATCAACTTGCTTAAACCTAAGCCGCGGTGCGACTCAAGTACAAACACATCGGCAAGATAGGCAAAAGTGGCTTTATCTGTGATTAAGCGGCCAAAAGCCACTTGTTGATTGTCCTTATCAAATACCCCAAAACACAGGCTATTGGCTAACGCTTTTTGTAGCAGCGCCTTTGGCATGCCCTGCGCCCAATAGCTATTACTAATAAAGCCATGGATAACCTCAAGATTCATTTCAGCCTGATCTGTACTGACTCTGTATCCTGTTTCCTGCTGCATTTCCTTTCTCCGAAATTTTCCGTTAACGTCAGTTCAGGTGTTATTGGCACTCATAAATATCATAAATGCCATCGCCAATAACACCACTTTAGCTAACGAATACAAAGCCCCCGCTAAAGTGCCACCGCCATGATAACTAAAGGCTAAGTGGCGATTGATTTCATACTTAAAGGATTTAGCTAAATAACGGTAAGTGAGAAAGTAAAACAAGGAGGCTGCGGGCCAAATCCCCATAAGTAGCATTTGCCCCTGAGCCTTAGTAGTGAGTAAGGTTGAGATAAACGGAATGCTTAAGCAGACAACATATATCCAAGCAAAACGCTTAAGTAGCTGGCGGATTTTTTTATCGGATAATGATTTCAACTTAACTCCTTGTCATCTTACATAGCTTCGATTTGCTCAACCATAAGTTGCAGCGAAAAATTGCCGCGATACTCATTCACATCGAGTTTATACACAACACGAGCATGATTAATCGTCGCATCTGGCCAAGTGTGCAAATCCACATTAAAGGCAATGGCATCGAGCATCACAGTGCCGCATTGGGTTTCGAGTACGAGCTTAAGGTGGCGCTCACCGACAAGACGTTGTTGCACTATCGTAAAGTAACCATCGAATAACGGCTCTTCGAAAGCTTGTCCCCAAGGCCCTGCATTGCGCAGTAACTGAGCCATTTCAAGATTCAACTCTGCGGGAGTGAGTTCGCCATCGGACCAAAGCTCGCCCGTTAACAACTCAGGTTTAAGCTGCTCACGCACCGCATCATCATAGGCTTTAGCAAATATCGCAAAACTGCCCGCTTTGAGCGATAAACCCGCCGCCATTGCATGACCACCAAATTTGATAATCAGTCCCGGATGGCGAGTGTTCACTAACTCCAATAAGTCGCGCATATGCAAGCCTTTGATTGAACGCGCCGAGCCTTTAATTTCACCATTGCCCGCATCGGCAAAGGCAATCACGGGTCTATGGTATTTGTCTTTAATGCGCGAGGCCAAAATCCCGATCACGCCCTGATGCCAATCCTCTTGAAATAAGGCAATCCCCCAAGGCAACTCGGCTTCGTTAAGCTTTAAGTGCTCTAGGCTTTTTAAGGCTTCCTGCTGCATGCCGACTTCCAGCTCACGGCGTTCTTGATTCAATCCGTCAAGCTCTGCCGCCATGCGCCGTGCATACATCATGTCTTCGCAGAGTAAGGTTTCAACCCCAAGTGCCATTTCATCCAACCGGCCTGCGGCATTCAGTCTTGGGCCCACGGCAAAACCAAAGTCAGATGCGACAATGCGCGCCGGATTTCGCTTCGCCACTTCAAGCAACGCAGTAATCCCCACACGGCAACGCCCAGCTCGCACGCGCTGCAAACCTGCTTCAACCAAAATACGATTATTGGCATCGAGTGACACCACATCGGCAACGGTGCCAAGGGCAACGATATCGAGTAGTGTGCCTAGATTAGGCTCAGCAATACCGCGCGTTTGATACCAGTTTCGCGTTCGCAGTTCAGCCCTTAATGCCGTCATCAAATAAAAGGCCACGCCGACACCCGCTATCGATTTGCTGGCAAATGGACAGCCCGGTTGGTTAGGGTTCACTATCGCATCGGCAGCGGGTAACTCATGTCCGGGTAAATGATGGTCGGTAATCACCACTTGCATACCAAAGGCTTTGGCCGCCGCAACACCGTCAATTGATGAAATGCCATTATCAACTGTGATGAGTAGCTCAGCCTGTTTGGAGGCCGCAACTGCAACAATTTCAGGGCTTAAGCCGTAGCCGTAATCGAAGCGATTGGGGATCAAATAATCCACTTTCACCGCGCCCATCATCCGCAGCGCCAACATACACACACTGGTTGAGGTCGCGCCGTCTGCGTCAAAGTCACCCACGATCAAAATCGACTTATTCGCCTGCATTGCATCGGCGATAAGCACCGCGGCTTCGGGCAACCCTTTCATGGTTTCAGGTCTTAATAGACCCTTAAGGACAAGCTCGCATTCGTGGGTTAGCGCACCACGGCGGGCGTAAAGCTGCTTCAATAGCGGCGAAAGATGAGCGGGTAAATGGCTATCATCAACGGTTGGGCGACGGACTATCTTATGGATCAAGGGACTCAAACTCTCATGAAATCGTGGCAATAAGATAACAAAAAGGTGAGCCTTAAGCTCACCTTTCGTGGGATAAATTTTACATTTTAGGCTGTTACTGACGAGCCTCTAAGGTGCGTAATAAGTCTTCAGGCGGTTGATAACCAGGGATCATATTGCCATCTTCTAATACGATTGCAGGCGTACCATTGACACCAAAGGTTGTGCCTAAAGCATATTGCTCGGCAATTTTAGCATCACATGTTGCCGCGGCAACTTTGCTGCCCGCTTTAGCATCAGTCATGGCTTTTAATGGATCTTTAGCACACCAGATAGCTTGCATCTCATCGGCATTAGCTGACGGCACACCCGCGCGCGGGAAGGCTAAGTAACGCACTGTAATACCAAGTTTATTGTAGTCAGACATTTGGCTATGCAATTTACGGCAATAACCACAGCTAACATCGGTAAATACAGTGACCACGTGTTTTTCGTTTTTCGCTTTATAGACAAGCATATTCTCTTCAAGCGGCTTCATCATTTCTAAACGCGGACCCGCTAATGCGGCTTCGGTTAAGTTTTTCATGCCCTTATCGATATCATACACACTACCGTGGAATAGTTTTGAACCATCACGGCTAATATAGAGCACGCCGCGGTTGGTCATGGCTTGATACAGGCCCTCAATTGGTGAGTCCTGCATAGAAATGACTTCAACATCTAACATCTCACCGAGTTTTTGCTTAATCGCAGCGGTATCGGGAGACGTCGCAGTTGCAGCGCTGGCAAGTGGTGCAACTAGGAGGGCAAAAACTAAGGATAATGCTGGGGTCAACTTCATGGGACATCCTATAAATTGTGTCACTACAACGAGATATTGGGGCCGTTCTAACTCGAGATATTCAATAGACCCTGTATAGGGGCAAAAAGTTACAGACAAGCCGCGCGGAAAGCAAATTTATGCTGTAACTAAATCCTTTTTTAGCCTCTAGGATGATGCTGTTGATGCAATTCCTGCAATCTTGCCCGTGCGACATGGGTATAAATCTGTGTCGTCGATAAGTCGCTGTGACCTAATAACAGTTGGACAACCCGCAGATCGGCACCGTGATTGAGCAAATGAGTGGCAAAAGCATGGCGTAAAGTGTGCGGTGATAATGCAGTTTCAATCCCCGCACGCAGAGCATAAAGTTTAATCCGATGCCAAAAAGTTTGCCGCGTCATCATCTGCCCGCGTTTCGACGGAAATACCACATCAGATTGTTTATTACCGAGCAACTCTTGGCGAGCAAATTTCATGTAGCCCTCCACTTCGGTAATAGCCAATTCCCCCAGCGGCACAAGACGCTCTTTGCCACCCTTGCCCACAATACGTACTAAGCCTTGGCGCAAACTCATTTGTTCCATGGTCAAGCCGACAAGTTCACTCACCCTGAGGCCAGTTGCATACAAAAGCTCTAGCATTGCCTTGTCACGGCATTCTACGGCATCATCCACATTGGGCTCAGACAGTAAACGGTCAACCTGCGACTCACTCAGAGAATCCGGCAAATGACGCGTTAACTTAGGCGACTCGACTAAGGCCATAGGATCGGCTGAAATTTGCTTAGTCTGCACCAAATAAGTATAGAAACGCCGTAAGCTGCTGAGCAGCCGAGCGCTACTGGTACGCGCAAAATTCTGCTCAACTCTAAAGGCCAGATATGCCCTAACATCGGCCTGAGAAACCGCAAGTAACGTCACGCCTTGCTGACCTTGATAACGATCAAAATGGCGTAGATCGGTACGATAGGCCGATAGCGTGTTATCACTCAGTCCCTTGCTTGACCAAAGATCATCAAGAAAAGCATCGATAAGTGGATCTGGCATATAGGTTTTAGGCACAAATACTCCATAAAAAAACGGCGTAATCAAATGATACGCCGTTGATATTAATTTAAATATGTCTAAGCCTGCATAAGCTTAACTGAGTTAAGCATAAAGACGAGAACTAGAATGCAAAGCCTAGGCTGCAGCCGTTTGACCACGGCCACGACCGAATACTAAACACAGTGCAATCGTCGCAATGGTCGGCAATAACCAAGCCATACCTTCTTCATAGAGTGGCAGCTTAGATAACACTGGAGACATAACATTCACTATATGGATAAAAACCTGTGCTAAGCCATTCATGGCTTGACCATCAGCGTCAGTCAAACTTTTCGCTGCCACTTTAAGACCATCGAAGATGCCGAAAAACAGTGCCACGCTCAGTACTGCACGATGTGCAAACTGTGGATTCGCAAAATAAGCGGTCAGGAAAGTCACAACCACAAGAGCAATAGCCACAGGATAAATCGTCATTAATACGGGAATACTAATAGCAATCAACTGACTTAGGCCCACGTTCGCAATCACAGCGCATATCAAGCTTAAAAAGACCACGAGGAAACGGTAAGACAGTTTAGGCATCAGCTCATTAAAGAACTCAGAACACGCACTCACTAGCCCAACCGCAGTGGTCAAACAAGCTAAAGTCACGACTGATGACAACAAGACTGAGCCTAGTTCACCAAACTCGCGGGTCACGTAATTTGTTAATATTTCGCCACCATTTTTAGTGCCGATAGCGATATCGCCAGCGGTTGCACCTAAAAAGAACAAGGACACATACACAAAAGTTAAACCAGCGGCGGCAATAAAGGCTGCACGGATTAGATACTTAGTTTGATCACTGGGTTGGTCAATGCCCTTTTTACGCAGGATATCAATAATCAACATACCAAACATCAAGGATGCTAACGTATCCATAGTGTTATAGCCTTCCAAAATACCTTTGGTCAGCGGATGCTGTTGGTAATCCCCCACTGCTTGGCCCACTTCGGATGCAGGTAAAAACAGCACTGAAACGGCTAATCCGACCAACAAAATCAATAAAATAGGCGTTAATACTTTACCTACGCTATCGAGCAACTTACCAGGGAAAAGCGCCAGCAACATAGTGACAGCGAAGAAACCTAATGTGTATAGCAGTTGCGTCAGGTTTAATTCCAAACTGCCCAGCAAAAACGTTGCCGTAGTGTCATCGATAAATGGCTTAGCGCCAATCTCGTAAGCCACTAATCCCGTACGCGGCGCAGCAAAAGCAGGGCCGATAATAATGTAAATCGCGACGGCCAATGTCGTTGCTGCAAATACTGGCAGCATAGCCATAACCTTACCTTGAGCCTTAGCGACAGCAATCAGTCCAACTAAAGGTAAACCTACGGCGGTAATCAAAAAACCCAACATGGCGAGGGGCATATTTTCGCCCGCTAACATACCCGCGAATGGTGGAAAAATTAGGTTTCCCGCACCTAAAAAGAACGCAAAGGTCATAAAACCTAAGCCTAATGTATCTCCGATACTCATCTGATTGTCTTGCACTGGAAGCCCCATCTTGTCTTATTGTTTTTTTACAAACTTAAGTGATTATGTGTCGATTAGCCATAGCTAAAACAAAGCCCATCCGGAGTGCAAATCTATGTTTACACAATTCCGTGGTAAATATGTTCGATATCTGCCGAGTTTATAAACGATGGCGAACGTTTATGTAGCCTAACTGACGACTAATTCACCAACAAACTCGTTTACCTATCCGTTAATCTTAAAAGTGATTAAAAATGGGGGCGAAACTAATACCAGACTTAAAGCATCAATACAAGACAACAAGTCCGTTCAGGCAAAAAAAGCTAAATAATGCTAATTAACTGCTAATAAAAGGTTTCTAAGGCAATAAATTAAAGCGTTAATTAAGTGAAATTAGTATTACCACGTAAAATAGTAAATGATTTGGCGACACAAATTCATACAGCTAGGACAGATGCGACTGTTTAAAAACATTAGCTAAAAACGAGGGCTAGAATTAGAATATTGCGCGCCCAATATTGGGCCTAAATCACTTTAGAACGGCAAAATTAACTCCCCATGGCATTCACTTTTAAACAATTTCATATCGATGACATGAATTGCGGCATGGCCGTAGGCACAGACAGCGTCGTCCTTGGGGCATGGGCACAACTGACCACCGCGAAATCAATCTTAGATATAGGCGCAGGCAGCGGCTTACTCAGTTTAATGGCAGCTCAGCGCAGTCAAGCACATATCACCAGTGTCGAATTAGACACCAATGCCGCCCATGCTTGCCAACATAACTTCCACAATAGTCCTTGGGCTAATCGACTGACCTTAGTTAATTGCAGCATCCAAGACTTTTGCCAACAAACTGAGTATCAAGGGTATTTTGAACACATAATTTGTAATCCCCCCTATTTTGAGCAAGGCACACAAGCGATACAATCCCAGCGCGCTATGGCCCGCCACACAGATAGCTTAAGCTTTACCGCACTACTCGATGCCATTCATGTGTGCCTAGCACCGCAAGGAAAGGCAAGTCTCATATTACCAATGCAGAGTATGGCCCGTTTCGACGAAATATTAACGCACTCTCAGCTCAATTTGATTGAAATAACCAACCTTATCAGCATTGTAGGGAAAAGCGCTAATCGAGTACTCTGCGTACTCGCCCACAAGACTCATCCACAAATGGCTCCAAAGCTCAGTGATATCACTATTCGTGAACGTTCTGGCCAATACACACAAACCATGGTGCAATTGATCCGAGATTTTTACCTTAAATACTGATATCGAGTCCAATCCTGACACGTTAAGTAAAGCTAGCTAAGTTTGGCAAATTTAACGAAAGCTCCAATTTCCCACAAATTAAATGCTAATACATTGACCTAAAAGTAATTAACTTATGCCAATTACCATAAAACTTTACTGACACAGAAGATAAACACAGGAGATCTAGATAAGTTATTTAAGTTAACCGCCATAACCTTTATAATGCTTCGCTATTATCCGTCGAGACGCTGCGCATGCAATTTGAAGATTTCCAGCTTGACCCTAGCTTATTAGAGTCGCTTAATGCCATGGGGCATCATTCACCCACTACGATTCAGCAAGAAACGATTCCTTACGCCCTAGAGCAAAGAGATATTCTTGCGCGCGCCCCGACAGGAACAGGTAAAACAGCGAGCTTTTTACTGCCATCGCTACAACATTTGATCGACTTCCCCCGTCGTTTTGCTGGACAAGCAAGAGTGCTAATCCTCACGCCAACCCGTGAGTTAGCCAGCCAAATCCACCGTTATGCGAGTCACCTAGCCACAGGCCAAGGTTTAGATATTGCTATAGTTACTGGTGGCGTTCCTTATGGACCACAGGAAGAAGCCTTAGCAGGCAACGTCGATATTCTGGTCGCGACCCCAGGCCGCCTGATGGAATATTTAGACAAAGGCAATTTCAACGCACAAGAAGTCGATATCTTAATTATCGACGAAGCCGATCGCATGTTAGACATGGGCTTCTCTTCTGTGGTGCAAGCCATTGCTATTGAGGCCCAAGGCCGCAAACAGAACATGCTGTTTTCTGCCACCTTAGAAGGCGGCGGTGTACAACGTTTTGCCCGTGAAGTGTTAAACGACCCGATTGAAATCGATGTTGAAGCCCCTCGCAGTGAAAAAGCCAAGATCCACCAATGGATCCACTTAGCCGATGATAAAGAGCATAAATTTGCGCTGTTGTGTCATCTGCTACGCCAAGAGGATGTCAAACGGACTATCGTATTTGTGAAAACCCGCGACATCGTTTCTAGCCTAGAAGGCCAGTTACTTAAAGTCGGTATTCCCTGCGCCTTTATGCGTGGCGATATGGAACAGAAGAAACGCTTCCAAGCCTTGAGTCGCTTTACTAAAGGTGAAGTCAATGTCTTGTTGGCGACCGATGTGGCTGCACGCGGTATCGATATCGACGATATCACTCATGTGATCAACTTCGATATGCCACGTTCTGCCGACACTTATATCCACCGCATTGGCCGTACTGGCCGCGCTGGCGCAAAAGGTACCGCGATTTCGCTTGCCGAAGCCCACGACATGCGTATCGTTGGTAAAATCGAGCGTTATATCGAGCAACCGTTGAAACGCCGCGTGATCGAAGAGCTGCGTCCAAAGAATAAAGAAGCGCGCACACCGGGTAAGAAAAAAGCCAAAGTGAAAGCGAAAGAAGCTGCGAAGAAAACGAGCAAGAAAGAAGCGGCAAAGAAAGCGAGTAAAATCGCCCGTAAGAAAAAGTAACACCCGCTTAAACTTACCAAACTAAAGCCGCTATATGCGGCTTTTTTATTACCAAAATATAACTTACGTGGGTGATGTTACTAAAAATATCCTGCTATGTTTAATTATATAGAATGAAATGCGGCGGATTTAGAGCAGTTAACCCCAATACGTATTCATTCTTATTTCAATATATTCCAATTACCTAACTGAACCTTTCATCACCTTTCTGCTCTAATTTTCGCCCAAATATCGATGCATGATGCGCATATCTGTCGCGGCATCACTTTTAGAAACATTTAATTTACAAAAATAAATTTATTGGCGTGGCCGACTCTGCTACTTTAACCCCATTACGCGATTAGCATGGATTTAACCATTATATGATGAAGACCCTACTGAGGAGACTGTCTCCTTTTCTTATTCTGCTGCTGTTTGTCTTTGGCGCAGCCTTATTAATACAAACGAAGGAGGCGCCAGAACAAAAACCTGAAGAGATGCCTATTCCTATCGTTGATGTCACGCAAGTGACTCAGCAAACAGTATCGCTAAACTTACCTTCCTACGGCGTGGTTACCCCAAAGTATAAAACCCAACTCGTGACCGAAGTTCAAGGCAGAATGCTCACTATTTCCCCTCATTTTGTTGCAGGTGGCATAGTCAAGAAAGGCGATCAATTAGCGCAAATCGAGCCCTCAGATTACGAGGCTGACTTAATGCAAGCCGAAGCGACGCTAGCCCAAGCCACCGCCGCACTGAACGAAGAAATAGCCCGTGGTGAAGTCGCTAAAATCGAATTCAAAGGCTACGACAAGGGCTTGCCCCCTGAGTTAGGTCTACGTATCCCGCAACTCAAAAAAGAACAAGCTAACGTAAAATATGCGCAGGCAGCACTGGCGCGCGCCCAACGTAACCTTGAGCGCACGGTTATTCGCGCGCCCTTTGATGGCATAATCAAAGTTAGAAATGTCGATTTAGGTCAATACGTTAGCTTAGGCACTAATCTAGGTGAGCTCTATGACACTAGCGTTGCCGAAATCCGCTTACCCATTTCTAATGATGATTTAGCCTATCTAGAGTCTGTCGATAATCCCGATACCCAAGTCACGCTTAGCGCCTCTTTGGCTGGCAAAGAAAATACTTGGGAAGGCAATATTATCCGCAGTGAAGGTGTTATCGATGCCGAAAATCGCATGGTGTATTTAGTCGCAGAAATCAAAGATCCCTATCTGCGCGCGAATAAAGTGCCAGGTAGCTTACCAATTAAATACGGCAGCTTCGTCAATGCAGTCATCAAGGGTCGCACAGTCGATGGCATAGTTAAATTGCCCCGCCATGTGGTTCGTAACGACCAAGTCGCCCTAGTCAACGACAAAAATATCATTGAAATGCGCCAAGTAAATGTGGTTCGTAGTGATTTAGAAAATGTGTTCATCAAAGACAGTCTAAAAACGGGCGAACGCGTCGCTACGACCCACTTCAACAGTATGGCAAATGGACAAATGGTCAAAATATTAGGCGAAGCGGCATTACCCACTGAGACACCAAAAGAAAATACTCCTGAATCGAGTCTTGCGGCCGCTGGAGTCAAATAATGGACACTCAAAAAGGGATCTTAGCTTGGTTCGCCCGCAACAGTGTAGCCGCGAACTTATTAATGTGTGTTCTGCTCATCGGCGGCCTGTTCAGCAGTATTTTGATTAATAAAGAGGTTTTTCCTTCTTTCGAACTCAATTTATTAAATATTTCCGTCGCCTATCCAGGTGCGGCGCCACAGGAAATCGAAGAAGGCATCAACATCAAGATTGAAGAAGCCATCCAAGATATCAACGGCATCAAGAAAGTGACTTCTGTGGCTAGCGAAGGCGTTGGCTCGATTACCGTTGAAGTTGAAGACGGTTACGAAGTGCAGACCATTCTCGATGAAGCCAAACTGCGGTTAGATGCAATTTCAACCTTCCCAGTGAACATCGAAAAACCGAATATCTCTCAAATCAAACCTGAGAATAACGTCATTTGGGTTTCTGTTTATGGCGATATGACACTCCACGATATGAAAGAATTGGCTAAATCGGTTCGTGACGATTTAACCCAACTCCCCGCTGTAACCCGTGCGAAAGTCACAGGGGTGCGCGATTATGAAATCGGTATTGAAGTTTCTGAGAATAAGTTACGAGAGTACGGCTTGACCTTCTCACAAGTCGCATTAGCAGTGCAAAACTCCTCCTTAGACTTACCAGGTGGCTCTATTCGTGCTCAAGATGGCGATATTCTATTGCGCACCAAAGGCCAAGCCTACACGGGCGATGACTTTGCCAATATAGTCGTCACAACTCGCGCAGACGGTAGCCGTGTGATGCTGCCACAAGTGGCGACCATCAAAGATGATTTTGAAGAACGTTTGGAATATACCCGCTTTAACGGCAAACCCGCTGCGATTATTGAAGTCACCAGCATTGATGATCAAAACGCCTTAGACATTGCAGACCAAGTTAAACAGTACGTAGAGCAGCGCCGCGCCACACTGCCAGCTAACGCTCAACTCGATACTTGGGGTGATATGACCCACTATCTCCAGGGCCGCTTAGACATGATGATGTCGAACATGTTTTACGGTGCCTTGTTGGTGTTTATCATCTTAGCCATGTTCCTCGATCTGAAGTTAGCATTTTGGGTCATGATGGGGATACCCGTGTGTTTCCTCGGCACTATGTTGGTCATGCCGCTCGAACCTTTCTCCATGACGATCAACATGTTGACCCTATTCGCCTTTATCTTAGTGCTCGGAATAGTGGTGGATGATGCCATTGTCATCGGTGAGAGTGCCTACACAGAGGTCGAACGCCACGGTCACTCGGTTGAGAACGTGATCCGTGGCGCGCAAAAAGTGGCGATGCCCGCGACCTTCGGGGTCTTAACCACAATTGCAGCCTTTATTCCCATGTTAATGGTTTCTGGCCCTATGGGGATTATCTGGAAATCCATCGGTATGGTGGTCATCCTCTGTTTAGCCTTCTCACTGGTAGAGTCTAAATTCATTCTGCCAGCGCATTTAGCGCACATGAAGTTTAAAAAACCTGGCGCACCAAAGGGATTCTTTGGCCACCTAAAAGCCAATTTTAACGACAGAGTGCAATACTTTATTCACCACAGTTATCGCAACTTCCTCGAGCGCTGTATCAAACACAGATACAACGTGGTCGCGGCCTTTATCGGTGTATTAATTCTGTCTATTGCCTTAGTCGCCAGTGGCAAAGTGCGCTGGGTATTTTTCCCAGACATTCCCTCAGACTTTATTCAAGTTGAACTTGAGATGGATGAAGGCAGCTCCGAAGGAAACACCTTAAAAGTAGTACAGAGCATAGAAGAAGCCCTGTACAAGATGAACGAAAAAATGGAGAAAGATAACGGTTATCAAGTGGTGAAGCACAGCTTTATCAATATGAGCTCCCGTACCTCTGCCTTTATTTTTGCCGAACTGACGAAAGGGGAAGACCGTGAAGTCGATGGCGTGACGATTGCTGCCGCGTGGCGTGAACAATTGCCTGAGCTTTTGTCGGTTAAAAAACTCAGCTTTAACGCGAGCACCAACGATGCCGGCGGCGATATTTCCTTCAGATTGACCTCGAGTGACCTCGATGAGCTGTCCGCAGCCTCTAAAGAGTTGAAGCAAAAACTCGCCAGCTATGAAGGCGTGTACGATATTGCCGACAACTTTTCATCGGGCAGCCATGAAATTCGCCTAAAAATACGCCCAGAAGCAGAAGCCCTTGGCCTCACGCTTTCCGATTTAGCTCGCCAAGTACGTTATGGTTTCTACGGTTACGAAGCCCAACGGATTTTGCGTAATAAAGAAGAAATCAAGGTAATGGTGCGCTACCCATTAGAGCAACGTCGTACTGTGGGTTATCTTGAAAATATGCTGATCCGCACGCCAACGGGCACTTCGGTTCCCTTCTCGACCGTGGCACAAATTGAAAAAGGTGAATCCTACGCCTCAATTACCCGTGTTGACGGCAAGCGAGCGATTACCATCACGGCAAATGCCAACAAAAACATCGTTGAACCTTCAAAAGTAGTGCAAGAAATCCAAAAAGATTACCTGTCACAATTGCAGGCTAAGTACCCTAAAATCCAAACTGCACTGGACGGTGGCAGTTTGGATGAACAGAATGCCATGGTCGGTTTAATGCAAGGCTTCTTCTTCGCACTGTTCACCATTTATGCCCTAATGGCAATCCCACTTAAATCCTACAGTCAGCCGTTAATCATCATGTCTGTGATCCCCTTCGGGATTATCGGCGCTCTGTTTGGTCACTTGATTCAGGGACTCGCGATGAGCGTGTTAAGTCTCTGCGGCATAGTGGCATTAGCGGGAGTGGTAGTGAACGACTCCTTGATTTTGGTGGACTTTGTGAACCGTGCGCGGGAGCAAGGGCAATCGGTCAGGCAGGCGGCGGTCGATTCAGGCTGTTATCGTTTTAGGGCGATCATCCTGACGTCACTCACCACCTTCGTCGGCTTAGTACCTATTATTCTCGAGCGTAGTTTGCAGGCGCAAATAGTGATCCCTATGGCGACATCCCTCGCCTTCGGCATCCTGTTCTCGACCCTTGTGACGCTAATTTTAGTGCCCTTGCTGTACATCATACTCGACGACATTAAGCGCACTAGCAGCCGCTTCTTCCATTGGTGGTGGCAGCCTAAAAAAGACCATGAAGTGGACTTTACACCTGAGCATTTAGAGCCGCCGGTCCCCACTGACTATAAAAAAGACTATCTATAGGAAGTTAACTAGAAGCAGTTAATCAATGTCTTGAACCTTAAAAAGAGAGCTTAGGCTCTCTTTTTAATCCTCTGTGCGAGTCAATAACCTCTTAATCATCTATGTCATTTTGAGTCTGCTACGAGTGGCTTGAGCTTTCAAGTTGCGATCTAGTTGACAGTTATCGCATCAGGCTTTCGCTACACTGTGTTTAAGTCGTCAGCTATCGTTAAAATGAAACCCATCATTATGTCTGAGCATCTGCACAAGCAAAATATTGATAAACCACAAGTTGTCACCACAGAAACCCTAGCGAACGGTCACATAACAGATGAAGTTTGCACAAATGAAACCTGTGCGACTGAAACGCTTGTCTATGATATTCGTCGCAGTCGCTACCTTAATATTACGGGTCGCTGCACCCTGCGCTGCGCGTTTTGTCCAAAACATAATGGCAGTAAACAGATCCACGAATATCAACTGGCACTGTGTCACCAACCTAAGCCCGAAGAAATTATTCCACTGCTTGGCGATGTTAAAGACTTCGAAGAATATGTGTTTTGTGGCTATGGCGAACCGACCTTAAATCTTCCAACTTTGCTTGAGGTGGCGAAAGAAATTAAACAAAGAGGCGGGCGAGTACGCATTAATACCGATGGTTTAGGTAATTTAGTCCATAGGCGCAATATTTTGCCAGAACTGGCCAACTGCGTTGATAGTTTATCCATTTCCCTCAATGCGGATAATGAAGCCGCCTATATGGAACATTGTCGCCCCAAACTCGCCGGTTCCTATGCCGCCGTACATGCCTTCATCGCATTAGCGCCACACTATATTGAAACGGTACAAGTTTCAGCCATCGAAGGATTAGCGGGTGTTGATATCGACATCTGTCGTGAACAAGTTGAGTCCTACGGCTGCGAATTCAAGCATCGCATATTAGGCGCCTTAGGCTAAACGGCATTCTAATACAGCCAAAATCGACTGAAATACCCAAGCAGATAACACTGTCGATTACGTGAGTGGTACATGTGTGAATCGTCTTAACTTTTACTCAAGAAATCTTGCTGAGTAACTTGGCACTGTCGTAACAATTCTTTCGTGTTAACATAGCGAAATTAACAGTTCACCCACTCATAATCGGTTCATGCTGAAGAATAACCCAAGCACGTATCCCGCTGCGCCACTGCTCTCTTTAACCCAAGGGATCTATTGGTCGCATCAACGCTTACTCGCTATTGCAAGCCAGCTTTCTATGCTGGTGATTGGCATGATTATTTTAACTCACTTAATCATTACGTTAGGTGAACGACGCCTGCAAGAAGAGTGGGCAACGCAAAGATACAGTGAACTGCAAACCATAGGCTCATTGATCGCAGATAAAGTGTCTTTTCAGCAATTTCGAACCCAAATTTTCGCCAATGGGGAACTGCTAAAACAATACTTAAGCAATCCTACCGCCAAGCAACAACTTAAATTGCAGGAAAACTGGCAAGATCTAGTAAAACATATTCCTGAGTTACTCGGCATTGCACTGTACGATCCCCAAGGTAACTATAAATTCTCAACTCCCCCTAATTTCAATAAAGATGCCTTACCACCGACCTTACTTGGAGCGAGTCGGAGCATGGGTGGCAAGGAGGTCTATACCTCGCCCCTGGAATTTGTTCCGATAGACGGCATGCTTGAACCTTATATGTATCAAATGGCGTGGCTCGAGAAGCCCGATCAGAGTTCTATCGGTTATCTGGTGACATACAACTCTATGGTAAAAATGCTGGAGGCCATAAAACCAGCCTTTTCGAGCAATAAGTCCCCTATGTTAGTGCTAGATACTCAAGGATTACTCTATGCTGGCGCGAGCGATCTCGCCCCTCTAAGCAATATGCCAGAGACCTTAGGAGCAAGTTTAAGACAGAGCTATCCGGCCCTGTGGCGCGATATGTCCATGAGCAACTTTGGGCAATTCCACGGTGAAGAAGCCACTTTTGTTTACCTTAAAATCGAACTCACAGCCCAACCTGAGACCCACAGAGAATATTTTTTACTCTCCTATGTGCGCAACTCAGACATAGCTGCTCGTTTCTCACAATGGCAAAACATTGTCATTGTGGCATCGTTAATATTAACGGTTTTAGCCGCTTGGGTTGTACTACTCAGCCACATGTATCGCTTACAACAGCGTTCACGCCAATACAGTATTGATGTTGCTAATGGCTTATTTAATAGTGACATCGGCTTTATGATGGTCAACGAAAATGCCAGAGTCATCAGCGCCAATACTAAAGCGGCACAAGCGACCTTAGTACCATTAGATGAACTGACAGACCGAAGCCTACAGCGTACCTTATGCCTCGATGATAAAACCTACACGGAGTTAATGGAGCAGGTACATAAAACCGGTCAATGGTCTGGTGAAATCAGTCTAGAGAGTATCGATGGCCCTACTTTACGCGTTCATATCCGCCAAGCACCAAGGGCGAGCCGAGGCTCACCACATCTATTAATCACCCTTGAGGACATCAGTGAGTTAATCAGCAGCAAACAAAATGCTTTTCTCAGTGAGCTTTTATGCGATAACACAGTCGCGACAGCCCTCACAGATGCTAACGGTAAACTGATTAAAATCAATCCTGTATTCGATGCGTTAATGCAACTCAATGGCGATTTAAATCAAGATTTAGCGTCATTACTCGCGAATGATTTAGGCAATCAATGGCAGAGGATCAGCGCCCAAATTGCCATGCAAGGTCAGTGGCAAGGGCAAATTCTATGCTCACCTAAACAGGCGCATTCCAATTGTTTGCAAGCCACATTGAAGGGCCATGTGGCTGCCGATGGTGAGATTGATTATATCGTCTGCACTTTAGAGCAAGCCGCCGAGCGTGGCCGAGGCACAGAGAAGCGTAACCTTGTACCCCATCGCAGTACTATTCTGCTGAATTTGGCAGATTTAGAACGTTACTTTAACTCTCTGCCGCCACCAAGCCGTCTCAGTTCAAGCTTACTGTTAATGGATATCAATCCAGAGGGCATGCTAAGCCACATGAGTGATATCGACCAACTGGCAAATCGTCAGCAAGAAATAGAAGTGCAATTATTGCTTGAAATTCCAGCTAATTATCAAATTCTGCATTGGCAGCTAGGGAAGCTCATTGTGATGTTACCTGACACAGACGCCACCCATGCGCACAACTTTGCCCTCAATATGATGGAAAAGCTCAATGGTAATGGCTTAGGGGAAGGTATTAGTATTGGTATTGCGGGTTATCAAGAAGGCCAGACATTAGAGCAATATTTGAATAATGCCGAAGTCGCCCTAAAACGGGCGAAGCAAAATAACGATCAGAATATCGGTCAAGCCTTTACTCGTCATCAATCGTAGATTCGGGTGCATTAACTGAGTCAGGCAACTGACTCTGGGTAATTTCTATGATTGCCGAGCGGTTCATGGTGATTTTATAGCGGATATACTGCGGGGCTTCGCGCCCATCACGCAACACTAAAATCAGGTTGACTTGATAGCGCCGCTCAACCGATTCATAACTAATTTTGCCTTCAACTTCCTTATAAATCTTCGCTTTACCCCGTTCTAAATAACGGGCAAAAGGCACTAAGCTAAAGCTCACTTGCTCTTGAATAGTCGAATATCCCGCTTGGAATTCACTCTGATTCACCTTAGTGGCGATTTTATAGTGCAGAATTTCCGCATCGACCTTATTTTGGCTATGTCTGTGCTTTAGAATGTCACTGACTTTTTCGGGTAGATCTTGCTGACGCATAAACTCAAGCCATACCAACTGCTTAGCGATAACCGCCTGACTCGTAGTATCCCGTAAAATGCGGCTCCAACGTGGTCGACCCCGCTGAATAAATCGCCACATGGCATTGCGCACATCGTCCTTAAAGATTTCCCTGAAACCGTAGATCACAGCCAAAGTCAGCACTAGCGCAATAGTAAAACCACTAAAGGCGCCCTGCGCTTGAATTATCAACGCAGACACCACCAACATCACTAACGCGGTTGCCAGTCCTGTCGTAAACTTTTTAAGGCCAATCCCTAAAGGCTTTAACTCTTCTTTGAGTACCACCCCTTGTTGAATTAAACGGCGCAATAACAACATCTTATTAGAGATACGGTTAGGATCTTGCTTAGTTTGCGCTGAGTTGTACTTATGCTCATCACGATAGGCACATTCATTACGGCAGAGCGTGAGTACCCGCTCTAAAATATCGTTGAAATCACTGGTACGAGTGGCATAAGCGAGCACTTTGAGTAACTGCTGCTCACAAAACCAAGACAAGTAGTTATCAGCATTTTCAAAGTAAGATTTCCATTTGGGATCACCTGGTTCGTTACGACGAAACTTTTTCAGCAACTGGGCAATTTGTTCGCGTAATTCGTCGAGGGCAAAATAAAAATGGGTTACATCTGTGATTTGATTGAGTTCTTTAACATCGTTTTCAACCGCAACCGCAAACTGATAGGCGAAGAGATTTAGGTACAACCTGAACTCTTCAACAGTACGGCGATTTAAACTGGCAAAACGCCCCTGCACCAGAGGTAAGTGCAAGCCTTCTGAATAGTATGAGCGACGTCCAACTATTGAGCTATAGTAGTACTCTTCTTCATTGAGCGTGCGCGAGCCTATGCCCATTTCCTTAGGTAAAAAGAAATAGAGATCAAGCTGACGATTATCGCCCTTTTCCATCTGATGGCTGAACTTAATCGACAGGGATTCTTCTTGCTTTACACGTATCTTAGACACAACACCCTTTTCATGAATCCCTCACTGGAGACTCACCACAGTAATCACAAATCAATGAGCACTAATCTTAACTGAAATAAACTCAAATTCACTGATTAAATTCGACTATTTACGATTCTGCATCCACAAATGGTATTGCTAGGCTGAAAAAGGACCACGGCATAATCTTTGGTGTCATCCATATCTAACACTTCGATACTGAGATTGTGCATTTCCGAGTCATTAAAATGTAAGCTGCTGATATAGGATAGATATTTCATATGTTCTGGCCAATTTTTTTGCTTTTCAATTTCAGATTCCGTTTTCGTTTTAACGGTAACTTTATAGGTCATGCTATTGGCCTCAATACTGTCGACTTTGCCTTGCATTAAAATATTGCCCGCACTCGTACCGTCAATATTAAAGTAACGATAATTGATCTGCGTATTGTCAGCGGCAATCAAAACATCCACGAGTAGGTAAAATTTACCGTCACTGCTAACACTCGAGCTGCCGCTAGGATTGGCACTAGAATGGCGGTCGAATAATTCAGAGCTGCAATTTAAAATCATCGTCTGATTGGTAGCCGACTGTTTGTATATCACACCGCAGGCCATAATCAATGCCGACAAGATAACAATATTAATCGTCCACTTTAGCCATTTAGCCACAGATGTTAACCTCCTGCAGCCAAGCAGCATCGATGAAGGTTTTCGGTCGAGTGAAATCACTGATTTTAATATTACGGATCACTGACTGACCGAGTTTTTCGCCTCGAAAAGTAATATTAAGCACTTGTTTATCATGGGACAAAGAAGCATAGACATCAGCCCAATCACTTTGACCGCAGGCGATTAATCCTGCACTTAAGCGCTCACCTAACTCGAAGAGTAAAGTGTTATTAGTATTGGAATCAGCAAATAAGTGTAATCGTACTTGCTGGCCAGAAGCCAAAGGTAATATTGAGGTCATAAGTGCTTGGGTTGGCTTGCTGTGATCCGTATGATTCAAATAAAACACCGAAAACGCTAACATAAACCCGAATAACACTAAGGCACTCCACAAAGGCACTGTGTGCAATCTGAGGTAATTAACACCTCTAAACTCAGTCCCATTAGATGGTTGGAGTAAATAACCTTGGCCTTTCACGGTTTCAATCAAGCCCTCATATTGAGGTCCAAGAAAGCTGCGAAGCATAAAAACAGCACGGGCCACAGAGGTATCAGTTAGCGGCGGATGCTTTCCATCCCCCGTCTTCAGCATGTGCTTAGAAACCAACTTACCTTGATGCTCAACAAGCAAATTAAGCACTTGTAACTCGGCTCGAGGAAGATGCCAAGATTCATCGCGAGACAACTCAATCAGCATGCCTCGTTCCCGATCAAACCTGCAGTCTCCCAATTGCATCAACATCCACTCAACTCCATAAAAACACAAAGTTAAGTCTATGCAAACTAACTAATGATTAATGTGATCTTGCTAACCCAAGTCAGCAAATAGTTAATTTTCGTGAGACGCCCCCCAAGTTCAGCGCTATTAGGCAAAAACATGCGTTAACTCACAGGAATAAATGCCATTTAGCACATGGGAAATTCGGCATAAATTTACATAAATATAACAAATATCGGGACAATGAGCACCTTGCAATCTGTTTAGTTAATTAAAATGCAGAATTTAAGTCGGTTAATTCTATTTTAGTGACGCTATTTACCGCTCATGTAAAAGGCAAATATCCTCCGGCATAAATCACAATATTTATCTCAAGCATGCTTAGAATTTACGCCATCAATTTATCTTTAGCATTTGATAAATAGAAGTAATCCTACATAGAGGAAATACATAATGAGCATAAATAGACGTCAAGCATTAACCCGTATTATTGGTATTAGCACCGCTGCGGCAGGTGCAACACTCATGGGAACATCGGTTCTCGCGGCAACGAATGCCGATGGTCAATATCAATTAGCGATAGGAGAGAAACTTAAATACGTTCCACTTGATGCAATGGCAACAGCAAAACTGGCCTATGAAACGGGTGGTGGTTGTATGCACCAAGTTTTTCATGCCGTTGTGACTATGCTAGCCCAATCTAATAGTGCCGATGCAGACAAGTTCAAAACAATTCCAACGGCATTAGCCGCCTATGGTTTTGCAGGGGTAACGGGTCAAGGCACACTCTGCGGTAATCTTAATGCGATAGGCATGTTAGTGAATATTTTAGATGACATTAATGGTCACAATAACGCCGTGATAGCTAATACCTTCCGCTACTACGAAAATACAACGCTCCCTTTATCTTCACCTGAATTTGTTACTGGTATTGGCTCGACAGCAGAAAAAACGGCTCTTGTGGGCAGTTCATCAAAAGCCAAGAGCGTGTTATGTCACTCATCTATCAGTAACTGGTCAAAGGCTTCTGGCTTACCATTCGCGAAAAAAGGTGAACGCTGCTACCGCTTATCCGCGTCTATGGCTTATTACTTAGTCGATGTATTGAATCGTGCCTATCAAGGGGAGAATATCGGCGCCCTTGTTGGTAGTAAGCCAACACCAGATGCGCAAGATTGCCAAACTTGTCACGGTAGCACTAGCACACTAGGCTCAGCGGCAAGTGTAAAAACAGACATGGAATGCACCACTTGCCATACAGGGCATTTCAATTAAGGAGACTGTGATGAAATACCCATTACTCACATTGACCCTCGCAACATTAATGCTCGTAGGATGTGGCAGTGACAGCAATAACACTGAGCCTGAAACTCCGCAGCCACCTCCCGTCGAAAATGCAATAAACATTGATGAAGCAACGCAGATAAATCTCAAGCTTGAGCAATTTGACTCGAGTACAGGGACAATTCAATTTTCACTGACGGATGCGCAACAAGAGGCGATCACTGCGGCTAAAACCTATGATATTTACTATTTTGGGTTCCCCGACAAAGCCAAGGAATCCTCGAATCCGAAGGCATGGAAACACTGGCATGTTACCCAAAATTATCGTTGCCAAAGTCTTGGAGAATGCAGCGGTAAATTAACCGAAGTCACAAGCGGTCAATATCAATTTGAGATAGCAGGCTTAGATTGGGCTCAGCAGGATCCAAGTGGTTCAGTGGCACAAATTAAAGTCGCGATTCAGATCTACGGTGCAAAAGCCAATAACGAGCTGGATTTAATCCAAGTTCTACCGCAATAATCCTTCCCATGACATATCCAAACAAATAGAGGCATCCATCGGATGCCTCTATTTTATTCATTGATATCTAGACGTTATGCGATTGAATTTTGTTAGATCGATGTTGTTCGCTAAATAATTCGCGATATTATCCGCTACAAAACGACTCACAAACGTCAATACAGCCCAAATGATGAATGCTCAGTACTTTTATTTAGAACATCGCGGCATTGAGCCACATATGTACTAAAATGCTCGCGATATAACCCAGCGCAATGACAGGTGTCCAACGCAAATGGGCACCAAAGGTGTAAATCCCCCTAGCTTGTCCCATTAACGCGACCCCTGCAGCACTGCCAATTGACAATAAACTGCCCCCAACTCCTGCGGTTAACGTTACCAGTAACCATTGGCCTAAGGCCATCTCAGGGTTCATCGTCAACACAGCAAACATCACCGGAATATTATCAACAACCGAAGACAACAGACCGATAGCCACGTTGGCATAGGTCGTATCCCAATTGGAATACAAAGCCTCAGATACTAAGCTCAAGTACCCCATAAAGCCAAGGCCACCCACACATAGCACTACACCATAAAAGAACAACAGGGTATCCCATTCAGCGCGGGAGATCCTGCTAAACACATCGAAGGGCACCACACTACCAAGCTGCTGAAGACGCTGCTCGTCCTGACGCAATTCAGCCTTTGCACGTTCGCGGGCAACGGAACGATTGAAGGTTTTACGCAGATAAAAACCAAAGAATTGTAAGAAACCTAATCCCGTCATCATACCCAATACAGGCGGCATACCTAAGAAGGAATGAGCACACACTGCCGTAGCGATTGTGAGTAAAAACAACGCAACAATTCGCTTAGCACCCGGCTTAGTATAAACATGCTCTTTTTCTGGCTCTGGCACGAAATGTGGAATAAACACACTCATAATGGCAGCGGGTAATGCAAAGTTCACTAAAGCTGGAATAAACAGATGGAAGAAATCGCTAAAGTGCACTAATCCTTTTTGCCACACCATTAAGGTCGTGATATCACCAAACGGGCTAAACGCGCCACCCGCATTAGCCGCAACAACAATGTTGATACAGGCTAGGGTGATAAACTTGCGTTGCCCTGCCCCCACCTTCATCACCACGGCACACATCAATAGCGCAGTCGTTAAATTATCTGCCACGGGTGAGATAAAGAACGCCATAAACCCCGTCAACCAAAATACGGTTCTTAGACTAAACCCACGGCCGACAAGCCAACCACGAATGGCATCAAACAAATTTCGCTCTTCCATAGCATTGATATAAGTCATCGCCACGAGTAAGAAGAGTAGAAGCTCAGCATATTCAAGCAAGTTATGTTTGAATGCCGCTTCCGACACTTCAGACATACCATTTTGTACATACACAAAACCTATCATGCCCCAGATAATCCCTGCCGCGACCAGCACAGGTTTCGACTTGCGTAAATGTAACGACTCCTCAGCCATCACCATTATGTATGCAAGCACAAACACAAAGACGGCAACATAACCCACACTCGATGCGGTTAAATTAAGCCGTTCTATCCCTTCTGTCATAGCCCATGCTGCAGGTGAGAATCCGCTCAATATTGCAACGCAGAATAGACTCCATAACGCCATTCCACTGCCTTTAAACAACCGCTGTAATTTCATTAAAGTTCATCTCTACGTAGGAAATTAGTCGAAAATTACCATAGCTTCGGCATAGTAAATGTTGATAAAACGCAACTTTCTATGCATTACCCTATAACCAAAGGCATTTAAAACATTAATTTTTGTATAACTACAGCGATAACTAATAAAGAAACATTTAACTTAGTCTAAAAAGAGTCAATAAAAAAGCACCTCAAAGGTGCTTTTTAGTTTCTAATCAGCGTCACTGCATTAGAAGGAATATAACAAGGTCATATTGGTTTCTGTATCTGTACTTTTCTTATTGTCCAACGGCTCGCTGTTGTAACGCACAATAATGGCAAACTTCATTGCTAATGCGCCGATAATATTCGCCGTTAACGAAGTTTCAGAACGGGCATCGAGCTTATCACCGTAATCGGCAACGAAACGTTGTTGGAATTTAGAAGTGTCAGTGATTTCGGTTTCAAAGTTGATCACGCCGTGAGCGACGACGCTGTCATTGGTGTCATGGCCTTCGATAAGTGCTTGCTCTGTATCAAGACGCTGATAGATATAACCTGGACCGACTTCGACATCTAAAAAGGTCTTACTAGTATCATAAAATCTATAACCATAACCCGCTGCGCCAGATAGCGTGTAATCATAACCTGTGAACGGATCAACTTCATAATTACCGTTAGCAAACAAGTAGCTACGATCTGTCATCTTGTAGTTACCTTGTGCGCCCGCTAAATAGCGTTTCGCGGTAACAGAACCTGTATCCTCTTTATATAAACCTTCGAGTAAGTACTGATTCTCCCAATCGCCAAGCTCATGCTTAAGATTTAAACGTCCTTTGAATGATGAGGTTTCAGTGTTACCTGTGGTTAAGGTTGCACCAAGCTCAGCTTCACCTGCGAATGTCTCATCGCCTTTTACAAAATCGGCCCCAGCTGTCGCCATAAAAGGTGCCGTCATTAATAGTGCTGCGGTCAGTACTTTCTTCATGTTTATCCGTTCCTGTTCCGTTAAATCCAATCCCTATAAATATCTGTTCGTCCCAGCGATGCTGAATAAGCACATATTAATAAGGGTTAGTATTTTCCCCTGAAAATCTGCGCGATATTAACATTTACGATTAAAAAATGAAAATTGCAGCTATTTAAAGTATAAAAAAACCCGCTTTAGCGGGTTTTTATCTCAGCGATAACGCTTACATATTGATCTTAGGATCTAACGCGCCAGACTGGTACGCTTTATACATTGCTTGTAAAGACAATGGCTTAATCTTAGATGCTTGACCTGCACAGCCGAAAGCTTCATAGCGAACCGTACAGATATCGGCCATGGCTTCCATTGATGCTTTCAGGAATTTACGTGGATCAAATTCACTTGGGTGTTCAGCTAAGAATTTACGAACGGCACCCGTTGATGCTAAACGTAAGTCGGTATCAATGTTGACTTTACGTACACCGTGTTTGATACCTTCTACGATTTCTTCTAATGGTACGCCGTAGGTTTCTGGGATCTGACCACCATATTGATTGATGATCTTTAGCCACTCTTGTGGCACAGAAGATGAACCGTGCATCACTAAGTGAGTGTTAGGAATACGCGCATGAATTTCTTTGATGCGGTCGATACGCAGTACATCGCCTGTCGGTTTACGACTGAACTTATATGCACCATGGCTAGTACCGATAGCAATCGCGAGTGCATCAACATGGGTATCGGCAACGAAACGCGCCGCTTCTTCAGGGCTAGTCAGCATTTGATCGTGACTTAAAATACCTGATGCACCAACACCATCTTCTTCGCCAGCTTGGCCAGTTTCTAAGCTGCCTAAACAGCCGATTTCACCTTCAACTGACACACCACACGCATGGGCAAATGCCACTGTACGACGGGTAACATCAACGTTGTACTCGTACGATGCAGGCGTTTTGCCGTCAGCCATCAAAGAGCCGTCCATCATGACTGATGACATGCCTAATTGGATAGAACGCTGACAAATATCAGGATCGGTACCGTGGTCTTGGTGAATACACACAGGAATATCTGGGTACTGCTCAAGAGCTGCTGCCATCAAATATTTTAAGAACTGTGGGCGAGCGTATTTACGCGCGCCAGCAGAAGCTTGCACTATCACAGGGCTGTCTGTTGCTTCAGCGGCCTGCATGATGGCACGCATCTGCTCTAAGTTGTTAACGTTAAACGCAGGTACACCGTATCCATGTTCTGCTGCGTGATCAAGTAGTTGTCGTAGGGAAATTAACGCCATTTTTTAACTCCAATAATAGGGTGATATCTATCACCGAGGTCGCTATCGTTTGGATGGATTTTTATACCCGCATTCAACTCTGTACCTTAAATAAACAACTTAAATTAAGTACCTTAGATGAATACGGGCGGTTTTTTTATAATTTTTTACTTTTTATCAAAGCTTTGATGTTATCAGAGCTTATCGCGGCGTCTTATGCGCCGCGTTTTTTAAAACTTAATATTAAGCGCCGCGTTTTTCTAACATAGCCACAGCCGGTAATTCTTTACCTTCGAGGAACTCGAGGAAAGCACCGCCGCCAGTCGAAATGTAAGACACTTTATCGGCAATACCGTACTTATCAACCGCAGCCAAAGTATCACCACCACCAGCGATAGAGAACGCTTTTGAATCAGCAATCGCTTGGGCGATACGCTTAGTACCTTCACCGAATTGGTCGAATTCGAACACGCCCACAGGGCCGTTCCACACGATAGTGCCAGCAGATTCGATGATTTTAGCCAGTGCTTCAGCGCTATCTGGACCAATATCGAAAATCATTTCGCCATCAGCGACTTCGCTAACCGATTTTAACGTTGCCGCTGCTGTTGGACTAAACTCGCCCGCAACGACCACATCGGTCGGCACAGGAATATCGGCGCCACGGCTCTTAGCATTAGCCACTAAACGCTTAGCTTCGTCGATCAAATCCGCCTCATACAGCGATTTACCGACATTGTAGCCCGCCGCCGCAATGAAAGTGTTGGCAATACCGCCGCCAACCACTAACTGATCGACTATGCCTGAAAGACTTTCTAGCACGGTCAGCTTAGTCGACACTTTAGAGCCACCGACAATCGCCACCATAGGACGCGCAGGGTTATCTAACGCTTTGCCTAAGGCATCTAATTCTTGCGCCAGTAATGGACCTGCACAGGCGATTGGGGCAAACATGCCCACTCCATGGGTCGATGCTTGGGCACGATGTGCAGTACCGAAGGCGTCCATCACATAGACATCACACAGCGCCGCCATTTTTTTCGATAAGGCTTCGTTGTTCTTACCTTCACCCACGTTGAAACGCACGTTTTCGAACACAACCACTTCACCCACGGCAACGTCGACGCCGTCTAAATAGTCGGTCGCTAAACGCACAGGACAAGACAGGGCTTTTGCCAAATAATCGACCACTGGTTGCATAGAATATTCGGGATTGTATTCGCCTTCGGTCGGACGACCTAAATGCGACATCACCATCACAGCCGCACCTTTTTCAAGGGCCAACTCGATAGTCGGTAGAGAGGCGCGCAGACGTGCATCACTGGTGACGACGCCGTTGCTGACAGGGACATTGAGATCTTCGCGGATAAGCACGCGCTTACCTTGTAGATCCAGATCTGACATATTGATAATTGCCATGGTAACGCTTCCTTTTATAATCAAAAAACAAACTGTTTCACACATAGCCGGTATGAATTGACTGCCGCTCGGCGCTCGACATCCCGTCGAATTGACATAAATTCAGTGACCCACAAGTGAATAATCTACTTTTATCAGCCTCGCTTGGCCGCAATCATCGCCAAACTCGTATCTAACATACGATTGGCAAAACCCCACTCGTTATCGCACCACAGGAGTAACTTCACCAACTGACCGGCGCTCACGCGTGTCTGGGTACCATCGACAATACTGGAGCGCGGATCATGGTTGAAATCACATGAGACTAAGGGCTCATCAGTATAGCCTAAGATGCCATTAAATCGCCCATTGGCGGCTGATTCCAGCACCTGATTGACTGTGGCAATATCGACGGTTTTTTCTAAGGTCACGGACAAATCGATGGCGGTCACGTTGATGGTGGGCACGCGCACCGAAATCGCTTCAAACTTATTTTTCATGTGTGGCAAGATCCGCTCAATACCGCGGGCAAGCTTAGTGTCGACAGGAATAATCGATTGGCCAGCAGCGCGGGTACGACGCAAATCATCATGATAAGCATCAATCACTTGCTGATCATTCATCGCCGAATGGATAGTGGTAATGGCACCGCTTTTAACTCCGAAGTGGCGATCAAGCACATCGATCACAGGCACGATACAGTTTGTGGTGCAAGAAGCGTTGGACACCACAGTATGTTCGGCGCGGAGTAAATCGTGGTTTACACCATAGACAATCGTGCCATCGACATCGGCTGAGGATGGATGACTTATCAGCACTTGTTTAGCGCCGGCGTGAATATGGGCTTCGCAGCTTTGACGATCGACTAATACGCCTGTGGCTTCATAGACAATATCTATGTCCATCTCGTGCCAAGGGAGTTTTGCCGGATCGGGCTCGTGGAGGATTTTTATCGCATCGTCGCCAATCAGCATATGATCATCAACAAGCTTCACTTTATGCGCAAACCGACCGTGGGTGGTGTCGTACTGGGTCAGATGAATAATGGCTTCAGGTTTAGCTAATTCATTAATCGCGACAATCTGCATTTGCTGCCGTTTTCCAGACTCATATAAAGCTCGGAGAATAGAGCGGCCGATACGGCCATAACCATTGATAGCGACTCGGATCATTGAGGTCTCAATTTCCTCTTAATACAAAAACGGCCTGCAAACGATTGCAGGCCGCATTATACAGATTAACACTTAAAAAGTTTAACCTTTTGTATTGAATCTAATCCCTTGAGCGATTAGCCCAATGATTTTGCAGCATTCAGCACATTTTCAACGGTGAAACCAAAGTGATTCAATAGCACGTTACCCGGTGCAGACTCACCAAAAGTGGTCATGCCCACAACTGTGCCTTCAAACCCGACGTACTTGTACCAGAAATCGGTATGCGCCGCTTCAATAGCCACACGTTTAGTCACAGCACGTGGTAATACAGATTCTTTATAAGCAGCATCTTGCTTATCGAACTCAGTTGTCGATGGCATAGAAACTACGCGAACGTGTTTACCTTGCTCAGTCAGTGCAGCGGCTGCATCCATTGCCAATTGTACTTCGCTACCGGTTGCGATCAGGATCAGTTCTGGTGTACCCGCACAGTCTTGCAGTACATAAGCACCTTTAGCCACGTTGGCTAATTGCTCAGCGGTACGCGCTTGCGCTTTCAGGTTTTGACGGCTGAAGATCAGTGACGTAGGTGCATTACGGCGCTCAATCGCAGCTTTCCAAGAAACAGCCGTTTCTGCCGCATCACATGGACGCCATACGGCCATATTTGGCGTCATACGCAGGTTAGCTAATTGCTCAACTGGCTGATGCGTTGGGCCATCTTCACCTTGACCGATAGAGTCATGGGTATAAACGAAGATGTTTTGAATGCCCATCAGCGCCGACATACGAACTGCGTTACGAGCATATTCCATGAACATCATGAACGTTGCGCCGTAGTTGATGAAACCACCATGCAGCGAAGCACCGTTCATAATGCCGCTCATGCCGAATTCACGCACGCCGTAGTAAATGTAGTTACCAGCTGGATCGTCTTGAATACCTTTAGAACCTGACCACAGTGTCAAGTTAGAACCCGCTAAGTCAGCAGAGCCGCCTAACAGTTCAGGCAACATAGCGCCAAATGCACCGATAGCATTTTGTGAGGCTTTACGGCTCGCAATACCTTCGGCTTTGTCCTGTGATGCTTGCACGAATGCCTGCGCTTTTTCTTCGAAATCGGCCGGTAATTCACCTTTCAGTACACGGCGCTCGTATTCAGCAGCCAGTTCTGGGTGAGCAGCGCGATATGCTGCAAACTTCTCGTTCCACGCTGCTTCACGGGCCGCACCGGCTTCTTTGGCATCCCAACCGGCATAAACGTCAGCAGGGATTTCAAATGGTGCATGTGGCCAGCCAAGGAATTCACGGGCGGCTGCGATTTCTGCATCGCCTAGTGGCGCGCCGTGACAATCGTGGCTGCCAGATTTGTTGGGTGAACCAAAACCGATAATGGTTTTGCAGCAAATCATGGTTGGTTTATCGGTAACGGCTTTAGCCGCTTCGATAGCAGCACGGATTGCCGCGCTATCGTGACCATCAACACCGGCAATCACATGCCAGCCGTAAGCTTCAAAACGTTTTGGTGTATCATCGGTGAACCAGCCTTCAACATGGCCATCGATAGAAATACCGTTGTCATCCCAAAATGCGATCAGTTTACCTAAACCTAAAGTACCGGCTAATGAACAGGCTTCGTGGGAAATACCTTCCATCAAACAGCCATCGCCGAGGAAGCAGTAAGTGTAGTGATCAACGATATCGTGACCATCACGGTTAAACTGTGCCGCTAAGGTTTTCTCAGCAATCGCCATACCAACAGCATTGCTAATGCCCGCACCGAGTGGACCCGTTGTGGTTTCAACACCTGGGGTGTAACCGTATTCTGGGTGACCCGGGGTTTTAGAATGCAATTGACGGAACTGTTTTAGCTCTTCAATTGGTAATTCATAACCAGTCAGGTGAAGTAAAGAGTAAATCAGCATTGAACCGTGACCGTTAGAGAGGATAAAACGATCTCTATCTACCCATTTCGGATTGTTCGGGTTGTGCTTAAGGAAATCATTCCACAGCACTTCAGCAATATCTGCCATACCCATTGGGGCGCCGGGATGGCCTGAATTTGCTTTTTGAACTGCATCCATACTTAACGCACGGATTGCGTTTGCGAGTACTTTACGGGAAGACATGCTCTCTCCTGCTTGTTTGTGGGGTCTAGCGGGCAATTTGGATGCATATTTTCCCCTACATGCCAGTGTGACGCAAACTAAAATTACCATTCACTCAGCAAAAGATGGGCGAATATATACCCAAACAACCTGAAGATGCAGGATTCAGGTCGCTTGGGTATACAAGTCGCAGAAACAAGCCGGTCACTTTGCTAGCGTTTACTTGAGAGGGCATAGCAAGGATCACTTGTAATGGAGAAATAAATTTCTCAAAAACATAGCAAACTTAATACTATGAAATATAAGAAAAATAACCTATTTATGACTGAGAGTAGTCGTTTTCAGGTCACAATCTGAGAGGATTTTTTATTATCGGGGGTGATCGGCAATCGGATTTAAACTAAAATAGCCGTCTAGATGTAGATGCTTCTACACGTTTGAATGCTAACGACGAGATTTTCCTACTATGGCAAAGCACTTGTTTACTTCTGAGTCGGTCTCAGAAGGTCATCCCGATAAGATTGCAGATCAGATTTCTGATGCTGTGCTAGATGCAATTCTGGCTCAAGATCCAAAAGCACGCGTGGCGTGTGAAACTTATGTCAAAACTGGCATGGTATTAGTCGGTGGCGAAGTCACGACTTCTGCCTGGGTTGATATTGAAGAAATCACCCGTAAAACGGTGCGTGAAATTGGTTATACCCATTCAGATATGGGGTTTGATGCAGACTCGTGCGCAGTATTAAACGCCATTGGTAAGCAATCACCCGACATCAATCAAGGTGTAGACCGCGCAGACCCTGCAGAGCAAGGTGCAGGCGATCAAGGGTTAATGTTTGGCTATGCCAACAACGAAACCGACATTCTGATGCCTGCACCTATCACCTATGCCCACGCATTAGTGAAACGTCAGTCTGAAGTGCGTAAAAATGGCACGCTACCTTGGTTACGCCCAGATGCGAAAAGCCAAGTCACTTTTGCCTATGATGATGGCAAAATTGTCGGTATCGATGCAGTTGTGTTATCGACTCAGCACAGAGATGACGTTTCACAAGCCGACTTAATTGAAGGCGTGATGGAAACCATTATCAAGCCTGTATTACCGGCTCAATGGTTAAACAAAGATACTAAGTTCTTTATCAATCCAACTGGCCGTTTTGTTATCGGTGGTCCAGTAGGTGATTGCGGCTTAACGGGTCGTAAGATCATCGTTGACACCTACGGCGGCATGGCCCGTCATGGTGGTGGCGCATTCTCTGGTAAAGATCCATCAAAAGTGGACCGTAGCGCAGCATACGCTGCCCGTTATGTGGCAAAAAACATAGTTGCAGCAGGTCTTGCTGATCGCTGTGAAATCCAAGTGTCTTACGCTATTGGTGTGGCAGAGCCGACCTCTATCAGCATCGAGACCTTCGGTACCGGTAAAGTGTCTGAAGAAGTGCTGATCAAGTTAGTACGTCAACACTTTGAACTGCGCCCATACGGTTTAACGGCCATGCTAGATTTAGCACGTCCAATTTATCAAGCGACCGCCGCTTATGGCCACTTTGGTCGCAGCGAATTCCCATGGGAAGCGACTGATAAAGCCGAAATATTGCGCGCTGACGCGGGTCTATAGTCTTAATTCATTTCAATTTTTACACTTAAGACCCATAAAAAACCGCTACCCTGCGGTTTTTTTATGTCTGACATTTAGTTAGATTAATAATGCTAAGACAAATATGGCAAGATAAAAAACAGCATATACATAGACTATTAGAGTGCACTGACCCCATGACCGATAACGCCATCTTATTACAGCAACTTCAATCTTGTGCATGGGCAGCCAACGTAGGTCAGCCAGAGGAAACAGCAAAGACATACGGCACATTAGAGGAGATCGCCGCTTTTCTTGAATCCGATCCTGAAGCCTTTTTTGAAACACCTTACGAAATCCAATATGAAAGCCTGTGTGTAACAGATCATGACTTGGCTAATTCGTTAAAAACAAAGGCAGTAGTAAATGATGTGCATGCTTGGATTTCTGACAGCGAAGTCGATGAAATTGCTAAGTCAGCTTACCTCGCCACTTGGAAAATTATTCCCGTTGCAGAAATATGCGCGCTGACATCCGATGACGCTAATACGCTCGCAACACTGCTCCTAGCTGACGTTAAACTTTCAGCCTTTACGAGTGAACGCCTATCTTGGTATCTCTGTGGAAGAATACCCTTTGGTTATATTGGTACTTATCCAAACGGACAATGGCTCATTCTGTAGCCTTATACGCTAGCACCTTTAATGTTTCTGACTTCATCTAGGGTCTATTGAGCTTTCGAGAATGATTTTTAGAGAGCATGCCAAGATTGATACTAACCAATGCACGCAGGGAAACGCTATTTCATTTAATGAACAGCACAGGCCATGTTTATGATAAACCTGAACATAGACAAATATTCGAAGGCATTCTTTACCGCCTTCTAACAGGTATCCCTTGGCAAGATTTACCCAAAGAATTGAGCCATTGGAGTACGGTCTTTAGAGGGTTTCATTTATGATCTAAAAAGACATTCAGGCCTATTTATTCAAAGCTTTAGCGAAAATGGCCGACACGGAATGGGTCTTTATTGATGGCTCGATAGTGCAGACTCACCAGCACAGTGCAGGTGCACTGAGTAATGAGTAATGAGTAATGAGTAATGAGTAATGAGTAATGAGTAATGAGTAATGAGTAATGAGTAATGAGTAATGAGTAATGAGTAATGAGAGTTACCCTATTGTTTAATTGATAGTGGGTACCTTTATCAAACGGGTAACTCTCAGTTTTATCTATCGCCCATGAATATCAAATAATGGCTAATGCACAGGGTATTCGTTTAGAAACGTACATTCATACCAACCCAAAAGTTACGGGCCTTATCTTTGTTATTAAAATCATCAACGTAAGATGCTGTGTATCCGTTTTGGCCATTGTCGTCAGAGACACAAGTGGTGCTAGTGTCACTACATTCGGTGAAGACAATATCGTATGAAGTAAAATCTTTATCAAACAAGTTATTTACTCGCATGTTGAAGGTGACAAACTCACTCGCCTGATAAGAACCACCAAGATGGAACACGTTATAACCCTTATAGTAGAGTGCAGCATCATTAATGATATCCCAAGAGCGATAACGTTTAGCACGGTATTCTGAGGTCAAGAATACGTTAAATGAGTCGGTCAACTCCCATTTTAATGTCGCGTTTGCCATATGCTTGGCACTGTTGCCGAGTGGACGGCCTTGCTCTGCACCGCTTTTCTGTTCGCTATCTGTGTAGGTATAATTAGCATTTAACGTTAAGGCATCTAGAATTTCCCAACGTCCCGCGAGCTCAGCACCTTGAATAGTAACTTTATCTATGTTGACTGTTTTGCTACTGACTGCATAACCTAAATCAGCATATTCACCCGCATCAGAACATTCTATGCTCGTACCTTTACCACAGGGTTGTGAAGCAATCTTATCGTCAAAGTCATTTTTAAAGATAGTGACGTTAAAATTATGGCCATCTGGATGAGACCAATACAGGGCGACTTCGCTGGACACACTGGTTTCAGCTTCGAGATCTGAGTTACCAAATTGCGGTGAGGTTCCTTGGCCACCAAAGCCAACGACACCATCATACAATTGTGTGGTTTTAGGTGTTTTAAAGCCTGTGCTCACCCCACCCTTTACAGTCCACTCATTATTAATAGTGTAAACGCCGTATAGACGTGGGCTGAGTTGGTTGCCAAATATTTCATGATCATCATGACGTAAACCCGCAGTAACAGATAAATCAGAAGTCATGCTCCATGTATCTTCAGCAAAAACAGACCACATATTATGTTCTTGTACTGCGCCCGGCGTACCTTCTTCCATACCAAATACACCGTCTTTCAACTCACCACGAATCACCTGCGCACCCGTCACTGCGACATGATTTCCTGCAGCTTCAAATGGAATATCGAGTTTCATATCAAGCGTATATTGATTACTTGCCATTTCGCGTTTAGGTCTAGGCAGGAAAGTGGATTCAGCAATCGCTTTACGTTCGGCTTCAGTCATGCCGGTGTAATCCCCTTTACCATCAATCATCTGCAGTAGTAATACTCGCTCAGCAGTGGTAAATGGTAGTGTGCGGCCATTATTTTGTGTATCTACATAGGATAGTGACACAAAGCTTGTACCAAAATCCCAAGCACCTTCATGGGTTAATGCCCAAGCATCACGGGTAAATTTTTGAGTCTCGCTGTAACCCGCTCGCGGATTTGATCGTCTTGCCCATTCACCACCGCTGGCTAGACAAACAGCCTCACGGGAACCTACGCCGCCTTTACAGAAGTTACTGGCAATCCAGAGACTATCGATATTATCAACAGTACCAAGCGGATACTCGCGTTCACCGTTATCATTAATCAGTGGCGTATTATCATAATCTTGAGATGAGGAATCTAAATCAAACCAAATTTTGTGATGTTCATTTAGTGTCCAACTTAAACTCCCACCTAACATATGATTTTCGTTATCGACGGTTTTACCGCCACCACCAAAACCGAGTGAACGAGTGCGTACTTCTCCATTGGGATAATCTACTGGTGCATACTCTGGTGTAGACCCCATTCGATCATAAATACTGCCATGAATAGATAACCCAAGAACGCCTTTAATGAGGGGACCCATCACGCTGAAATCGGTAGTGATATCTTCGCCATAGGCATCATTGGTTTGATGAGTTCGGCTGTGAGTGATAGAGCCAGACCATTCGTCGCCCACTTTTTTAGTGATGATGTTCACCACACCACCTAGAGCATCTGCACCGTATAACGTTGATGCTGGCCCACGAATAACTTCAATTCGATCAATAGCATCAAGTGGTGGTACATGACCAAATTGATTGCCACCAAAACTGTTTGGATAAATATCACCATGGTTATTCTGACGCTTACCATCGACAAGGATTAAGGTATAGTCAGATCCCATACCGCGTAGACTGATGGTACCTTGCCCTGTTTTATCACGGGTTTCACCAATATCAACCCCCTCCAAGTCACGCACTGCATCTAGCAGAGTGGTATAAGGTTTTATCATCAAATCTTCTTGGGTGATAACAGAAATACTGGCAGGTGCATCAACCAATTTCTGTTCATATCCAGAGGCAGTAACAACCATAACTTCCATTTTTCTGTCGGGAGCCTCTTCGGCTTGGACAAAATTACCCGCAAATACAGCGGTAATGGCAACTGCCAAGCAAGTTTGACGAAATAACATAAACCTCTCCTGTTTAGTAAACTTAGTTTACAAATGCAACCTATAAATGATTTCGCGAATGATAATAATTAACATTAGCAAGATCAATCAAAAGTTGAATACAACAGAAATAACATTTACGTTTTATAAAGTAATCACATTCCAGAAAGAGTTTTTGATATGAACTTTGAAGTTATTAGTGAAGAAAATACCGCGATTGTGGATGCGCTGGTAGACGGCGTTCGGCAATTTAATGCTGGGCTATTAGGACCTGAGAAATCAGTGCCTTTGACTGTCATAGCACGTGATGAAAATGGCAAGTTGATTGGTGGTGTGGGTGGCCGGACTATCTATAAAAACTTCTTAATCAATGTTGTCTGGGTTGATGACCAAACCAGAGGCACTGGGCTTGGGCATAAACTGATGGCACTTGCCGAAGCTGAGGCGAAACAGCGGGGTTGCTTGGTAGCTCAAGTGGATACCTTATCGATTCAAGCACCTGTGTTTTATGAAAAACAAGGGTTTGAGATCATAGGCACTGTCACCACTGACCCTCAGCGCATCTTTCTGATGAAGAAGTATTGATCAAAAAAGCGATTGAGAAATGGACTGAATTAACACACTCAGCAATGATCGAAATGGGCGTTTTGCATGCAAAGTAAACCAATCTGCTCTTGGGATAAAATGGCGCACTCTAGCGCCTTTTTTGTATTCGCGCGGCTGACTAGCTGATCCGTCAGTCGCGTTATCGTCGCCGAATAGGCATTGGTTCGGCCACAATCGAGCCAAATATCCCCTACTTCTACCCAATAATGCTGCGCTTGCCCTGAATCGGAAACAAACTCGACTTCAAATCCCCTCGCCTCACACCCATGGTGAGCGCACTCAGATAAGACCAATCTCAAGTTGTCCCAAGCCGATAAATTGACCTTGGCATAAGTCGCTAATAATGACTCAACAAATTGCACATGCATGTATTTATCTCCGTTATTGATATCAGTAGAGATTTAACCCTTAATTCTTATCGTCGAACAACTAAGCTTGGGTCTTTGCCGCCATTAAATAATAATCCCTTGCAGAAACGGTGAAAAAATCCACAACCTGCATGTGCGCTTTACCCGAGTGAGCGGCAAAGGAACGTTCATTATCTTCAGCAATAAAGGTCAACATATAGCTAAAATGCGGAGCAACTTGGCGACGAATTTCACGGACTAATGCCTCGAAAATCCCTTGCCCACGGTAGGCTTGCTGCACCCATATCGGCCCGTATTGGCAAGAATTGACCTTAGTTAATTTAGGTCCATCCCAATCGAGTTGCCCCAAACGATTCAACAAAGTGCGGTAAATGGGCCAATGTTCGAAAAATCCCCAACGGCCTGCAATCACGTAACCGACGATCTGCTGCTCAACCTGCGCCACCACGACCCAATGGTGCTGCACTAATTCGCTCAATTCACTGTGGGAAAAAGCTTGCCCTTGTAACCCCATACTGGCGGAAGCTAATTCATCATTAAGATGTTTTTTCTCTAGCATCGCTAATAAATCAACATCTTGAGGTAAGGCTAGTCTAATTTTCACAGTATTCTCACAGCATTATTTCGGCTTTGGGCCCAATTTCAGCCCGCCAGTATACTCGGTTGGGTTAATAGGCACAGCAAGAACAAGGCAATATTTAGGGCTTTGATTTGCTAAATATCCTTTTATTTCCCAAACTTAATGGATATTTAGCCATAGTTAGGCGTTTGTATGTTGCCAGAAACCATTAATCCCAACTTGAGTTTACTTGATACCGATAATCAACAAGTCAATCTCACACGCTGGATGCACCAATGTGAGCTCATCAAAAGCTATTACAACGCCAACACGGTTTTCATATTCCAAAAAATCAGTGCCGGGTTTGAGATCATTGTCAGCGCAATCACTGAAACACCGCAATTTACCGCGGGCACTTTATATCCACCAGAACTCGAACTCTTCAAACAGATACAAAACAGCCAACCTGACGGTTTATATCAAAACCTCGGCAGCTTTATGTTAGAGGATTTACCACGGGATTTTGATGGTATTCAGCATATTCTCTCACGTCCTATCGCTTGGCCGGATGGTAGCCAATTTGGTGCCCTGTGTGTACTCAACCCGCATATAACAGAGCCACTAGCCAATGCCGCTATGCTCGAACCGTTTCAGATTTTACTGCAACAGGAATTATCTCTGCTGTGTCAGAACCATAGAATTGAATCCCTTTCGATGCGCGATCAAGAAACGGGCATGCTCAACCATTACGGCTTCTTGATGATGGCGCCAAGACAGCTCAATTTAGGCCGCCGCTTTGGCGCCCATGCAGGTATCATCTTCTTTGAATTACTGAGCACGGATAACACACCCATCCCCCTCGAAGATAATCACCACAGGCTGTTAGGCAAGTTGATCCAAGATACGATAAGAACCGCTGACGTTGCCGCCCATTACAACAGCACTCAATTTGTGGTACTTGCTTTTGTGGATGGTGAACGGGATGTTCTACATATTATGAAGCGGGTGGAAAAACAACTAGAACAACAAAACCATCAGCTAAAACTCGATGTGAGTTACAGTTTTTTTACCCCAGAATCCAGCGCCAAACTTGCACCTATGATAGAACTCGCACGGGGTAAACTCGATTCAATGCGCCCACCGGTACCCCAAGTCGCAGACACACCAGTAGAACCCATCATTGACTCAAGCTTGTACGATAATCCCGCCGCAGATTCGGCAGAGCTTTGATTTAATGAAATTTAGGCTTAATTAGGCAGTACAAAATTACTTGGAATGCTCATCTTGGCGCTTCGCCCATTGTATAAACAGCACCACAGGATAGGGCGACATTAAGACCAACCCTAAACCAATCAGACTTGAGATCAATAACATGCCGCTTATCTCTAGACTCCATTGCGTCAACATATAAAACCCAAGTCCACAAACTAGCATCAATACACCTAACCAATGTAAAAACTTCAACAAATTCAGAGTACTTTTAAATGAGCCTGTCATATAAACCCCTTTAGATCTTACGAAAAACTTGTCACACTATGGCCATAATCATGGAAAAAGGAACCGCAACGATGTTAAAACAAACATTCATCTTAGGTGCATTACTCTTAGGCATCACCGCCTGCCAAAGTGCCGATATCACCCCAAATGATACCATTCCATTAGAAGGCCGCTGGCACATTGAAATGGTCCAAGGCCAACCGACTATCGATTACAGCCCAGCGCAAATCACCTTTGAGGCCGAAGGTAAATTACATGGCAACAACAGCTGCAATAACTTTTTCGGTCAATATACTCAGCAAGGCGAAGAGCTTAAGCTATCTCCTGCCGGTAGCACAATGAAAGCCTGCGTGGATGCCCTAATGCAGCAAGAGCACAAAGTGATGCAAGCTATGCCATTAGTTACCAAAGCAAAATTAGTGCAAGGCCGACTTACCTTACTTAACAGCGACGACAAGCCAGTGTTAGTGTTAAGCCAAATGAAGTAACCATAAAACTTGTCAGCATAAAAAAACCGCCAATGGCGGTTTTTTAGTTAACGAACCAGCAATAAAAGCTCCCTATGCTTTGACACTCTTAGCCGCTGCAATTTCGAGGGCAATATTCTGTTCGGCTATTACGGCGCTTTGATCTATGTCGGCATTATAATGCGCCATATCCAACTCATCTTCAGACTTTGCAATGACAGTCGTCGCCACTAAGTCACCGGAGACGTTTACCACAGTACGCACCATATCTAAAATACGGTCAATTCCCGCAATCAATGCCACCCCTTCTAAGGGAAGCCCTACGGTTGTGAGTACTAAAGTCAACATCACTAAACCCGCACCGGGCACACCCGCAGTACCAATAGAGGCCAACGTCGCCGTTAAAATAATGGTGAGATAATCGACGACAGTCAGGTCGATACCAAACGCCTGTGCCACAAACAGCACTGTGACCCCTTGGTATAACGCTGTGCCATCCATATTGATTGTGGTGCCTAGCGGTAACACGAAGCTAGAGATCTTCTTATGAACCCCCAAATTTTCACTCGCACACTTCATACTCACAGGAAGCGTGCCCGCAGAGCTCGACGTGGTAAACGCCACTAACATGGCATTGCTAATCCCTTTAAAAAACTGCAGCGGGCTTAACTTCGCAAATCCGCGCAGTAAAAAACTATAGAATCCAATCACATGAATAATACAGCCAAGGTACACAGCAATAATGACTTTGATCAGTGGCCAGAGCATATCAATCCCATACTCCCCCGCTACCCAAGCCATTAGACCAAATACACCGTAGGGTGCGAGCTTCATCACCATGTCGGCCATTTTATACATGGCCTCAGCTAAACTTTCGAACACTTTAATTGCAGGTTTTCCATGCTCGCCAATCAGCACTAAGGCGATACCTAAAACAATCGCAAATACTATAACTTGCAAAATTTGCCCGCTTGCTAAAGCCGCAATAGGATTCGTCGGTACTATGTCGATCAAAGTATCGACTAAAGAAGGTATTTCTTTGGCAGTTTGAGCCGTGCCATCTGCCAATGACAAACCTAAACCTGCACCGGGTTGAAGAACATAACCGACAATTAAACCGATAGTGATCGCGATAGCCGTGGTAAAGAGATAAAACGCAAAAGATTTAAAACCAATACGCCCCATCTTGTTCGTATCCTGCATCGAAGTGACACCCACAATCAGTGAGCAAAACACCAATGGCACAATCAACATCTTAATGGAATTAACAAATAAGGTGCCTATCGGTTTTAAGTGAGTCGCTTGCTCGCCGAAGATGATGCCCACTAAAATACCTAGCACCATACCGATAACAATTTGCAGCCACAGCGGCACTGACATCCAGCGAGACCAAACACGGCCTAATGCTGACGACTTTTGTTTTGTCATATTGATAACCTTGAATTCGAAACTATGATGGGGCAAAGACCAAAACTAACGCGCTAGTTTCTCAGTCTAAATGGGACAATCGCCGAGTCTAGCAGAGGGGTTTTAATCGAGGGATGATCTGGGTCACGTTGAGCTAAACCGCCTTAAAATCAGTAATATTAACCAAACCAACTTTGTTAAATTGGCCGCTGAGATGTTAGTTTTCCTGCTTAAGCATCAAAATATTCTGTGACTTTTTTTGGTGCTATTTGCTGACGATAAAGCGACGCAGGCGGTTGCTCACGCTCAATCAAATAACTCCAATAATCGTCATCAAAACCACTGAAAATAAAGTCGGACTTACCGTTAGCTTTTAAGACCAACCACCACCAAACTAAACCCCATAAACCGAAGCTCAAAAGCGTTAAAATAAAATGCAGACGATGATTTATCTGTTCATCAGCAGCAATATCATAGACGGGTAAAATCTTAAGTTTATAGCGGCGAGTAGACTTAATAAATCCCATCATTAACTCACTTAGTTCAGCGAAAGGACACTAGAGATAAGCCTAGCAGATAAGACTTTAGTCGTACAAATATCCACAGCAATAAATAATATCAGTGCCTAACCTGCCACTGCCAAACTCGTTATCCCTCGTCGTTCCATGATAGAGTGAATCACAAAATGTTGTTTACTAAACAAGAGCGGTATTGCCAAATAACCGCCTAGGAGTTGTAGTATGTTGATTCGTAAAGCTAAGGCTCAAGACCTAATCGCCTTAGTGCAGTTTAATCAGGCCATGGCCCAAGAAACCGAAGGCCTAGCCTTAGATGAAGCGACACTGACTCGAGGTGTGGGCACGCTACTTGAGAGCCCGCAAAAAGGGTTTTACCTGGTCGCTGAAATCGCAGGTGAGCTAGTCGGCTCGCTCATGGTGACATTTGAATGGAGCGATTGGCGTGCGAAGGATTATTACTGGATCCAGAGTGTGTATATTCGCCCGAAAAATCGTCGCCAAGGCATCTATGCCAAACTCTACAGCGAAGTCAAACAACTGGCCGAAGCCAATGGTGGTGCCGCAAGCTTCCGTTTATATGTCGAGCAAGAAAATCTCGCCGCACAGCAGACCTATCAAGCGTTAGGGATGAAGCAGAGTTACTACTTAATGTACGAAGAAAAATAAGCGATTCAAATCTTATACGTAATAAAAAAGGATCGGGCCAATGGCACGATCCTTTTCTTTTTACGACTCACGATTCACATTCAAACCGCGTTCCTACTAAGATTAAAACTTAACGAAAGAAGCCAAACAGAATAGCCGTCATTGCCAATAAACCCGCTATAACCACGAAGATATTGCTGATGCGACCACGGTGTGCTTTTAATGCTGGCACTTTGTATACAGCGTACATAGGCATCAAGTACAGGATAGCCGCGATAATTGGGCCACCTAAAGCTTCAATCATATTCAAAATACTTGGGTTTTTGATTGCCACGGCCCAAATCGTCACAAACATAAACACCAGAATAAATTTGTTGATTTTTTGCTCTGAAATACCTTTTTTATTCGTGTCTAACTGCTTAACAATAATCCCCTTCATGCCTTCTGTCGCGCCCATGTAATGGCCAAAGAAAGAAGACACAATCGCGATAAAGGCGATTAATGGACCAAAGTAGCTCACAAAACCACTTGAATGCACGTTGGCGAGATAAGACAAAATCGGCAGATTCTGAGCTTTCGCTTCGGCCAATTGTGCTGGCGATAATGACAGCACACAAGAGAACACAAACAACATCACAAAGCCCACTAACATCATGGAAGTATTACGTAAAATAACATCAGCTTTGCGAGAAGCATTCGCGCCATGGTCACGTTTCAATGACACAGAAAACTGTGAAATCGCTGGAGAATGGTTAAAGGCAAACACTAAAACTGGAATCGTTAACCAAACTGTGCCTAAAAATGCACCCGCTTCTGGTACAACGAGTAAAGCATCCATTTTCCATTCAGGGATCAGGTAGATAGACATAAAGGCCAAAATACCCACCAGCGGATACACCAGCAATTGTGTCACTTTGAGCATGAATTTCTCACCTGCGACCATTACAGCCATCATACCGAGGATCAATACACCCGATAGAATGAAGCGTGGTGGCGATGCCATGCCTAACTGATTGACGATAAAGCTATCAACAGTGTTGGTAATACCCACACCGTAAATTAATACAATCGGGTAGATAGCAAAGAAATACAGTACGGTAATGGCTTTACCCGCACCAACACCAAAATGCTCTTCAACTACTTGAGTAATGTCGCTACCAGGAATGCTTGATGAACAAACAAAACGAGATAAGCCACGGTGGGCAAGATAGGTCATAGGACCAATGATCACTGCCATTAACACAAGAGGCCAAAAGCCGCCCATGCCCGCATTGATAGGTAAAAATAAAATTCCAGCGCCAACGGCAGTGCCGAACAAACTCAACATCCAAGTCGTGTCTTGGCGAGTCCAAGGTAAGTGTTTCGTTGAATCTAGATTCTGTGTGCTTTGAGGTGTTCCAAGAACACTGGTCGCATCTTTTTGCATATAAAAGTTACCTTACGGTGTGACTAGCATAATAAATTCGCGCTAAGGATAACCAAAAAAAGCCCATAAAAGTTGATCTGACACGGCTTTATGTAAGGGAATTTCATAATAAACTGATATTGAGATCTAGATCGCTGATTTAATGTAATAAGTTTTCAATACAGCATCAAAACATATACATAAAAAGCCACTTAAAAATACAAGATATTCACCTCAAGCCAAATCCAGTGACATTGCATAAGCGCCGAGAAAAACAGCTAACCGGACATGTGTCACAAAAATCAACAAAACAAGACGCGTCACAGCACACTCACGTCTAAGGTAGATCAAGATCACAGTCGTTAATGTTAAATTTTTACAAATCGCTATCAGTCGCAAACACGCATAAAAAACGGCTCATCCGGATTCAACTCCGAAGTGAGCCGCTAACGATTAAAGCGCAAAATCTAACTTATGGTTTTTGTAGTGTCAGCTCAGTTGTCGACACTACAGCTGGGGCTATGTCAGCCTCTTTGAACAACAAAGGACGGAAGCTTTTAGCACTCGAGTACAAGATACTTTGATCAGCAAACGCAGGCATTAAGATATTACTCGACTCAGAGTAAGTTAAAATCCCCCGCGCCACAGGCCCCTCATCGGTAAAGTTCACCGCCATCATCCAACTCGACCCGTAACGCACTTGGTATCCTTTCGCCGTTAAGCCAGAACTCATCGCCTTGCCTGTGACTACATCCATCACAGCAGCGTATTTGTGCTGCGGGATCAAAGTGTCATCACCCGACAAACTGGTTGAAAACACGTTGAATCCACCTTCAGCATTATGGCTACCCGGCCAAGGTAAACGCGACCCACTTGGCGTTCCATCTGGCAGAGATTTCTCCACAAATTGCACATCCCCTAATGGCGCATCTAAGGCAAAACCTGCGGCCTCAAGGTTAAGCGCACTATGAGCCAAGGCCTTTAAGGCACTACCATCCGTAGTCAAGGTTTTAGGTGTCGTTGCCGCATTAGCGGGATCGAATCCTTGGGTCAACATGGTTGTTTGGCTGAATAGATGGGCAAATTCACGTAGTAAAGCACCACCTTTACTGTCGTTATCTTGCTTACCGTTCCACGCCTTTAATGCCGCACAAGCCGAAGAGACATCCTTAGATAAACTCGCCGACACCACCACAGGTGTACTGCCTTGGGCATCACACTGGGCAATCAAGTCAGGCAGCACTAACTCGGCGAGATAACTGCGATTCGACAGCACAGCCGCTTCGAGTTCTTCCAAGCTGAACTTGCCATCAGCCCCTGCGGCGTCCTGCATTAAACTCAAACCCATCCGTGTCCGCAGTGATAGCTGTCCAGCCTCTGCGCCGTACATAGGCGAGAAGTAAGTCAGCGGTTCATTCAAGTTAGTCGACCAAAAGGAGTCATTGGAGTTTTGCACAAAGTCGCTGCGCTCAAGCTTGGGCGCACGTTCATAGGGCGTAGGACCATCGAAGCTAAACAACGAAGTGTTACCGGGTAAAATCGTAAATCCGGCTTTTGCCTTAGCCGCTTTAATATCCGGTGAGGTTTTTAACAACACGACTGCAGATTCGGATAATCCTGGCACAGTTGAGTCGTCGATATAAAAAGCATTGCCCTCTTTATCGGCGTACATAGTGTTATTAAAGATGACACCATCGTAGTCCTTAAATGCCTGTTGGAACTCTTCTTTGTTCGTGGCCATGTTCATGGCTAACCAATGGTCAACAGGGTCCATAGTGCCCATATTGGCATCTTGGATCATAAAGGCACTGCCATCATCCCAACCAAAAGGCGCTAAAGCGGGAGGAGCTTCGACCATAGGGCCTTTGGCCGTAGTATAAATATCTTTCTCGGCGACCAGCATGCCCGCAGGACCTGCATTCACTAGAACCGATACTGTCTCTTTGGTGATAGGCATAGGTTTACCATCAAACAAATACTGCATCCGATCACCTGAGACTAACTCAAGGTTATACATCACAAAATGCTCAGCGGTAGAGAAGGTATGAGTCCAAGCGAGATCTTTATTGAAACCAATATTAATCGGTCCAGGCATACCCACTAACGAGCCGCCCATCATATCTAAATGCCCTGGGATCGTAATATGGGATTGCCAAAAACGCAGGTTACCCGTATGCGGGAAATGCGGATTACCTAGCACCATGCCCTTACCATTTTCGGTTTTATCCTTCCCTAAACCCCAACCATTTGAACCTAAATCGCGGGGATTGGTCTCTGGTGTCGTGATACGAGCCGCGCGGGCAATCAACTTAGACTGCATATCGGCCACAAACGCAGTTTGGTCTTGGCTAGGCGCAGGCCCAACGATACGCGGCATGTATTCCTGTGCATCTCCTGGGTTCGCGTAAAAAATCAGATCGAGAAAGTTAGCTGCGCCCGGTAATAAGGCGATAGAAAACAAATAAGTCACCACATCTTCTGGCACTATGGGTTTCACCCAAGGCTGACCACCACAGAAAGGTTCTGCCGTTTGTGTGCCCGCTTCGACATCAGCAAGATATTGGTTATAACCAGAGGCAAAACCTTGGATAAGTGCCCGAGAGTTTTCACTAAATTTCGGCCATTTTTCTTCGGCTTGCGCTCTGATCTTTAACGCTTTATAGGCAAAATCTGAGATAAGGTTACCGTTATCTTCCGCCGTAGGTTGACCCGTAGTGAAGTCAATCGACGCATGGGGGCCAAAGTACATAGAACGCTGTGAGTTCGCCTTGATAAAACCATCGGCTAATACACATAAGTTGTCCTGTGCCTGCGCATAACCACTACCAAAACCTAAACTTTCTAAGTTGTCGGCTTGGATATGCGGCACGCCGTAGGTCGTACGACGAATACTGGCTTTGAGTAAACCATTGGGGGCAAAAGCTTGCAGTTGAGTTTCAGGTTCGGTAGGCGTAGTGCTATCTTCGCTATCGTTACAGCCGGTCAGTATTACACCGCAGGCCATTCCCATAGCAATCACGAGTTTGTTGAATTTCATTATTATTATCTCTTGGTTTTGGTTCCTTCAATGACATAGCCTTACTGCCTATTCCAGCCCAAATTACTGAAGGAGCAATAGTTGCATGTCGCTTCCTAGTCCCTAAGGCTGGCTATTGCCTCCCCTACTGTTGGCTTTTTTACTGAGCTTCGCCGACGACTGTGGCAGAATAGAAAACCCAAACGCTTAGACACCTCAGACCATTTAAGCAATGATTCAAACGAGCGTCCACATTAAAATCCAAAATAAATAACTTATATGCAACAAAACATTATTAAGATAAAAGTGGGTTCTAAAAACCCAGTAAAAATCAACGCGGCAACTAACGCCATAGCACAGCTGTTCCCTGAGAGCATCATAGAAGCCAGCGGTATGGATGCCCCTTCTGGTGTTGCGGCGCAGCCAATGACAGATCTCGACACTCGCCAAGGGGCGATCAATCGGGTGCGCTATTGTCAACAGCAGGACCCGCAAGAGACTAAAGCCGATTACTATTTTGCGATGGAAGGCGGTGTCGATTGTTTCGACTTTGGCCCTGCCACATTCGCCTATATCGCGATTGGCCATAAAGACCAGCTTGCCATTGGCCGCAGTGCGATTTTACCTTTACCAATGCAAGTTTATCGGGCATTAGAAGCGGGGGAAGAACTCGGGGATGTCATGGATAGGTTGTTCAATACAATCAATATTAAGCAAAAAGGCGGTGCCATAGGTTTACTCACCCACGGCCATGCGACCCGTGAAAGTAATTACACCCAAGCGATTATTCTCGCCATGGCGCCATTATTGAATCCTGATATTTACACAGTAGATTGTTAGTAATATGTTGCAAGAGGAATTAAAGCCCGCTAACTTAGTTGTGACATGCAACCAAACCTATTCGACTATGGCTCAAACAGACGCACCATTGGCTCAAGATCCTGCGAAGCCTGTGACTCAAACTAAGCAAACGACTGAGTCAGGCTCATCCGCCCAACTTAGGCATTTGTCTCGCTATCTGGTGAGAAATTTAGGCATGCTCAACGCCGCCTTTGGGGATTTACCCCTTTCGCCCGTGCAAGCCCATGCCCTGTTTGAGATAGGCAAGCAGCCCCTGACCATCAAAGAGCTTGCAAGCAAACTCAGCATAGATAAGTCCAATGCGAGCCGCGCTATCAAACATTTGATCGATAAACATCTTGCCCAGAGTCAGGTGCACCCACGGGACAGTCGCTGCTTAGTTGTGCAACTGACACCTGCGGGTAAGAAGTTACTCGTTAAATTGGATACTCAGCAGAATCAATTATTCCAAGGGATCTTAGCCCAACTGACTCCATTGCAAACTTCACAAATCGAAGAGGCCCTTGTGTTATATAACCAAGCCGTACATAACGCCAAGCAGCAAAGTGGTTGCCACATTCGCCAAGCCACAGCCCAAGATGATGCCGCAATTGCCAAAGTCATCCGCGATGTTTCGGCCGAATACGGCTTAACCGCGGATAAAGGCTATAGCGTGGCGGACCCGACCTTAGATTGCCTAAGCCAGATTTACTCCCAAGCGGGCGCCAACTATTGGATTATTGAATTAGAGGGCCGCATTTTAGGCGGCGCCGGTATTGCGCCATTAGCCAACAATGAGGGTGTTTGTGAACTGCAAAAAATGTACTTTATGCCCGAAATTCGCGGTAAAGGTTTAGCCAAACGTTTAGCGCTGCTGGCACTCGATTTCGCCCGCGAAACGGGTTATCAAAGCTGCTATTTAGAAACCACCGCTGTACTAAATGAAGCCGTAAAACTCTATGAGAAATTAGGCTTTGTACATCTGTCGGCTCCCCTAGGGAACACAGGCCACGACGCCTGCGAAATGCCGATGCTGCTAGAGCTTAATCAATAGGATATGAAGCAGAATTCCAATCAAAGTAACAATGCCAAACATGTCATCATGCAACTTGTTTGGCATTATCAATTTGTATCACAAAATGTTATTCAAACAGGAGCATTTTAATTATCAGTCTTAGGGCATAGTTTTTCTTAACTTAAATGCATTAAAATATGGCAATTTCACCTCACTCAATTTTTAATAAATTGAAAGGCGTTTGATACCATTTTGTTAACGGCATTAAATAGGGAACATTATGCTCAGTTGGATTTTTAGTGATAAGAAACTCACACTTCGGGAAATATGCCTAGATAACACGCTTTCGACCTCGGCTAAAATAAAGAAAGTTGATCAATTTCTTGCCGATAGTGGAGATCTCAACTTTATTGATCTCAATATTTCGCCCTGCAATATATTAGTTCCCCTATCTTGCAGTCCTCAGTCCGATTTAGTGCTTATAAAATACTTGCTCAGCAAAGGCGCTAAAATCGAATGTAATGGTTTCAGTGCCTTGCATTCGGCTATTGAATATAACAACTCAGAACTCGTTACCCTATACCTAGACTCCAGTGCCAATCTTTACTTTCAAAATCAATATAATAATTGCTGGCTCAACTATCTATTTCATCCTAATCCGCAATATATCTATCAAGACCATCAACGTAGAGACATGATCGACCTTCTACTTGCAGCTGACTTAGATATCAATAAACCGGTGAGCTTTTGGACTAATGGTGAATTAAATAATCCACTAGAAATATTATATGATGAACGCAATAAAGATCTGTTCCTGCATATCATTAATAAAGATATCCCATTAGACATTGGCAAATTAAGCCTGATTGAAAACATTATTTCTTCGAGCGAATTTTGGGGAGTAGAAACATTTTCTCCCTTAGTTAAACGCTTCCCTGCATTTAAAAAGTCACGCTATATTATGGCCAACGATAGCAGCTTCTGGGATGATGCCAATTTACTCGAACTATGCGTTTACGCCAAAGCGCAAGACTACACTGAATACCTGTTAGACCATTATCCGCAGCTCAAAGCCGACTCCCACGCTAAAAGTTTGGTCTATGCAGCATTGACCTCAGAATTTGACCTTAGGATTATCGAAAAACTGATTAAGGCCACCGTCGAGATCAATCGTATCTATAGGATGACACCGCCTGATGCCGACCATTCACCCTTACTCAACCAATATATTAATAATGCCCAATTTACCGATCCGAATAAACGGAGCTACATCTACCAAGCCCTTGAACTGTTGCTCAAATATGGCGCTAATCCAAATGCCGAATTTGTGAATACGGGTAAACCCTATGAGATGTTAGTCTGGTCGAATTTACGACTATTGGTTTATCCAATGGTCGAAAAGAAAACCTTTCTGCCCGAGTTTTTCGATCTGTTCCTGCAATATGGTATGGATATCAATAAAAAATTTGGGGCGGTGGATGAACCAACCTTACTCACTATCTGCCAGCGTGGTTCAGGGAAAGAAGATCAAGCAACGCTTATCCAAGTGATGGAATATCTGCTCACCAAGGGGCTAGATTTAAGCCTCACCAATATCTACAACACTAACTATGTGTCCGCGGCGGCCATCTCCTGTCGAATCCAACTACTTGAATGGCTCATTCACCAATGCGGGGATATTTTTACCCATTGTGGCCACGATAATTCGCCCATTCTACACAAGGCGATTTCGACCTACTGGTGGGATGAAATTACCGGCCCTATGCGGCGAAAAACCGTAGAACTATTACTGCGCCATGGAGCAAAGTTAGAAGAATTCTCGGTGGATGAGCAATTTACGCCATTAATGTGCGCCAGTTACTACGGCGCACAGTCCTGCGTAGAGGCGCTACTCGAACATGGCGCCAACCCAAATGCCATCAATGCCGAAGACACCACCCCAGCCCTTTGCGCTGTGATAGGCGGCAGTTCAATCGAGTTCCCCCGCTTTGAATCAACGGCGGTGCGGATCTTAAGACTTTTGCAGCAATATGGCGCCGACTTAACCGTGACCAATAGCTTAGGCAATAGCCCGCTAATAGCGGCTATTGAGCAAGAATATAAAGAGATTTTCGAAGCGCTGCTGCAGATAGCCTCCTACAGTGAAACTCAGCTTGAACAAGCACTTAGCAAAGCCCTGCCGCAAAGCTATTTCCAGCGCCGCCTGCTACAAACACTGGGGCGCGAGATACCGCCAGCCCCCACAACCATAGCCCATAATCGCGCAATACCAGTAACAGCTTCGAGCAATGCCGAGCCTATGACGGCCAATCCGCAAGCATCTGAGGTGAATGTGACACCTGCCCCCGTCAAGCAAGCCAAATTAGAGGTGAGTAATGCGGCGGCAAATCGAGATAAAATCCCAACGCTATTCGATCTCAAAACCAAAGTGCATAGCTTTTTTAAACTGATCGCCACCGATCCGACGATCACAGTTGAGCAACTCAATTCGGTGAGAGTCCTTATTGATCAATTGATAGAAAAGCTCGACAACTTTAGCTTTTTCCGCAATCAAGCGACAAAGGCCGAATTTGAGGAAGGTGTTCAGGAATATATAGATGAAACCGTCGAAGAAATTAACGGAATTATCGAGGATGATTATCCAGCGCTTACCGAAGCCTTAGTCGATTCAGTTTGGACGATTTTGCAGTACTTTAGGGTTGAGATTGATATCGAGACCGCACTTAGAAAGCGCTTTTGGTAACTGTAAGTCACAGATTAACGTCTCATTTTTAGGGGCGTTAATCATTAAAATAGAGTTTAAATTCTCTGTTAGCTAACAAACTTACACCCTTAACTAAAGAAAATGGCTCTTTAAAAGACACCAGTGCCGATAAAATCTATTCAATGAGGAGATTCAACCATATGAAACATCAAGTACTATTTGGTATAAAATCAACAAGTAAAGATGAAAAAACAATTCATAATAAATTAAAAGAATTTCTAGCATTAATAGATAGAAAAACATCTACAGCTAAGAACCCTACTATGCTTGAGAGTTTTTTACCATTCAGGATAAAACATTACCATTGGAATCTAAATAAAGAGACAGGCACATTCATTAAACTATTTCCCAATGTAGATCTTGATGAAAATACTTTCGCACCATCAAAACCAGAATGCAGCTGGTTATTGAGTATCATTTTCCACCAAGATTTTCCTGGATACGAAAGAATTAAATCCGAAGATTATATAATTAGCTTGTTAGACTCATTGAACTATGAATATGAAATGATATATGAAACAGATAGTCGTGATTCAATTAAATATGGCGACATTAAGTAGTAAAAGATTATATTTATTCCCTTAACGCGGGAGATAGTAGCCATTATCTCCCGCAGAAACTATATCTTAGTAATCTTTTAAGTACCGAAGTACCGTGCTTAATATCAGCATAAGGGCACTTATGTCAGTAGTCAGTTTAGTCAAATCACTGGTGTAAGTGATGTTTTAATAAGCAGTAACTGGCTACGAATGATTTGACGTATCTGATTATGCAGTTCAAATACTCGAGCGCGATCATTAAGATTTAGCGATAGATTTTCCAGCATCACCAGATCCAAATTAAATTCGGGATAATGTAGTGTCATCGACATATAGCCAGATAAATAGCCCGTATGACTGTATTCGACGAGACCATCGTCCTTATTGATCCTCACCCCATAGCCATAGCGCATATTCGGCCATAAGAATTGGATCTCGGTATACGCCGTTGTCATCCGTTGATAACTCTTTGCACTCATCAACTTGCCAGAATGTAATAGATGCTGAAAGGCGGCATAAGCTGGCGCTGAAGCAATCAATCCCCCGGCAGGTAACAAAGCTTCATCAAGCACTAAGTCAGCAGGGGCAATCACCTCGCTTTCCTGTAAACCTACGGCGAGTGAAGGCACTTTGGCGCGAATAGTCTCAATACTGCCAAGCTCAGCACTCAGGCCATTAAGCTGGTATCGCGTTGCAAACTGCGCCACTTGCTCGGCAAAGGATTGGTGATTGACCTTCTCAAGCACTTGCCCAAGCAGTGAATAACCAAAGTTGGAGTATTCAAATTGGCTACCCGGCTCGAATCGATTGGCCTTACCCAGTTTATCGACACCCGATGTATGAGTTAGCAGTTGGTGCAGCGTAATCCGCGCGTCATATCGACTGGAATTAAGTGCATCCGCACTTGGATTTATACCTGCATCCAGGCCTTTTAGCGCCTTATTATTCCCTTCAGCATCACCAAAAAGATAATGATTAAGCGATAGGTTTAAGTCGAGTTTCCCCGCATCGAGTGCCTGCAATATCAAGGTTGCGGTGATTTGTTTAGAAAGTGATGCCATCACAAAGCGCGAATCTTGACTAATACCTTCACCCTTTTGCAGTTCAAGCTGCGGCTTGTCCTGCTCAAGCAGGATAACACTGCCACTAAATGGCTGCGGCGAATCCTTTATTGCGGTTTGGATTAAGGTCTTGATCTCCGCCACCTTCGATACTGAAGATGCGGTTTGGCTTTCAACGGCAATAGAGCTACTGCCTTGCCCGATTTGCTCTTGTTCAGCACCTGTTTCTAATAACAGACCAAAACTATTGGCACTTGGGAATAATAAAAAACCAGTCAACAGGGTACTGATGACACTCAAACGCATGGGTTATCCTTAACGTAATTAACAAATAATGCTGCCTGCTAGAAAAAAGCAAGCTTATCACAAGCGCTTTTTATGGATAATACAATTTAATCTTTACAATTGAATTATAAAGGAAATATTCCATATAAAAATGACACAACAAAGTGATACCTAGGGCGACGAAGCTAATCCGAGCAGTATAAACCAAGTGGCAGTCTGCCCCAGTTTGTAGACTGAATATCTCAAGTTGCAGCTAATACACATTTAAAATGGCTATAAAACGACAATAGTAATAATTATCGCACCTAACATATATAAGCCTGCAGAAAGTGATATCGATTTTAGTGGGCTAAACTCCTCAACTTCCAACGTCTGTATATCTTCAATTTTGACTAGTTGCCCTTCTCCCTCGATCTGCTGTTCCGTTGCACTTTCAACTTGAAATTCCATTTGTTCGCCAGATATTGTGGTGACTTTGACCTTTTCACCTATGTAGCTGGATACCGATTGAGAATCCAATTTAACTTCATTGAGTGAAGAGCATGCGCTGAGGGAGAAACAGATAAGTGATACTACTGCTAACTTTTTCAAACAAGCCTCCTATCCTACAACTATTACATCCATGATAAGTTATACCTGTAGACATAAGCATTTAGGTATAAGCTACTCAGCTTACGGAGTTTCGCCCACAAGTTAAAGAAACCTAGGCTAAATCCACTTAAATTAAATCCTTTGGATGAGGTTAAATAGCGATCAAATGAGCACTGAACTCATCGATGCGGTTAAAGCCAAAGATACGCTTGCTGTTAAGCGCATTATTGCCAATGGCGCGGATCTTGAAGACGTGGACGAAAATGCGATGACGGCACTCTTGCATGCCTGTGAGTTGCAGTCTTTTGAACTGCTCAAATTATTGGTGGATGCGGGGGCCAATGTGAATCATCCAAACTCGCAGGGGTATCATCCGCTCGATATTGCTTACTGGCACGGTGAGTTTCGCATGGGATGCTATACCGCTGAGAGTGAGCGCATGGTGAGCTATTTAACCCGCCACGGCGGCAAATCCTTTAGCTAGGTGAGGTACTAAATAGCATCAAAATGCGAAAGCTAAAAACTGCGAAATGATAAAAAGCCCTATAAACAAAAATCGCGTTAAGCTGGGCTTAACGCGATTTTTTATTACTCACTTACAACCTAATCGCCAAAATCATCGAGTAGGATGTTTTCGGGCTCAACGCCTAAGCTTTCAAGCATCTTAATTACTGAAGAGTTCATGATTGGAGGACCACACATGTAGTACTCGCAGTCTTCTGGTGCCTTATGATTTTTAAGATAATTCTCATAAATCACATTATGAATAAAGCCAGTGTAGCCAGTCCAATTATCCTCAGGCAATGGCTCAGATAACGCCACATGCCAGACGAAGTTGTCATTCTCGGCCGCTAGGGCATCGAAATCCGCTTGGTAAAACACTTCACGGGTCGAACGAGCACCGTACCAGAAGCTCATTTTACGTGTGGTTTTCTTACTCTTAAGCTGATCGAAAATGTGTGAACGCATAGGTGCCATGCCCGCACCGCCGCCGATGAACACCATTTCCGCATCGGTTTCCTTCACAAAGAACTCTCCGAATGGCCCAGAAATCGTCACTGTATCGCCCGCTTTCAAGTTGAAGATGTAAGATGACATCTTGCCCGCTGGCACATTGGCCGATGGCGGCGTCGCAATCCGCACGTTCAGCATAATGCGACCCTTTTCATCGGGATAGTTGGCCATAGAGTAAGCGCGCAACACTTCTTCATTAACGGTAGAGACAATGTCAAACAGGCCGTATTTATCCCAATCGCCACGGTATTTTTCAGGAATATCAAAGTCAGCGTATTTCACCACATGGGCTGGCGCTTCAATTTGAATATAACCCCCTGCTTTAAAGCGAACATCTTCACCTTCGGGTAACTCAAGCAATAACTCCTTGATAAAAGTCGCCTTGTTATCATTAGAGATCACCTGACATTGCCACTTCTTCACCCCAAATATTTCTTCGTCGAGCTCAAGTTCCATATCGGTTTTCACTGAGACTTGGCAGGCGAGACGACAACCTTCTTTAGCCTCTTTCTTAGTGATATGGCCCATTTCAGTCGGCAGAATATCACCGCCGCCCGATTTGATTTTCACTCGGCACTGACCACAGGTTCCGCCGCCACCACAGGCAGACGGAATAAAAATACTCTGACTCGCCAAAGCGCCGAGTAACTTATCACCCGCGGCAACTTGAATGCTTTTTTCGGCATCTTCGTTGATGCTGATCGTCACTTCACCCGTAGCCACTAATTTCTTTTTGGCGATTAGAATCACTATCACCAATAGACAGACCACTAGCGTGAACATGCCTATGCCAATTGCCATTTCCATCGTATTACCCTTTTCTAGCTCTTTTCTAAAAAGAATCTGGTTTCACTTTCTCAATTCTTGGCTCGCCTACTGTAGCTTTACAGCGAGATCCCTGAGAAAGACATAAAGCCCAGCGCCATCAAGCCTGTAGTAATAAAGGTGATACCAATACCTTGTAAGCCTTCGGGAATCGCGTTGAATTTCATTCTTTCGCGCAGTCCCGCCAGCAGTACAATCGCCACCGCCCAACCAAGACCCGAGCCCATCGCAAACACCACTGACTCACCGAAGTTGTAATCACGGTTCGCCATAAAGATCACCCCGGCAAAAATCGCGCAGTTCACTGTGAGCAAAGGTAAAAAGATCCCAAGGGAGTCATACAGGCTAGGAATGTACTTATCCAAAAACATTTCAAGGATTTGTACTAATGCCGCAATCACACCAATGAAAGTGATCAGTTGCAGGTAACTTAAATCGATACCGGGTAATCCCGCCCAAGACAGTGCGCCAGGTGCGAGCACTTTGACGTAAATCAGTTGGTTTAACGGCACGGCTAAGGTCATCACCACAATCACGGCAACGCCTAAACCAAAGGCGGTTGACACCTTTTTAGACACGGCCAAGAAAGTACACATGCCCAAGAAGAACGACAGCGCCATGTTGTCGATAAAAGTGGCCTGCAAAAATAGATTTATATAGTGTTCCATATCTGCTCCTTAACCCCGTTTCCGCTGGATCACATTGATAGTCCAGATCAACACACCAATCAGGAAGAAGGCGCTCGGTGGTAACTTGAACATCTCGTTTGGCAAGTACCAGCCGCCATTTTCGATGGTGGTGAACACAGGGTGACCGAATAAATTACCCGTCCCTAACAGCTCGCGTACAAAGGCGACGCTGATCAAAATCAAGCCATAACCTGTCGCATTACCAAGCGCATCGACGACCGCTAAATGCGGTGGATACTTCATGGCGAAGGCTTCTGCGCGGCCCATGATGATACAGTTAGTGATAATTAACCCAACGAATACAGAAAGTTGCTTAGATAACTCATAGGCTACATCCTGCAGAACCATGTCGACGATAATCACCAAGGAGGCGATAACCGTCATCTGCGCGATAATCCGCACACTGGTCGGGATAAAGTTACGGATGGCAGAGATAATCAGGTTAGAAAACACCAACACAAAGGTCACTGCCAGTGTCATCACCACAGCGGTTTGCATTGAGTTACTGACCGCCAGTGCCGAACATACGCCCAGCACTTGCATCGCGACGGGGTTATTGGCAAACACTGGCCCCGTTAACATGTCACGCATGGATAAAGTGTTGCTCATTTTGCCTCTCCCAACTCACCTTGCAATTCACCCTGCGTGGCCGTCGCTTTCAGCTGATTGAAGAAGGTTTGAAAACCCTCAACGCCAAACCAAAACTCCATTGCGCGCTGCACGCCGCGGCCCGTCATGGTCGCGCCACTTACCGCATCGACACCATGAATATCGCCTTCTTTAGCGCCGCCTTTCACAAGACGTATCGAAAACTTGCCTTTTTCATCAAACAATTGCTTACCCTTCCATAGTGACACCCACTTAGGATCAGTTAAAAAATCGCCGATACCAGGGGTTTCACCATGCTCGTACACGACGAGCCCTTTAATGGTGTTGAAATCGGGTTCAACCGCCACATAACCGTAGATCATCGACCACAGACCTTTGCCATAGAAAGGCACAACCACACTGTCTAACTTGCCGTTGGCATCGAGCACTTTAAACACGCGGGCATCGTTCGCACGGGTTTTAATCTTGGCGATATCTTTTTTCGGCGCACTTGAAGTCTCAGGATTAATTGCCGCCATACGCTCATCGAAATCGAGGACGTTAGCGTCTGAGTCCACCTTACCTGTGTCTAGGTTGATCAATAATGGCTTCACGGATTTAGCGAAAATCTCTCTAAACTCATTGCCCTGACCTAAGTTCACATCGGCGGCCATCAACACATAGCGCTGCACTTCGTCACGTTTTTTGGCGACTTTACGTTCTTTCAATATGCCTGCAGTGCCTGTGATCATAAAAGAGCACAGGAGGCAGAGCGTGATGGTGAAGATCATGGTCCCCACCACAGTATCTTTCTTAAATACCATGACGTTTTAATCTCCGTTTGATGTTGGCGCGGGCCACCAGATAATCGAACAGCGGCGCCCAAAGGTTGGCGAACAGAATGGCTAACATCACGCCCTCAGGCATTTTGGGGTTAGCGACACGGATAAGCACAGTCATAAAACCAATCAAAGCACCGTAGGCAAACTTGCCTTGGCGAGTGTACGAAGTGGTCACAGGATCGGTGGCCATAAACATCATCGCCAGCGCAAAACCGCCAGTGACAAGATGCCAAGTCCACGGCATTGCCATCATTTGATTGCTGCTAGAACCGATGTAATTACACAGCGTTGCAGTCGCTATCATGCCCAGCAACACACCGAGCACAATGCGCCAATCCGCTAAGCGGCTGATCAGCAATAATGAACCGCCGATCAAAATCGCTAAGGTGCTGGTTTCGCCAATCGCGCCCACGGTAAAGCCAAAAAAGTTGTTCCACCAGTTAGGATCGCTAAAGGCGCTAAACCAAGAGTAATCGGCAAAACTCAACTTGCCCGCTGCGGTTTGTGCCAGCGCTGTTGCACCAGAGAAACCATCAACGGCAACGAGCTGTTTAATGGTTGAAACTTCAGATGGATAGGCGAAGTAGATAAAAGCCAAGCCTGCCAGCGCAGGGTTAAGGAAGTTATATCCCATGCCGCCAAACAGCTCTTTAGCCACGACCACACCAAAGGAAATCCCCATGGCCACCAGCCACAACGGTGTCGATACTGGCAAGATTAAGGTAAACAGCAGGGCCGTCACGAAGAAGCCTTCGTGCAACTCTTGACCACGAACCCGCGCAAACACCACTTCCCAAAACAAACTGGTGAGCAGTGCTGTCAGGTAAATCGGCAGATAAAAACTAAGACCATAGAGGAATAAACCTAATATCCCAGTGTCTTGGCTAAGGCTGCCAAACAGGGTATTAAAGATTTCTAACTTCCAAATATCTGGCGTCGATAATCCGCCCGCGAGCGCAAGCTGTGCCTGTAGGCCAATGTTATATAGACCGAATAAAATGGCGGGCAGTAAACACAAACCGACTAGCGTCATGGTACGTTTCACGTCAATCGCGTCACGCACATGCACTTGGCCCTTAGTGCTACGACCATTGGCAATGACGAGTGAGCGCAAAAAGCCCTTCATCGACTTACCCGTTGCGTAGTACTCTTGTTGTAAATCAGAGGCGTCCTGTAAATCAGGTTTTTTCACTTGTTTGGTCATTAACCTTCCCTCTCAATAACATCTAGACAGGCACGTAATTCTTTACCAAAGTCATATTTGCCGGGACATACGAAGGTACACAGCGCCAGATCTTCTTCATCTAACTCCAATGCACCTAAGGCCTGCGCCTCATCGGTATCACGCACCACTAAGTCTCGAACAAGCAAGGTGGGTAAAATATCCAGTGGCATCACGCGATCTAACTGACCAAAAGCCATCATGGCGCGAGCTGAACCGCCCTGATGAGTCGTAAACTCGAACAATTTAGTCGCACCAAACAGACGTGATGTTACGGCACGAGTGATGGAGAATTTGTCAGAACCACCGCGCACCCAAGGGAGAACATGGTGCTGCGAATCTTCGCTCAACACTGACACTTGGTTGTGGAATCGGCCTAAAAAGTCATGTACGCCCGCCGCGGTATGGCCAGATAACACAGATCCCGATACCACGCGGTTATGGCCAGGTTTGATTTCATCACTCACTAAGGCACTTAGCTCAGCGCCCAATTGAGTGCGCAGTAAACGCGGGTTCAGCACGCTCGGGCCACCTAAGGCGACGATGCGGTCGGTATACAACTCACCGGTTTGGAATAACTTGCCGTAGGCAATCACATCTTGATAACCGATATGCCATACCTGACGTTCTAAACTCACTGGCAAGGTAAAGTGAATATGAGTGCCCACTAAACCCGCAGGATGAACACCATCAAAACGGCGCACCTCAAGTTGTGGTAATGCTTCTTTAACAATCGCTTCGCCCTTATCCTGGCACAGGTAAACCTTGCCTTCGGTTAAACGGCTCAACACCAGCAAGCCAGCTTTAAAAGCCTCGGTTTGCTCGGCGATAATCAAACGGGGATCTGCGGCTAGTGGATTAGTATCGATAGCGGTGACGAAAATACCTGCTGGCGTGCTATCGAGCGCAGGCACGCGCGAGAAAGGCCGAGTACGCAGTGCAGTCCATAGACCACTCTTCACCAACTGGTCTTGAACGGTTGGCCGAGGGAGAGCGGCGATGTCTTGATGGATATCGAAAGAAATCTGCCCATCGTGGTTTTCACCGTCATCACAACGAATGACGACTGATTGTAAAATTCGACGCTCGCCGCGGTTAATTGCTACGACTTGGCCACTAGCGGGTGCAGTGAACAACACACCAGGCGTTTTTTTGTCTTCAAATAGGACTTGGCCCTTTTGAACAAAATCACCCTCTTCGACCAACATCGTCGGCTTAAGCCCAACGAACTCTTCTCCCAGAACAGCCACTTGGGATGGCTTAGCACCGAGTTCAATGACCTGTCGCGGCTCACCAACAATCGGCAAGTCGAGGCCTTTTTTGATCGTTACAATTTGGTTTGAAAAATCTGCCATCACAAATATCAACCATGAAAAATTTTTAGATAAATTTAGGGTAGAGATTTGTTAACGCAGATTCCGATATTGGCGTCACATTCCGCTGCAAATTCGTAAGTTAGATACGTAAATTTACGCAATTTTGTGACGCAGATTCACATCCTTACTTACTGTAATCTGCAAATGTAGTTTTATAACAATTTATTCATAAATACGTCATTACTGATTTAGTAGTACCTAAGGTTTACAAAAATAAGCAAAAATCTCCATTTCAGTGCAGTAAAGCGCTAAAACCGTTAAAAGAGCAACTCAGCGAACAAACTTCAACCAATGGCATGCCTCAAAATGGGGCAGGATGGCTAAACTTGCTGGCTATTTTTAGCGCACTAACATTTCAACCTATGGTTTAACCTTTGCTTTACAGCAAAAGCTTGGTAGCCTCAAACTAAGAGAGTTTCCGTAGGAGAAATAGATGGAATACAGACGCATACCGCATTCTAATCTTGAGGTCAGTAAAATTTGTTTGGGCACTATGACTTGGGGCGAACAAAATACCCAAGCCGAAGCGTTTGCACAGCTGGACTACGCCATAGGCAATGGCATCAACTTTATCGATACGGCGGAAATGTATCCCGTACCACCTAAGCCGGAGACCCAAGGGGAAACCGAGCGTATCCTAGGGCAATATATTAAGGCCCGCGGTAACCGAGACGACTTAGTGATCGCCACTAAAATTGCCGCACCGGGGGGTAAAAGTGATTACATTCGCAAAAATATGGCGCTGGACTGGAACAACATCCACCAAGCGGTCGATGCGTCTTTAGCACGCCTCCAAATAGACACTATCGACCTTTATCAAATCCATTGGCCTGACCGTAATACCAATTTCTTTGGTGAACTGTTTTACGATCAACAAGAGCATGAACATCAAACACCGATACTTGAAACCCTAGAAGCGCTCGCCGAAGTGATCCGCCAAGGTAAAGTGCGCTATATCGGTGTGTCGAACGAAACGCCTTGGGGCTTGATGAAATACCTGCAACTCGCCGAAAAACATGGTTTGCCGCGTATTGTGAGTGTGCAAAACCCCTATAACTTGCTTAATCGCAGTTTCGAAGTCGGCATGAGCGAAATCAGTCACCGCGAAAACTTGCCATTACTGGCCTATTCGCCACTGGCCTTTGGTGCCTTGACGGGAAAATATTGCAACGACCAATGGCCTGAAGGCGCGCGCCTGACCTTGTTTAAGCGTTTCGCCCGCTATACAGGTTCGCAAATGGCTCTGGAGGCTACAAAAGCCTATGTCGATTTGGCCCGCGAGTTCAAGCTCACGCCCGCACAAATGGCGTTAGCTTTTGTTAACTCACGTAAGTTTGTCGGCTCCAATATCATAGGCGCCACCGACTTATATCAACTGAAAGAAAACATCGACAGTTTAAAAGTCACCTTATCACCAGAGCTATTAGTGCGATTAAACCAACTGTCCGATCAATTTAGATTACCTTGTCCTTAGCCCCTTGGCTTAGTCGGCGAGTTGTTTGAATGACTGACCAATAGCATCGGGTCAAATCCCCCTGATGCTATTGATTTCAAATAGCTTTAGAGGCATAACTTTTTACCTTTATATCATCTCATCACAGCACCCTATCCTCCATTCAATCAAAGCTATCTATGACCTAGTCTTGTTTATCTTATCCCTCCGGCTTAGCAAAAGGTCATCGTAATCAGCTCCACGAGCTCACCAGCGCCAGACGATGCGAGAAGGCTGCGATACATGGTCTAGGTTACATTCGGATACAGAGTCCTTTTAAGAAGTGAAATATAGTGGCATCACAGTCACTAGACAGATGTCTTAAGGATAAAAAAATGAAAAAAATTTGCTTTGTAATTACAAGTGTTTTGATGTCAAGCCACGCTCTTGCTGAAAGCAATACCTACATTCGTAACGGTAATATCTATAGTCATCAAGATCAATTCTTTGCTGGCGCAGGTGTTGCTACTGGTAGTCAGTTTTATAAGGGTCAAGATCACCAGACAGGTGCCTACCTCAATGGCGGCTACCACGGTGAAGACTTCAACGCCGATCTGTCCGGCATCAACTACCGCTTTTTAGGCACGAACGATAGTGCCGTTAATTTCAGTATCTTTGCCGTTGCCAATCCTGGCTTTGATGCCGATGATGCGGATATTTTAACGGGCATGAAGGATCGCAAGTTCAGTGGCGATCTGGGTTTAAACGCCGACATTCATTTAGGAAATGGCACGCTATCAACTAAATTCCAACACGATGTCACCAATATTTATGATGGTTTTCAGGCTGATATCACCTATTACCATCCAATAAATGTAGGCTTCGGTGATCTGGTGCCTTATGCGGGTGTGCACTACTTCAGTAAAGACTTTGCAAACTACTACACAGGTGTGACGTCATCTGAAGCTACGGCGCAGCGCCCTGCCTATCAAGCCGACGGCACCTTTGCATATAAGCTAGGCTACGCTTTGGTTATTCCAGTCACTAAGCATTTAGATATTACTCAAGCCACAGGTTACTCGCACATAGGTGCCAACATGGCAGACTCTCCGCTAATAGACAGTAACAACCAGTGGGTGACTACCCTTGGCGTGAACTATAGCTTCTAAACAACCTGACGAGACAAGACCATGACACTTATCAGAAAAACGTTTTTATGTGCTGGATTAGCTCTGATGCTTTCAGCTTGTGCCACTTCCTACGATACCGAAAAGCAATTTTGGTCTTTCGGTAAAGGATTTGAAACCGCACAGATTGCACCCGATAGCTGGCAGATAAGCTTTGTTGGCAATACCAACACTGACCGCGCATTGGCCCGAAAGTACGTCATGCGTAAGTCAGCAGAGTTATGCAAACAAGCGGGTTATAACTACTTCACTTTTACTCACGAACAAACCGATCGTGATGCAATTGGCCAGTTTGGAGTAGGAGCGAGCGCGAGTAAGGATATCTTGTGGGGGAGTTCAACGATGAATCAAGAAACCTCTGTCATGGTCGAAGTCACAGGTTTACATAGCAAGCCAGAAAATGCGAGTTCCCGCATCTATGAAACAGATTACATACTTAACAATGTCAATGTGAAAAGTTAATTGCTCATCAAAAATGCACCAGTCTAGATTCTCGTTAGGTATCAAGGCTGGTGCGTTTTATTTATAAATCCCCCCTGTTCAGCACCAATTCGTTAAGCACTCATTCGTATAGTAAGTTGAGTCATTCTGCCTCTATCTCTAAATCAACACAGCAGATTAGATGACGCAGATTTAGCCGCATTGCTCGCTTCAGCTCATGTTAAAGAAACAGACAAAAACGACTCAAACCTCGCATTACACCAATCGTATTAAACCCCAACTTTAAACTTCAGCCTTGAATTTTAGTGACATGCGAGCCCCACCCAAGTCAGGAGCACGGCCAATACGTAATGGCGAACCCATCCAACAACCAATTCTATCGACAATCGCCAGACCCATGCCATGACCGGAATTTCCGCGGCTATGCTGACCACGCACAAAAGGTTTAATCACTTGAGCAGATTCCTGTTCATCTATGCCAGGGCCATCATCGTCAACGTGTAACCACGCAATCCCATCTTCCGATGCCAACATCAGCCGGATATTGGCACGGCCAAAACGCAGCGCATTACTGAGCAAGTTATTCACCTGCATTGACAAGTACTTAGGATCTGTTTTGATGTTCAACGGTATTGGGCAGGTGATGAGTTCCACTGAAAACCCTGAGTATACTTGGCCTTGATACTTTTCCAGCAACCAAGTATTAAGCTCAATAGGTTGCCAATCAGGTTGGATATTCGCCTCATCGAGACGGGCATAGCTGAGCAGTGTCATGACCAACTCTTCCATAGTGTCCAGATCGCGGTTCAATCGCTGAAAATACTTCACCCTAAGTTGTTCGCTTTGGGTTTCTTCTAACGCCGCAATACCAAATCGCAGCCGCGCAATCGGAGTTTTTAAATCATGGGAAACTGCCCGACTAAGCAATTTATTGTCATCGATTAATTGCTGGATGCGATCTGCCATACGATTGAATTCACTTTCTATTGTGCCTATGTAGGACGCTTTACTGACCACAATTCGCTGCTGTAATTCTCCCATACCAAATGCTTGAGTCACCTTACTGAGATTAACCAATTGGCGGATTAAAGGAGACACCCACACCAATAAAATCACCACCACACCGCCATAAAAAAGCATGGTATACAGCTTGTTCGCGTTAAAACTCACATCGGCTGGCGTCACTATCTGGGCATTGATATTCAGCACCTGACCCGTTTTAGGCAATAAATAGTGCAAAGAGATGCCGTCATCGGACTCCAGCAGTAATGATTCCCCTGAATAAAACTCTGTCTTTAGGGCTGAGGGTAAGACAAAATCCGCTTCATTCACCAAAGATAATTGATCTGCATTTCGCTGATTCCAGTTGTCTATAAACGCATTATTAGGGGCGGGATCGTTATCTAACGTTTGCGCCAGTGAACCGCCCAGCAGTTTTAATGCCGCGAGGTGAGTTGCCGGGCTAGGCGTTTCATTATCAGGATCAATAAGTGTTGCAAACTCACTTATCGACCAGCCTAGGCTGGCAATAGCCACCAGCACGACCAGCACCAGAGAAGTCATTAACTTCTTCATAAAGCTTGCTCGGCCTCATCGCGGCAAAACAAATATCCCTTGCCACGAATGGTTTTGACTTTATAGGGCTGACTCAACGCTTCCTGCAACTTCTTGCGTAAGCGCGATATGCGAATATCCACCGAGCGGTCTAGGCCATCGTATTCAATGCCCCGCAGTTGAGCCACCAATTCATTGCGACTCACTATCGTGCCCGCCTTCAATGCCAACAGCCACAAGACATCAAACTCATTGGCATTCAAATCCAGCGGCTGTTTATCAATAGTGACTGATTTTGCCGTCGCATTTAACACTAAAGAATCAAACACTAATTGCTGCTTTTGCTCCTCATCACTCACTCTGCGTAACAGAGCTTTTATCCGCGCTAACAGCACCTGTGGTCGAATCGGCTTAGTGAGGTAATCATCAGCACCGGCATCTAACCCGCGGATTTCATCGCCGTCCTCAACGCAAGCCGTCATAAATAAAATGGGCCCAGTATAAAATGCCCTGGCCTCCTTACACACATCGAAGCCATTCTTAACGGGCATCATCACGTCGAGTAGCACTAAGTCAGGCATCTCATCGGCTATCATCTCTAAGGCAAAATCACCTTGGCTAGCCACTGTGACTCCGTAACCGTGATCCAGTAAATAATCACTGATCCACTCTGCCAGTGAGGTATCGTCCTCTACGACTAAGATATGCTTTGCAACTGACATATTAGAATAACCTCCAACCGGACTGACTCTGTTTAGGGGCCTTATAAACCCATGTCACGACCACTTTAACTTGCGCGAGCGGTTGCACATCATCATTACGGATAAGACTAAAAGTCGCCGTTTTATCCCCTTCAAAACTATATTGATATTCTTGCAAAGCTTTGCCAGTCCAGCAGGTTAACTGGTGCTGACGGTCTGTCAGTATGAGGCAGTACTCGCCGCTCGCGGGTGTCTGCCATCGAAACAATACATCCTGATAGCAAGTTTGCCCTTTATGCAGTGCAATGCAGCGTTCTGGGGTTGCGGTAAAAATAACGGCATCATCCTGACTCCAAGCCAAAAAAGGCGCGCTCAGCATCAATACCGCTAACAATTGATAAAATCGGTTCATGCCCTCCTCCTAAAACACATAGCTAAGAGAAGCATTAAAATACGATGTATAACTCGCTTGATTGAAGGGACTGTCGGTCACTTCTTGGGATAACACATTGAAGCGATACATGGCCCGAAAGACAAAATTTTCACTCAGCGGATAGGCAACCCCTAACTCCATGCCGTAACTGAAAGAGCTATCCGGCCGATACTCAGGAAAGCGTTCAGTGGCTTCTTCCTTACTGATCCCAAAAAGATAGCGATTCAAGGTGGCAGATGAGTAACCTACGCTCCCCAATACGTGAAAATTCCAATTACGAACCTGCCAGGACTTACCCAATCTGGCAGAACTTTGAATACCTTGATCATCATAATAATCAGATACTAACCTATACTGAAAAACATAGTTATAGCCCCAATAACGTGTGGCACGAAAACCGGCACCAACATAGAGAGAATCTTCCGATAGTAGATAAGCATTGCGGCCAGCTTCATCCAGCATACTGGGATCCACATCAGGACGGGACCATGAACCTTGCAAGTTAGCCAATAGCAGTTCTAATGACCAATCCTCTGAGCTCCAAAGATTAAATCCCAGATTAATGCCATCTTGAGATTGATGGATCATCTCAACAAACAGCCCTTTGTACTGGTACATGCCACTGACTAACAGCGACAACTGTGCAGAACCAGAATCCGTTTGCCGAACATCGACTTGATTAATCCCGTAAACACTCATGCCTAGCTCAAAATCACCGCCGTCAGCAAGGCGATTAGTTCCTCCAGTAACACTGCTCGCAATATCTGATGCTGCAGCGGTTCTAGGAAGAATGCTCAGCGTTAACACAAGAAGCCAAAGAATACGCATGCCCATTTAATTCACATTTTTAGTCGTTATTTAGCGCTACATATTACAACAGTTTGTTGCAAGTCACTGCACAACCAGTATCATTTTTACGGCAATTGTGTGTCGGATAACAAGAGAGACCTATATCCCAAACAACTTGAATCCTGCATCTTCAAATTGTTTGGGGATACACACACCTCACATTGAGTTAAGGCACAAATGAGACTCAAGCTAAGATGAAGTGGCGCAGTTAAGTTAACCGCTGTCAGTCGTTGGCACACTGAATTATGGGCAAATACATTTAAACAACTCGCACCTTAAACTGCTGCATCGTTTCCCTCAATAAATTCGCCTGCTTAGACAGTGACTCGCTGGCTTTCGCGGTTTCGTTAGCGCTGCTGAGTACCAATTCACCCGAATCACGAATCGCATTAATGCGCTCACTAATATCTTCGGCGGTCACGGCTTGCTCCTCACTGGCGGTCGCGACTTGAGTATTAGCCTGAGTCAGTTCAGTCAACGCATCTAAAATCTCAAATAAGTGCTGCTTGGCTTGATTAACGAGCAGTGATGACTCACTGATTTGCTTATCGTTATTGGCGAAGGATTCGACTGAGGATTTAGCATCTTTCACGAGTGTTTGGATAAGATCGCTGATCTCCTGCGTGGCCGTTTGACTGCGCGTTGCCAATGCCCGCACTTCTTCGGCAACGACAGCAAAACCACGACCTTGATCTCCCGCCCGCGCCGCTTCAATCGATGCATTCAAAGCTAATAAGTTCGTCTGCCCCGCAATCGCATCGACCACTGAAACAAAGTTGAGGATTTTTCCCGTACTCGCCTGAACCTGTTGAATAAGTTGATTTGAATACTGGGCGCTGGCAACCAACTGCTTCGAGATTTTTTCGCTCGCATCGACAACCTCACAACTTTCTTTCACTTTATGCTCAGCTTGTCCCGCTGAATACGAAGCGGTTTCTGCACTACTCGCCACTTCAGTGATCGTTGCTGCCATTTGGGTCATAGAGGCGGCGACTTGGTCAGTGTTATCCTGCTGCCTCAACATGGCCTCACGATTATTCTCGGCCACCGCATTAAGCTCAGTCACCATAGAGGCAATTTCTTCACTTCGAGCAATCACTTGGCCAACAGTTTTACTTAAAGTCCACGCCATTTGATTCATACTGACGGTAAGTTCGCCTAATTCATCCTTGGAATCGACGCGCAGCTCTTGGTTAAAGTTGCCCTTTTCCATCATGGCGGCAGAATTACGTAACCGATTGATAGATTTGACCATGTATTGACTGCAAGCGATACCAATCAATAATCCTATGACTAAAGACACTATCGAAATAATCGTTAAGCCATAAATGGCCCTAAGCTCTTCTTCCTCTGTTACAGAAACTGCAGCTTGAGTCATCAACGCTAAACGTTCTACGAATTGACTTAGCTCAGCATTAAACACATTTTGCGCTTCCTCTAAAGATTCAACCCGCTTAGCCAAAGCGGTATGGTCTTCTTTTTGCTGAATTCCCGAAATAACGGTGCCAAGCAGGACTTTATAATCTGCAAAATGTTGGATGATCGTGTCAATATCTTGATTTAGCTGCTGTGTTTTCTCACGTACTTGAGGAGTTTTAGCGTTTTTTAATGCCTCTCCAAGCATGGTTTGAGTCGAGAGCAACTCCTTGCTAATGTCTTCATTGTGCTGAACAACATCCGCAATAAAAGCCGCTAGAATGAGTGGACTGGATACGGCGTCAACATCTGCGGCACGAAACGCTTTTTCTAGAATGACAGAGCTTTCAAGCTGCTTAATGGTGATGTCAGTCGATAGCCTGACTAATGGAATATTCTCTTCTGCAATGCCATGAATTTCCTCCGATACACGCTGCATCTTCAACAGACTAAATCCAGACAAAATCAAGATCAGCACTAACATCACCCCAACGAGGGCGATCATCTTATGTTTAATCCGTAAGTCTTTTAAAAGCTTCACCATAAAACTACTCTCCAGCAAAACACTGACAACGAAGGACGTCCAATTTAGGATAGTCGGAGTTTTAACTTTCGGTGGATGAATTAAGCGTAAAGTATTAGCTGAATTTAAAAGAAAAACTTAAACATTAGAAAAATCGCATCATAGCTAAGCTCAATGATGCGTTAGAGTCTAAAACCGTTTAAGGCGTGCGAAATATCTATTAGGCAACAGTTTGAACAGACCTTAGTGAAATTAGGCGTTCAATACCACTGTCCGATACCAACGCCTCAACAAACCGCTAAAACTTGCATTCACATGGCAGATCACAGAAGATCCCATGGCCTTTTTCATTGCCCTTAGCCTCGCCCATGACTCAACCTGCATCGCCTACGCCAAATACTGTGACTAACACAGCGACGAATACAATGGCTGACATTGAAACATCCCATGCCTCGGCGAATGCTATGCCTGATACCACAGTGACACTTGGCTCATCTGAAGCATATCAGCAAAATGCTCAGATTCGGTCGCAATTCCCAGCGTTAAATCAAATGCTTGATGGTTATCCCCTATGTTATCTCGACACAGCAGCCACCAGCCAAAAGCCGCAAATGGTGTTAGATGCCATGGCAAAGTTTTACGCTAATGACAATGCGAATGTACACCGTGCTGCACATCAGTTATCAGCGCGTTCGACCTTAAGCTATGAGAAAGTGCGCGATCAGTTGCAGCAATTTTTGAAGGCAAAACGCCGCGAAGAAATCATTTTTACCCACGGCACCACAGAATCAATCAACTTAGTCGCCTTTGGGCTGACTGCCCAATTAAACGCTGGCGATGTGATATTAATCGACGCCGCCGCTCACCACGCCAATATCGTGCCTTGGCAGGAACTGGCGAAATGCACAGGGGCAATCATTAAACCAATCCCGCTCTGTCAGGATTGCCGCTTAGATATCAACGCCTATAAAACCTTGCTCGAGTTAAAGCCTAAAATCGTCGCCCTATGCCATGTTTCCAACGCCCTAGGTACAGTCAATCCCGTGACTCAGCTAGTGCAGTTAGCGAAAAAACAAGGTGCTATCACCTTAGTTGATGGCGCACAGGCAGTTGCGCATTTAACGTTGGATGTGACTGAAATCGATTGTGATTTTTACGTCTTCTCAGGGCATAAAATGTATGGTCCCACTGGTGTTGGCGTGCTTTACGGCCGTTTCGACGCGTTAGATAGTCTCGCGCCACTATTAACTGGCGGCGAGATGATTAAACGCGTGAGTTTTGAAGCGACAGAATTTGGCAACCTGCCGAATCGCTTAGAAGCGGGCACGCCGCCGATTGCTGAAGTCATAGGTTTGGGTGCGGCCATTACATTTTTACAAACCGAACTCATGCCGCAGGTTCAAGCTTATGAAGCTGAACTAGTTAACTATTTACAAAGCCAATTGCGCGCGCTCGGTGAAGTGCATTTATACGGCGCCTTTGATGACAATATCGGTGTAGTCGCGTTTAATCTTGCCGGTGAACATCACCAAGATGTAGGCATTTTACTGGACCAACAAGGGGTTGCCGTTCGTTGTGGCCATCATTGTGCCATGCCATTAATGCAGAGCCTGAATCTTAAGGGCTGTTGCCGTGCCTCTATCGGTATCTACACCAATAAAGACGATATCGACCGCTTTATTGCCGCGTTAGCCTCGGTAAAAGACTTGCTGTTGTAATCCAGCATTTAGCCACTGCTCTACCCAACTCATACGATGCTCAAAATAAGTTAGACAGGATTTCGCCCTATGACAGATTCAATCATGCCTATGCCAAATGAGGCCGATTTTCACTATTTAGTGCAAGATGCCGAAACCTTACTGGCGCGTTTTACCAATGCCCCTAACTGGCAGGAAAGATATCGCCAAATTATGTTGTTAGGGAAAGACTTACCAAGCTTAAGCCCTGAGCTTCGCATCGAGACCGCTCAAGTAAAAGGCTGCGAGAGTGATGCGTGGATTTACCATCTAGAACAGGCTGGCAAACACTATTATTTAGCCGACAGCGATGCCCGCATCGTTAAGGGATTGATCGGATTATTACTTGGTGCCTGCCATGGCAAAAGCCGCGCTGAAATCCAAGCATTTGATCCTACAGCTTACTTCAAACAATTGGGCCTAGAAGGTCAGCTCAGCCCATCGCGCACCAACGGCCTTAACTCACTGGCAAAAGCAATGGTTGAAGCCACTCGATAATCATAACCCGAGGGTTTTCATTTACTGCGACAAGCGATAATTGAAACCACTCGGCAACAACAAATAATCACAACTCTAGCTCAGGGGCAAAGGCCAAAAAAGGGATTTAATCAAAGACTTCTACGCCCTAAAAAGGTATAAAGAAGTTACATTTGCGTTATTGATAGGAACCGAGCATGCCCATCAAGGCAGTCAATTACTACCGTCGTACACTCCTTAAAGGTCTTGGCGCAGCAACTCTGTTAAGCCCACTCGCCAGTTTACCTAGCTTTGCCGCCGCACAGAGGCGGATATATGTCGATGGTTTATCTTTCCTTCCCGATGACTTAAGTGATGTAACCGCCGCTAAACTTGATGCCTATCTTTGCGATATTTCGGCTATTGAGACCATAGAACAAGCCGATGGCACTCAAAACTACAAACGCACTTATAAAGCTTGCATGGAAAGCATTAAGCAGGCCGCTAAACGGGTGAGCGATCATCCCGATATTTTACTGCAAGGTCTGAGGGGGAGAGATATTCAACGTGCCCGCGACAGCCAGCGCACTGCGGTATACTTTCAAATCCAAGGCGCAGATTGTGTCGAAGAAGACAGTGAAGCTAACCAGTGGGCGCGGGTAGATGAGTTTCATCAACAAGGGCTACGCGTACTGCAACTCACCCACCATTACGGCAATACCTTTGCCGGTGGCGCCTTAGATAATGATGCCAGTGGCGGACTCAATAAACCACTCACGGCCCATGGGCACGAGCTTATCGCCAAACTCAATCACGCCAATATCTTAGTCGATGTGAGTCACTCCAGCGCTCAAACCGCTTTAGATGTCGCAAAAATCACTAAATCACCCATAGTGCAAAGCCACGGCGCAGCGCGCGGTATAGTAAACCATGCCCGTTGTTCTCCCGATGAAGTGATCCGCGCCATCGGCGATAGCGGCGGCGTATTCGGCGTATTTATGATGAGTTTCTGGCTTACCAATAATGCCGTGCCCACGATTGATGATTATATTCGACAACTGGAATACGTTATGCGTGTTGGTGGAGTGGACTGCGTGGCAATCGCTAATGACTTCCCGCTCCGTGGCCAAGAAAACCTACTGGCACTGGGTAATAACAACGCCAAAGGCATTAAAGAATATCAAGAATGGTGGTACAGCCTGAGGGCGAAAGGCGTGCTAGGTTTTGATGCAGAGCCAAGGCATGTAGTAATCCCCGAGCTGAATCATATCGATCGCATGAGCCGTATCGACGATGCCTTAGCCAAAGCACGCTTTAAATCTACCGACCGCGACCGTTTTATGGGTGGTAACTGGCAAAGAGTGCTCAACAAAGTGCTACTGTAAATGCCATTGTTTTATCGTCATGTTTAATTTACTTTGTCGATAAATTTACTGGCTTATCAGCTTGTTTCAGTCTTGGATATTCTATGCTGACCACACTCGCTATTTTCAATTATCGCTCTCTGCGTGAAATCGTCTTGCCCCTAGGGCAACTCAATTTGATCACAGGGGCGAATGGCAGTGGTAAATCGAATCTATACAAGGCACTACGTTTACTCGCACAAACGGCGCAAGGCGGCGTTGTCAATGCTTTAGCCCAAGAAGGCGGACTCGATTCCAGCTTTTGGGCGGGACCAGAAAACCCCACCAAAAGTATGCTAGCGGGCGACACCGCTATTGAAGCCACCGTCAGGCAAGCGCCAAACCGCCTAAAGCTTGGGTTTGCCGGCGAAGATTTTAGCTATCTTATTGAACTCGGTTTACCCAAACCCGACGCCACCACGCTGTTTGGCTTAGATCCACAAATCAAGCGCGAAGCCATTTGGAACGGCCCTAAATATCGACCCTCAACTGTATTGGTTGAGCGCCGTGGTCCTATGGTGAAGAGTCGCAGTGCTGACGGACAAGGCTGGATAACCTTAGGCGCACACCTGCAAACTGGTGACAGTATTTTTACCGAACTTGCCGATCCAGAGCGCAGCCCTGAAGTGCTCAAGCTTCGCGACAGTATCCGCGCATGGCGCTTTTACGATCACTTCAGAACCGATTCAGAAGCGCCAGCCCGTCGTCCACAATTAGGTACAGCCACGCCAGTATTGCACCACGATGGGCGCGACCTTGCATCAGCAATTCAAACCATTTTTGAGATAGGTGATAAAGCGGCTTTTGATCATGCGGTGAGCGATGCGTTTCCCGGTGCTAAAGTTCGCATTGAACCCCAAGCGGGCGGTATTTTAGTACTCGCATTTCATCAAAATGGCTTATTAAGGCCACTCAATGCCAGTGAATTGTCGGATGGCACCCTGCGCTATTTGCTGTTAATCGCCGCCCTACTGACCCCAAGGCCGCCAGAGCTTATGGTGTTAAATGAGCCAGAAACTAGCCTACATCCCGACTTATTACCTGCGCTTGCACGCTTAATCGCTAAGGTATCGGAAGAGTGCCAGTTGTGGGTGGTTTCCCATGCTAATCGGCTTATTAATGCCTTAAGTCAATTTGAACACTGCAATACCTTGGCCTTAGACAAAACCTTAGGCCAAACGCAGATCCAAGGCCAAGACTTACTCAATACGCCCAGTTGGCTATGGCAGAATCGTTAACCTATAGCCTTAATCAATCGTAAAATACCGCGAGCCATAGGGTTTCTGAACTTATAGAAGTCGAAGCGACTCGATGTTTTTGATGGGGCGGAATCGTTAAGTAATCACCAGGGGTTAGCGTAACGGGTTCACCTTGTTCAAATTCAAGCGTCGCCTCGCCTTTGAGCAGCATCACCCATTCATGTTGAGTTTGATCGTACCATTGACCTTTGAGCGTAGCTTGCCCATTGGAAACGATGCGTTCTATGGTCACAGTGTCATTACCCGCCAGTTTTTCAAACACTTCGGCCGATAAATCTGTGGGTAATTTTGTAAAAAAGTTATCAAGCATTTTGTCTTTATTCCTCTGCTTTTATTAATGTGCCACTCTGATTAAACGGTATTTGGAGCAATCAAGCATTGAGAAACGAATCCATAAACCGCTATGATATGCGCACAGAAATACTCAGTTGCCATGAGTATCCCTCAGATAAGCTTATTGTTTTACATATGGATATGGAGATTTCCCCCAATGTCGTTGTTTCGCGCACTCAAAGCCAAGTTATTTCCCTCAAACCAAACTAGCCGCGATCCAAAAGACATTCATCTTCAAACTGAATCACAAACACTCAGCCAAGAACAAGATTTAACGCAGGAGCCGTCAGTCGCTGCACCGCTATTCCAACGCTACTTCAGCTTAAAAATCCATACGACAAAGGCAGACGCAGCTTCTTGCGAAGAAAATGCCGACCACGGCTTAACTCTCTATCACTACGATACGCCCCAAGTCATAGAACTCTTGGGCTGGGAAAACGCCAATGAATGCTGCGAATTCCACCATACCGAATTCGACCGCCTCGAAATCAGCAATCAATTCCCTTTCCCCGAGCAGCACTTTTGGCTCGACAAGGTAAAAGTGTGCAGTATCACCCCCAAAAAGAACAGCCAAATAAAGGCGTTGTGGCAAGTTGAGCTTAACAATCTCGATGCATTATTGATAAGCCACTTTACCCTCGATGCTGACAATATAGTGCAAGGCGATATTCAAGATTACGCCAGCCTAACAGGCCAACTGCACCGCACTTTTCACCAACTCACTGCTGAAGATGGTGCGGGTATACTTAGAATCATCACCCAAAGCCCAGGGCTTACCCAAGCCGTCGATTCAAACTATTTTGGCGAACGTAATGGCGTGACCCGCCAATTTAATGCCCTAGGTACCCTGTTATTTGAAGGCAACTTTATTAATGATCAGCAACTTGGAACACAAACGTGGTATGACCATGAGGGCAAGATCAATCAAATAGAAGATCGCCATCCCCAAGGTCAATTTATTCAATACTTTTATGGCAATGGTCAGCTTAAAGAAACCGCCGAACAAGATAGCAATGGCTATTATATCAATACGTTAACTCGCTACTATGAATCTGGACAAATACAGCTGATCCGGCCCTTAGTGCAAGATGTTATCCACGGAATTGAAAAACAATATTACCCTGATGGTTCACTAGAAGCTGAAAGATATTACAACCAAGGCTATGAATATGAAGCCGTTTGGTATCATCCCAATGGAGCGATTAAACAAAAAGTGTTTAACGATGTGACGGGCAAAGTCATTGAAGAATTTTACGACTCAGGTAAGCCTGCATGGCGTGAACCCTTCAATACCGAAGGCCAATTACATGGCGAACATGTAAAATGGTATCCCAATGGTCAAATTGAAGAAAAAATCTATTTTGAGGATGGTAAAGAACAAGGCATGGCCCTTTGGTATCATGACAATGGTCAACTCGCCCTTGAGATCTATCTTGAAAAGGGACTCAGGGAAGGTCTATTTAGAAGCTATTATAAAAGTGGCGTGCTTTCGGCCGAAGGCCAATATAAAAATAACCTCTCGGTAGCCCCTTTTATTGAATACCACGAAAACCAGCAAATTCAGATGTACCTACCGCACACACAGGGCAACCGTGATGGCACTGCTCGCTGGTTTTATGAAGATGGCACGATACGTACAATTTCTGAATATGAAGTTCGTGATGGCCAAGGCTACCTCAAAGAGTCCAGCTTTTATAATAACAAAGGGATCCTCGAATCCTATCAGAGTCACTCGAATACCCGCTGCGGCTATAATCTTGATAATAATCAAAGGGAATACTATCAAGAAGGTATTGCCGATACTCGCATCGAATACTATGAAGATGGCGCCATTCGCTGGTTACTCACCCGTACGCAAGGGGATTTATTTAGCTCTAAATCCTTATCCCCTCAAGGTTTAATTTTAGAAACTGGCACAATCCAAATTACTAATGGTCGTTACCTCGATATCGGCCATTGGCAACGTTTTACGCCCCAAGGAAAAGTGTACCGCGAAGCCTGGCTAGATGAACAAGGCCAACTGATAGAAAGCCGTCACTACTTTGATTTTCATGAAAATATAGCAACTCAGGAAGATGAAGAACCTGAATGGGATAGCCCAGAAAATCCTAGTTATGACTATGATGAAGACGATGCTGATGGGCAAAGTAACGGACCAAATAACCGTACGGATGACAGCGAACATCATGCTAGCAATAGTAGAAATAACGCATATTTATCTCGTCAGAAGTATCACGCACCCAATGGCAATACCGCGACAAAACAGCGAGAAGATAAAACAATAGCAGATGTCGCCACTCACACCGAAGAACCCATATTGGCTTATCACTTAAAATTTGATGATGAAAGCAAGCTTTATGCAATGAAACGCTATCATCCCAATCGCCAGATTGCAGAAGAAGGTAATTTACAAATTCAAGGACAGGAGCAATTCTGGGTCGGCATCCACAATCAATACGATGAGCAAGGCAAACTCAAGCTTTCCGAAACCTATACTATGGCGGGCGAACCGATAGAGCACTCCACTAGCACAAGTAGGATAGTGTTAAATTAATCAAGCAGATTTGAATCACACTCGATAGGGAGGATAGGTAAGCCCAGATAAAACTTGGCTTACCTTACTCACATTAACCGTCAGCTTGCGATAACAATTCCAAGCTTGATAGCACTAAATGAATCTAAGTCGCAGCACTAAAACTTAAGCCACGGCACTAAAACTAAAGTGCAAAAAAACTAAAGCGCAAAAGTGGCGATGGTCTTTTGAATACCCACAACATCCGTGCCACGCTTGAGCTCTTTTACTAAAGGTTCGCTCTGGCCTGAAATCCAAATTTTAAGCTCGGCATCCATATCAAAATGCCCTGTCGTTTCCACTTCAAAATGGGTAATGGATTTATAAGGTATTGAATGGTAAGTAACCTTCTTGCCTGTAAGTCCCTGCTTATCAATTAAGATCAGGCGTTTATTGGTGAAAATAAACAAATCACGGATCACTTTGTAGGCGAGTTTTAATTCTTCTTGAATGCCCATGATAGGCCTTAATTCCTCGGCTAATTCCTGTAAATCAACCTCAGCAGCATTACCGAGTAAACCGTCTAACAATCCCATTTTAACATCCCTTATTATTGATATTATTTTCAATAAGATATCTGCTCATTACCGCATGTGCAATATAAGGCTTTGATGAAAATATGAGAGTGACGCTGGTGAGGGCAACATCAATGAGAGGTAGGCCGTTGTAGGCGCGCAGATGCAAGCTGAATAGGTGCTAGGAGCATTGCACTCGGGCAATGCTCCTAATGACAAATGTTAAAGGTGCTTCTGGCCTCGCACTTGACGGTTTTCGCCGACCACCATCATTTCGCATTTAGGGCAGTCGAATACCAACTTGAGCACATCATTGCCGATTTCAAGCACCATAGGATCGGCCTTGATCCCTGGCACTTCTTTCGGACACAGATTGAAGTTAAAGCGTAAGCAATGCTTAGTGATCATCAATGGCACGTCTTCAGTGACGCCATTTTTCTCATAGGTATCTTGGATTTCAATCACGCCATGGCGTTGATAAAAATCCTTGGCCTTTTCGTTGGCAACGTTGCCTAAGTAACTCAAATGCTTGACGGGATAGACTGCATCTTGATTATGCTTCCACGGCAGTGGACGCACGTAGCCTTGCATACGGGCAGCCTCTAGAGCGGCCACACCATCACGGCGCAGACCATTGAGCACAGACGCAGGCAAGAACCAAGCTTGAGCCGTATCGATACTAATGCTACGGGCAACAAAGTCGGTACTGCCGAGCTTACCCAGTTGAGTGCGGGTATTTTGTAAGGTCTTATCGACATCTGTCGCAGGTGTCTTCTCAACTGTTAAATTGACTGTGGCGGTTAGGCCATAGATATCCGTCAAGGTCAGCGCCAGTCCGTCTTGGGTATCGCTCAACCGTAAATCGACGCCGATAATCCGCTTAGAGGATTCTTTCGATAACAGGGCTTCGAAGGCTTGGTTATGGTTACGATATAAAGTCATGCCAACCTTTAAATCCTTTGGCACCTGCAATATATGCAGTTTTAACCCTTCGGCGCGGTTAACCCGCAGGCCTTGCAGCTTGTCATCGGACTGCTTTGCCATGGCAAAATTCGCGGGGAAAAACGCTAAGCCATCGCCGTTATTAAACTCATGGCTAGAGCTCACTTGGATAAAGTCTTTACCTATGCTGACCACTTTACCGACTTCTTCGCCTATGTATTTTGGCGAGCGGAAATCTTTAATGCCTTGGCTACGTTCGTTAACAAAGTAATCTGTGCTGCCACGGTTAAAGGTCTTTTCTGGATCGGGGATAAAAGAATGTTCACAGCGGCCGTGGGACGAAGCCTTAAACTCAGGGCGACGCGCCATAATCGCATCCAGCTTTTGGCGATAATGCGCGGTGACGTTTTTAACGTAACTTAAATCTTTTAAGCGACCTTCAATCTTAAACGAGCGAATGCCCGCATCGATGAGCGCCTCAAGGTTTTCGGTTTGGTTATTGTCTTTTAAAGACAATAAATGTTCGTTCTGCGCTAACACATCACCTTGACGGGTTTTAAGATTCCCCGGCAGGCGGCACATTTGCGAGCATTCACCGCGGTTAGCACTGCGGTTACTAAAGGAATGACTCAAGTTACACAAACCACTGTAAGCCACGCACAAAGCACCGTGGATAAAGAATTCGAGTTGCATATTAGTATGCGCGGCGACATCACGGATTTGGCTTAAGCCCAATTCACGGGCAAGCACCACCTGAGAAAAACCAACTTGCTCTAAAAACGCCACTTTTTCTGGACTGCGGTTATCCATTTGGGTACTGGCATGCAGGGCAATCGGCGGCAAATTGAGCTGCAATACACCCATGTCCTGCACAATCAGCGCGTCAGCGCCCGCTTCGTACAATTGCCAAATAAGTTTTTCGGCGTCGGCCAGTTCGTTATCCATCAAAATGGTATTGAGGGCGACGAATACCTGAGCATGATATTGATGAGCATAAGTACACAGGCGCGCGATATCTTCAACACTGTTACCCGCCGTTGCCCGCGCACCAAACGCAGGACCACCTATGTATACCGCATCGGCACCATGGCGTATGGCTTCGATACCGTAGTCAGCATTTTTTGCAGGCGCCAATAACTCAAGACGGTTATGGACGTGAGAAAGATTCTCGGGAGTGTATATCTCTGGCTGGCTCATGGCTTCACAGACTCAAAATTATCATTAACGAAAAGGACGGGAGTATAACAAAAACTCAAATACAGCTCTATCAGCAAATCATCAACTAATGTGCTTTACTTCGGCGCTTTAGTCATCTCAGAAAGGTTCATGCCACAGGCAATCTTTGGGCGTCGCACTTGCACCCTCAAGCCTAGCAGAGTATCTTTGCGGCGCATTGACGAATAGGCCTCATTATGACTGATTTTATTTACCAACCACCGACCACTCCTTGGCTCGATATTCTTTATCAAGATAAAGACATTATCGTCATAAACAAACCTTCAGGATTGTTGTCTGTGCCCGGTCGCGACCCCGCCCATTACGACAGTGTCTATGCCCGGGTAAAAGCAGAGCATCCACATTGTCAAATCGTCCATCGCCTCGATATGGCGACCTCTGGTGTGATAGTTGTCGCCCTTATTCGTAGCGCCGAGCGGGAATTAAAACGTCAGTTCCACGATAGAGAAACCAGCAAGACCTATTATGCAAGGGTTGCAGGCCATGTCAAAAATGACACTGGCAGCGTTGATTATCCACTGATCTGCGACTGGCCAAATCGCCCTAAACAGAAAGTCGATCATCTTGTTGGCAAACCGTCTTTGACTCACTACCAAGTAATGAGCCGCGCCAAGCGCTCAACGCTGGTTAAACTAATGCCAATCACAGGCCGCTCACACCAATTACGGGTGCATATGATGGCGCTAGGACATCCGATCTTAGGCGATGGTTTTTATGCCGACTCACTGGCAAAATCCTTAGCGCCTCGACTATTACTACATGCAGCAGAGCTCACCATCAAACATCCCTACTCGGGCGTCAGTATAACTTTTAGCGCAAAAGTCCCTTTTTGTGAGCCTTTGGGCGAACAATGATCACTAAAATCAAATAATACGGGCAAAATCGGTAGCAATTCCCCATAAAAAAACGTAACTTTATGACAATTCACTACGTTATAGAGAGTTTATTTATGGATACCGCATTTCAGCGCGATCAACTCGATAATCATATCCTCGAAGCCCTAATGCAGGATGCCCGCACACCCTTTGCCGAACTCGCTAAACGCTTTAGCGTTAGCGCCGGCACTATCCATGTTCGGGTAGAAAAAATGAAGCAAGCGGGGATCATTACAGGTGCGCAAATCACGGTAAACCCTAAAGCCCTAGGCTATGACGTTTGCTGTTTTATCGGTATCAACCTTAAAAGCGCTGGCGATTACCCCGCCGCTATCGCCAAACTCAACGCTCTCGAAGAAGTCGTCGAAGCCTATTACACCACAGGCAACTACAGCATTTTCGTAAAGGTCATGTGCCAATCCATCGACGGCTTACAACACGTGCTCATCAATCGCATTCAATCTATCGATGAAATCCAATCAACAGAAACCTTGATCAGCCTACAAAACCCAATCGTCAGAGCGGTTAAGCCTTAAACAGGAAAAACAGCAAACTACCTGCAAACAACATAACAAACCGCAAAGTGTGATTAACATCTTTTTTACTGCAAAAGTGTTAACCATACGATATATTTGTGTTACAACTTCATTGCTGACACCAAAGAGTACAGCAAAAACTATAACAATTCAGCTACGGGCACGTTTAATAAAGTGCTGAAAGCATTAATTGACAAGGAAGAAGTTGTGAAGACAAAACTATCGATCGCTATCTCCGCTGCACTACTCTCAAGCGCAGCTATTGCTAACAGTGAATTTACATTTAAACCTTACTCACCCGAGATCACATCTCACGATAAATTTAGCAAACCTAAAGTGGCAACAACAAATTTAGGTGCACCACAACGTTTTATTGTTGAAATGGAATCTCCTGCACTCGCTAAATACCAAGGTGGTATTGGCTCGTTTGCTGCAACAGCTTCAGCAAAAAAAGGTCAAAAAATCAACGTACAGTCAGCTGAAGTAAAAAGCTACGCCAATCATCTTACAAAAGAGCAGAACAATTTTTCTTCTGCTCTAGCTAAAACAGTACCTAATGCAAAAATAGAACGCCATTTTCAAACATTATTTAATGGTGTCACTGTTGTTGGCCAAGGATTAACCGCTGAAAAACTGGCTCAAATGCCAGGTGTTAAATCAGTCTATCCAGAAACCATGTATGAAATAAACATGGATGCTTCTCACCAAGTTATTAATTCCCAAGCAATGTGGGAAGCCGTTTCTGGGATGGAAAATGCAGGTAAAGGAATTAAAGTCGCAATCATTGATGGTGGCATTCGTCCTGAAAACCCCATGTTTACTGACGCTGGCTTTACCGCACCAAGTGGAAATTTACCATCGGATGACTATTGCTCGACTGTTGATGCATCTTTCTGTAATAACAAACTAATCGTTGCGCGTTGGTCACAACCTACATTCCCTGTTTGCGCTGATGAATACATGAGCCCACTCGGTTTTGGTGGCCATGGTACTCACGTAGCAGGAACCGCCGTTGGCAATAAAGTATCAACAACCTTCAAAGAAATCCCTGTTGAGTTATCAGGCGTTGCTCCAGCTGCATACTTAATGGTTTATAAAGCTCTTTATAGTAAAGCTGACTGTACTGGTGGTAGTGGTTCAAACATCATGTTAATGGAAGCCTTAGAACATGCTGTTAATGATGGCGCAGATGTAATCAACAACTCATGGGGGGGGAGTGCTGGTAGTGATCCAGCTAGCAGCCCATACAAAACCATGTTTGAAGCTGCAGAAGCTGCGGGTGTTGTTGTAGTTAGTGCTGCCGGTAACGATGGTAATGGTCCTCAAACTATCGGCTGCCCTGCTTGTATTGAATCAGGAATAACTGTTGCTAACACTACAACAGGGCGTTTTTTCGCTAATAGCTTTAATATCGGTGGTGGTGATTTACTTGCTGTCCCAAGTTCTGATGCTGTGCTTTCAGAAGATATTACCGCTCCAGTGATTGCGGCCGTTAATTTAGATGCTGAAAATACCAATGGTTGTGATGCCTTTGCTGCGGATTCGTTCAAAGATGGCATTGCATTGATTTCTCGCGGAACATGTAACTTCTCATTAAAAGCCACAAACGCAAAAGCTGCAGGCGCTAAAGCCCTTGTAGTTTATAACAATGCGGCAGGTGCACCAACGACTATGTCTATGCCTGGTGAACCATTCCCTGCTGTCATGATTACGAAAGATGCAGGTTTAGCCGTAATTGAAGCCATGGGAGATGCTGCAACAACAGGTACAATAATTGCTAAAACTAAACGTATCATGGTTTCTGAACTTGCTGATAACCTAAATAGCACCAGTTCACGCGGTCCTAATGGCAACCAAAATATTCTTAAACCGGATATAGCAGCACCTGGTACCAACATTCTATCAGCCTTTTCTCCTGATGATGGTGGTGAAGACTTCAATATGATCTCTGGCACTAGTATGGCAAGCCCTCATGTTGCAGGTGCGGCAGCTCTTATGAGCCAACTGCACCCAGAGTGGAGCGCAAATGATATAAAAACGGCTCTCACTTCTACGGCTAAATATGAAGACATTCTCGATGATGATGCAACAACCCCAGCAACTCCATTTGACATGGGTGCAGGTCGCATGGATTTAGATGCTGCAGCCAAGGCAGTATTAACCTTTGACAAACCTTCAATTGCTTCAGACTCTTGCGTTGGTCCATGCACCTTCACTCGTACTGTCTATAACAAAAGCGATGCAACGACATCTTGGAGCTTATCAACTTCATCAGATAGCACAGGCATCACAGTATCCCCCTCTACCTTAGAACTTGCCGCAGGAGCCTCTGCCACGTTTACTGTAACCGTTGACTCAACTTTCGCTGAATATGGCGAGTGGATCTTCGGAAACATATTAATCAACAGCGCGGAAGGGTTACAAAATGCTCATTTACCTCTAGCTGTTTTGGCTAAAGAATCAAGTAATGCATCCTTAATTTCTACACTAACAACCAAAACAGATATTACTGCGAGTGACGTGATCCCATTGGTTGCAACTGTGAACAATAATGTATTTGCAAATACAGTCACAGTAACAGCGCAAGCACCTAAAGGCACTAAACTAACCTCAAAAGATGATGTAAAAATCACTTTAGCAGGTGCAACACAAAATGGATTGCAGGTAAATGAAGATTTGGGCTTAGTGACATGGGTAGGCCAACTAAATTTACCTAAAATGGCAACAACCAAAGGTGCTCAAAGATTTCCAAGTATCGTTGGCTTAGGTGTTGTTCCCGTAACTTGTCCTGAAGGCTGTGATGAACAAGCCTTTACTTTTACAGTTCCAAGCTTTAAATACAACGGCGTGATCTACAGCAAAATAACAATATCAGACAATGGTTTAGCAATTGTTGGAGGCGGAAGTGCAAGTGGTACTTTTGCAAATAAACAATTACCAGATGGTAGTAACCCAAATAACATCCTTGCTCCATTCTGGTCTGATTTCGACTTATCAGATAAGTCTGTCGGCGATACTGGTGGCGGTGATTTAGCCGTTGGAGTATTCACAGATGGCGCAGGAGTGAAATGGTTAGCTTTAGAGTGGAATAAAGGCCAACTCTATGGCGACACATCTGGTACAGCTTATACATTCAGTGTTTGGATTAGGACAGGTGATACTGAAGAGGTTGTCTTCAACTATATCAATATTCCAAATATACCTGCAAACGTCACTATTGGTGCTGAAAACGTAGGCGGTACTATTGGGACGACTTATAACTTTAATGGTACAGGTGGCAATATTTCTACAGGTGATGCATTAACCTTAAAGAATACAACGGCAGGAAATGTCACTATTAACTACGATGTTACAGCGACATCACTCAATGTTGGACAAGCTGATGTAATTGAAACCAACGAAGAAGCTTTAGTCTCAATTGATGTCTTAAAAAATGATATCAAACCAGATATGAAAGTTGCTCGAGTATCAATTACAGGTGATGGCATTACGGCAAATGCCCAACGCATTATTGATATCATGCCAAAAGGAGCATTAGGCAGCTTAGCTATTGTACAAGCACCTTCACATGGCACTGCTTCAATCAATTCAACAGGTGGAATTGATTATACACCTGCAGAGAATTACTTTGGTCCGGATATGCTTAGCTATACATCTGCAGACGAAGATGGCAATACTGGCGCTGCGGCAATTGTTACCATTGACGTAAAAAATGTAAATGACGCACCAACAGTCGCTCCAGTCGGTTCAACTGGTGTTGAAGGTTCTGTGTTAACAGCAAAAGCTAATGGCGCGGATATAGATCAAGACACCTTGACTTATACTTGGACTCAGACGAGTGGAACTCCAGTGACCTTCACCAATGGTGGAGAGGTAATAAGTTTCACCGCACCTAGTGGAGCACAAGATCTGGTCTTTACAGTAACAGCGTCTGACGGAAAATTAGAAAGCAATCCTAGTACAGTAACGGTTAAAGTAACGGCAAAACCAATACCTCCAGCTAAAAAAGATGATGGCGGAGCATTAGGTTGGTTAACCGCCTTATTATTACCACTGGCGGCAATGCGCCGTCGTATGAAGTAACGAGTTGTTGACAGTAAAAAGGGAGCCTTAATGG
>NZ_JBHFFD010000022.1:0-33034 GCF_043359565.1 Shewanella sp. S23-S33 | reverse complement strand
CAGCTGTTGTTTGTCTTCTTCTGATAATGTGCCTATTGCCATGCCTTTGGGAATAGCAATAGGCTAATTGCTATTCTCGCTCACATCATGTTATTAGGGGCACTTGAAACTTTGGCAAATTTATCGGTAATATAGTCACTCATTCGAGATGCTAACATTTGGTGTACCTCTTGGCTAGGATGGACTTCGTCATGAAATACATGTCGATGTGCAGGATCAAAAACTTTACTCGTGCCACAGAGATCTACATAACCAACACTATTGGCTGTGTTAGTGTCATAACCTACCTTATCTGCTTTATCTAGTAATTCAGTGAATTGATTATCGAAATCGAAAAACTGTATGTTTACTCCTTCGACTTTATATCGCTCCGCAAGTTCTGCTATTTTTTGACTTAGGCTAGCATTATGTTCACTGGCGAGAGCACTATTGCTGGTGCGATATGCTTCGTCTTGTTTCTGGGCATAGGGCGTCTTCGAGTAATCTGCAATACCCGTCACTAGAATATGCTTTACTTTTTTATTTTCTATCAATTTAGTGATTTGTTTCTCGTAACAGCGTACCACTTTTTGAGTGTCTTGCTTATTGAATGTCATATAATCATTGCTGCCAAGAGCTAGTATGACTAAGTCATCGGATTTAAAATCATGCTTTTTAATTTGACGTTCCATGTTGGAAATAAACCAGAAGGTAGGATTTAATTTGGAATATTTAGCCGCTACGGCACCACCTTCTGCATAATTCACTAGTTCCTTATTTAAATAGGTAGATGATGAGATAAAATCGGGCCATACGAAACCATTGGTAAAACGGCCATCATGATATTGTTTAGACGAAAGCATGATGCCGAATGTTTTCGATTTCATGCGGCCTTCGGAATCCGACAGGCTGTCTCCGATAACCACCAAACGTTTAATATGATCCAGTGTTGTTGGCGGAGGGCTTATTGTATTCGTAGGTACCATCTGTTGGCGTTCTTTGTGATGATTTATCGCGACTTCAAATAGGGGGGGGGGCAAGGTGACAGGTGCAGTGGAACCATCAATGGTATCTTGTAACGACACTGTTCCCTCACCACTACGGAGCTGACAATTCGGTAGTGGGTATGCGGGGTTAGATGAGTTTAATAGCGGTTGGATCTGCTTAATAGCCATTGTTGGATTGAGATTTTGGGTATGAGCATTGAGAGGGACGAATATTTTTCCGCGAACAATACTAAGTGGCATATGACTATCTCCTATAGGTTATCTGCCTGTTGATATGATTATCAAGTTTTTGCGTCAGATAAGCACCATGAAAATAATGAAATATTGTGATTCTAATTGAATTTGAAATGCTATTACACTTTTCTCTAGTAAATACAAATTGTCTTTGATGGATATTTCTTTGCCTTAGGGCGTGAACGACAAACGCTGATTTATCCTTTGTGCCAAAATTTTAATATAAATATAACGGTCATAAGCGTCCGACGAATTACGCCTTGGTTAAATGCTACTCTCTTATCTTTCTATCACAAGATAAAAAACATAAGCCACTGATATTTTAGTATTTAATATGTGGCAATAAATTGGCAAAAATTTTCAAGAATACCCTAATGATAAATAAATGGAAATTGAGAAATAATACTATTTCTTTTTATATATGAGTATTACACATTTATGAACCCAATTTTTAAACCTTATCATATTGGTCGAGCAAATCATCCAAACCTTGAAAAAGCATCTTCATCTTCGGCGCTTTATATAGGGGAAATGGAGCTGGCAAAAAGTATTGTTAGTGTCAAACAAGTTCGCGATAACAAAGAGTTGACACGACTTCAAAGTGTGAGAAATGAACTTGTTTCTCGCTTTGACAAAAACAATGTTTCAAAAATTCGACTGATAGATAGTTCAATAGAAAACATAAGAGGAAAAATCGATAAGAGAGAGCAGCGATTGCGTGAAATGGGTCAACAACCTAGTCAAGTATCTCAACAGCCTCAAATTGGTCTTGCCACATTGTCCACTCAAGGCAGAACTGTGAACGCTAGTTCACCGAATTCAACACTATTAGACGCTAAGCATAAACAAGAATCTTTCGATACATCCAAACATGAGTTGTTAGGTAAAGGAAGCCGAGGCAATGTGTATCGTTCTGGATATATGGTGTTAAAAGAGTTTCATGAGGCGTCTTCGGATCAAATATTCCATGAGCTGAACATGTGTAATGCGTGGCTTAAAGAGAGTGGTTACACGGACTCTCTAGCCAGTTTGTACGGAAAAAATCATCTTATGATGCCATATCGAGAAGGTGAGTTTCCGAGTAATGAGCAGGTTAGAACAGTCATTACAGACATGTTTGAAAAAGGATTTATGATAGGTGATCCAAGAAGTAATAATTTTGTATTAGATCAAAAAGGAACTATACATCCGATTGATTTTGGTTTGGTATTCAGACACTCAGACATAGAGAGTGTTACAAGTGACTGCGCTGCAGAAATAGTTAGGGACTATGTAAAGGGGGGATACAAATGTGTGCCTGCTGAACTAAAAGCCGATTATATTTGCTGTATTTCGCAACTAGACTCAAAATGTCGCGCTTTAGGGACTGTGAATGTCATAGAACTGAGAAGAGCTGGTTTGTTAAACTTAAATTGTTCATAATTCTGTATGTATTGACGTATTGTTAGTAGGGTAGTGTTCAAATTTCTGTGTCATTTCTTTAAGCTATACCAAAAAGAGATGATTTATGACCACACCTACTTTTGATATCAATGCTGCCATTCAAGCACTACGTGAAGGAAAAGACCTCACTGGCAAGGATGGCATCTTAACCCCTTTGATTAAGCAACTCACTGAAGAGGCCTTAGTAGCAGAGTTGATGGTCATTTGGCGGGCACTGAAGGCGCTAATCGTAAAAACGGTAAACCACTAAAATGGTTAAAAGCCCCATTGTCAACTTCGAGCTAGACACGCCCAGAGACACAGCGGGCACCTTCGAACCTCAATTAGTCAAAAAGCACCAAATCCAACTTACCGATGAATTGGAGCGTAAAATCATTGGCTTATTTTCATTAGGCCCCAGCTACCAAGATATTCGCGCGTATATCGAAGACATGTACGGCATGTCGGTGTCCAACGGCACGGTGAATGCCATCACTGACAAGTTACTACCCGAGCTTCAAGCATGGCGTGAACGCGAACTTGAACCGCTTTACCCCGTCATATGGCTCGATGCCATCCACTATAAAATCAAAGAAAACGGTCGCTTTATTAGCAAGGCGGTTTACACCATTTTGGCCCTTAACGTCGAAGGTAAAAAAGAGCTGTTAGGCTTATATCTGTCTGATAATGAAGGCGCTCACCATTGGTTAAGCGTGCTAACCGACCTGTATAATCGTGGCGTCCTGAAGCGATTGAAACCATCTACCCACGGACGGAAGTGCAGCTGTGCCCCTTGTATCTGGATTGTTGTCACCCCTAAATAATCATTATTTTTAAAGACAGGGCGCGGCAAAAGAGAACGATATTGCTCGGTATTCACAAGAACGTAAAGAGGCGATCTTTAAAAATTATTACCGCCTCACAATTTAACGGTCGCAGAGGTAGCTCGGAAAGAAGGCATAGCGGTGCAAGCCTTGTATCGTTGGCTGGATATTGTCAGAAAAGAAGGTCGCCCCGTGCTAGGAAAAACATTAACAGCCAATGATTGGGCTGCAGAAGCTAAGTTTGAGGCTCTCATTGAAACTGCTCCGCTATCAGAAGCAGAAATAAGCCAGTATTGCCGTGAAAAAGGCTTGTACCGCGAACAAGTACAACAGTGGAAATTGGAGTTTTTGCCCGGTTTTCAAACCTCAGAAGTACAAGCTAAAACCATTAACAGGCCAAGGCTGACAAAGCCGAAATCAAATCACTGCAACGGGAATTGCGCTATAAGGAGAAAGCGCAGACGGAAGCTGCCGCATTACTGGTGCTGAGATAAAAAGCTCAATGCGCTCTGGGGGAACGACAGCGAGAAGAGCTAACCCCCTTGCCTGAGCGCATAGCATTGATTGCCTTAATTCAAGAGGCGTATCACCAAGGTGCTCGCGTTTACAAGGCTTGTGCAGAAACGGGCCTCAGTAAGCGCACCAATCGACGTTGGTATCGAGCTGGTCAAGTGCAAGCCGATTTACTACCAACAGCCGCTCGTCCAGAGCCAGCAAATAAACTCGAAGAACATGAGCGACAACAGATATTAAGTGTGTGCAATCAAGCGGAGTATGCCAGCTTACCCCCATCGCAAATTGTGCCAACATTATTAGGGTCTGTTGATCTTTCGGGAGTGATTTTTAGACAGCATGGCAAGACGTTATAATTTGCTTCGCCAAAAGTAACCATAACCTCAAGCCATGCCAAGACTTATGCTAACCGATGCACGCTGGGAAAAGATATTTCATTTAATGAAAAGCACAGGCCGTGTTTATGACAAACCTGAACATAGACAAACATTCGAAGGTATTCTTTACCGTCTTAGAACAGGTATCCCTTGGCGAGATTTACCTAAAGAGTTCGGTCATTGGAGCACGGTCTTTAGACGGTTTCATTTATGGTCTAAGAAAGGCGTTCTAGCACATTAATTCAAGGCCTTAGCCAACCTTGCTGATATAGAATGGGTCTTTATTGATGGCTCGATAGTGCGGGCGCAGCAGCACAGTGCTGGTGCAGCGACGCTAAGTAATGAGAGTATTGGTAAAAGTCGAGGCGGTAATCCACCCCAAATTCACTTAGCCGTCGACAGCGGAGGATTACCGATTTATTTCGAATTATCAGAAGGCCAAAAACACGATATTACACACGCCCCCAGCTTAATTGAACACCTGAAGCAGGTTGATACCGTCATTGCAGATAAAGGTTATGACAGCGATGCTTTTCGTGAACTTATCGCAAATAAAGGCGGGAAATCTGTTATCCCAAGGCGCCGCTATAAGAATACACCTCAAGAAAGAGTCGATTGGTGCTTATATCGGTATCGACATTTAGTGGAGAATGCTTTTGGAAGAATTAAACACTATCGAGCAATATCAAGAATATATAACAAGCTAGCAAGAAATTACGCCAGTATGGTGTTACTGGCGTTTATGTTAATGTGGCTGCCGATGAATTGCTGAACAACATTTGTACAGCAAAGTTCAACAGACCCTAATGTGTTTACCTAAAGCTGGGGGGCCGATGTTTTTTAGACTCTCTATTGAAACGATCTCGATGAATCACACATCTAAGGCAGGATGTATACACTTTTGCTATTGATATTCAGTTCATGCCGCTGGTGTGCTTCTATATTATTGTAATGCCGTCGAAGTGGAGCCACTCCAACAGTCCCTAAACCACCAGCTATAGAGCTAGCGCCTATCTTAAGCAGATTTGTACCATTCTTTGCCATATATCCAACAACAACCTGCCCCATAGCCACAAATCCATCAGAAAGGCCGCCAGCCATTTTCGTCGCACGTGCAGCATTGACCATTTGATTCACAACTACTTTTGACATCATCGAAGTCTGTGAAGTTGAGCTAAATATTCGACCAAAGGTCCCTGCCGTTGCAGTACCACTAACACCAACGCTAAAGCCAGCGACCCCTGTTATCATCGATATAATGCCTAGTCCAAGTCCAGCCATATTCAGTTGCTGTGATAGCTCTGGGTTTGATTCTTCAAGAGCTATTGAGCCTATTGTGCATCCTGCAGACGCAATGCCTGTTACCCCAGAAGCAATAAGAAGACTTCCCGTCACGATTGAGCCAACGGTAAGAGCTCCTCCAAATGCAATTGCTGCAGCACCAAAGGTTACTATCGATGTCAAAACAACCATTGCACTGATAAATACTATCATAGCGAAAGCCTCGCCACTCATGTGGCCACCAGGATCTACTCTATTAACTGGATTTCCGTCAGCATACTGATACCTATTTTGTCCTGCGAGCCCAAACGGACTCAATGAATCCGGAGTGTTAAAGCTTTTTTTGAAAGGATTGTAATGCCTTTTCCCCAGTCTATACGCCATTACAGTAGAATCATAAATATATCCCTTATAGGCAATCAAGTTGGATTTAAGTAAATTTGATGTGTTTACCGAGGAGTTCAAACTGTTAGCAAGAGCAATAGATGGCAGTGCTGAATAAGTAAATCCTGCAAGCGCCAAGCTAATCGAATTTTTTAAAAAAGCTCGGCGACTTTCAGAAGTTATGGATCCTGGGCCACAAATGTCAGCTCTAAAACTTAATAAATTTTTAGTTTTCATTACTTAATTCCATACTGTTTTTTCACCGTGGGGAGTATATTTATAATAGTGTGCAACAGTGCTATCAATATCATTTTCGACAACCATTAATACAGTGTTGTGAGGGTCAATACCAAACAGTTCGCACTCTACATTTGAACCACTCTTTATTATTCTTCCAATCTTGAACTTTCCGAAAGTAATATATAATGATTTCTGTTCACCACAGACCTCTCCGAGAAGATGTTCCCCAAGATACACATAATCTATTGACAAGTCGTTATTGTGGTAAATACCGCTAATTCTATCCGATGGATTATAATGATATTCAGTACTCATTGAACTTCCTAGAATCAATCTATTATCTCTATCATAGCTCAAATGTTCATTTCGTTCATTTTCTAGGACGTTCCCCATATAATCTGAGGAAAAATTATACGTTTTTATATTATTAATAGAAAAAGAAGTAAGTAAATCCTCTTGATAAGTTGCTTTAAATGCAATATTCGAAGAGTCTGGACCACTTGAAATTATGGAGACCATATCAGGTGTTAGATAGCTATAATTGTTATTTTTTCCTGATATTTCATGGCGTGATAAGGAGGGCAATGAGCCTCTATATTCATAATCCTCTAGTATTTTCTCACCTCTCAACCTTGTGATTGATTGTGATGTTACAAATCCATTTTTATCATAACTAATTGTAACATCTACTGTACCAATAGTCGTAGTGTTAATGACAACATTTGTCTGCAATCTCGTTATCAATCCGTGATCATTATGAGAAAAAATAATATTTTGCTGAAGGACTCCACCAATAGAATCTGTTCTTGTCAATCTTAGTGATACTAACTCACCACTGTCAGGGTGATAAAAAGCCGATATTGATATTCCTAGTCCTTGATATGTTTTATTTTCTAGTCTTCCTGCTGTATCATAAGTAAAGTGCTGAGTGTATCCCAAATGGTTTTTTACCATCATAAGCCTTCCAGAAGATGACTTTTGCTGCTCTAATATATAATTTATGTTACCTATTGAAAATAATGATGATATTAGATTATTTCTTTCATCATATGAATAGGTATATTTAGATCTAAGTGCGTAAGTATCACTACCCTCTGAGATATACTCCTCAGATGAGATCAAGTTTCCTAGCTTATCGTAACTGTATGCATATTTGAAACGCTTCCCTATATCTGAGAAAATAATCTCTTCCTTGATTTTATTATGAACTCTATCGAGTAATACTTCCTTACACAGCTTTCCAGAGTGATATGTTTTGTGCGGTATTTCATCATGAGCATTTTGATATGAAAAAGATTTAAACCAAGAATAATCATCCTCGTTATCACTAATGTAGCCTTCTTTTTTAACTCTACCAAAACAATCATGATCCCTCACCCGTTGAATCATTATTCCGTCATTTTTATCTCTTGTTTTTACAAAGCATGAAGATGCAAATTGAGGTGATTGATACTTATACTCTACAGTAGACTCAATACTACCTGAATTATAGGATATAATCGAATCTAATCGACCAAAATCATCAAAAATATTAATAATCTGGCCATCGTATAACGGCTTGTTTATTGTGGTCGGTTCGCTCCCAAAATCACCATACACATAGTTTTCTATTTCTTCACCATCCCTGTGCAAGCTGTTCAACTTTCCAGATATATCATAACGCGACTCGTTCAAAACTGTATTATTATTTAATACTTTGATCGAGATGTTGTTAGGATGTGAAAAATCGTAGTTAATATTTTCAATTTTACCATCACCATGCGTTACTTTTGATATTCCAAATAAGCAATGTTCATATTGAGTACTTACTGATATACCAGCATCATCACGCTCTGTAACTTTAATTACATTAAGAAAATTATATTCTATAGTCTTTATTATAAAGACTATTTCATCTTTAACTTCAACTACATGCGTTAAATTACTGTATGCATTGTAATAATACATCAACACTCGATTAGAGGCTTCAGTATGAGTGGTTACATGAGAATTTGCAAATGGACCTGCACTAATAAACTCGTATGAATAACTCTCAGTTTTTTGAGTTTCAGGATTGTTTCCCTTATCAACTTTTATCACTCTGTCCAATATGTCATATTTTATTTTTGTGATATTCCCATTGAAGTCAGACTGTTCGACTACATTTAAATGATAATTGGCATCAATAATAAGATAGGATGATTTACTGCCATCGGCAATAGATGTTGTTGTCTCCTTTACTTTAGTTTTGCTATTACTTCCAGAAACTTGACTATAAGTATATGTCGTTACAATATCATCAAGAATGGGTAATGTCGGCAGTCCATCAATATCATAACAAGATGGATTTAAATTTATTATCTTTTTTACTAACCCAATTGTTTTACTATTTCTCTCATTATGATCAAAATAGGAATATTCTCTGATTTTCAGTGAATTCCTCGTATAATTCTTAACCATAATTAATGAGCTATAAGGAGAACTCATGACAGATAAATATGTAAATTCTTTAACATCAAATTTAACTTGTGTTAAAGTTTTTTTTCTTGAAATTATCTTTTTTATATGAGTGACAAAGAAATCTTCGGGATCAGGTGGGCATCCATCAGCCTCTGCTGAATCAAAAGGGAAATATTCATAGGTTATTTCTTCCCTTCCTTGTTGAGCAGAATATGATAATAGATTTCCAAAATCATCATAATTAAATGATTTTAAGTAAGATACACTGCTGCTACATTCAAAAGTTGTATTTTCTTCTCTAACTAAGTTATAAATTGGGGGTTGAGAAAAAATATTACCTTGTATTAAGTTATAATGATTTGTCTTTTGTATCTTTTCAATTATTCCATTTACACTCCTTTTTTCAACGCATTCTATTAATAGATGAAACTTGTTAAATGTATAACTCGTTTCCACACCCAGAGAGTTTTCTATTACAGTGTAGCTATACGCATGCTGTTTCAGAATACAATTATCAATACCGTGAACCTGTGGAATCCCAGGTTCATAACCTGTATAATTTTTATCACTATAACTATATATATATTCTATATCCTCATCATTCTCAAATCCTGACCTTATCAGTCTGGTAATAACCTTAACCATTTCACTATCGCTATAATTAATGTTGTCATAATCTATAGTGATAACCTCCCTAGCGGAATGCGAGTAAAATTTTAATATACTAGTAATATAATAGCCACAAAATCCGTCCCACAAACCAGTAAATGCCGTATATCTTTCCGTATTATTTATATCGGATATGGTCGATATGACAAAATCAATGTGATGGCTTATAACTACTGTTCTAGTTACATCACCATTACTTTCAGAAATAAAAACTTTATCGGCTTCATAGTGGAAGCTTATTTTATTTGAATTATCGCCAACTGAGTATATTTGAGAAACTTTATTTTCCGAAGTATATTCAAAATTTATTACGTGGCCATATTTATTTATAATTGAAGATACATTGCTAGTAGTACCATTATAGAGCTCAATAGTTCCATTCTTATGTGCAACACGATATGTGCCATTTGTAAGAAAGTCGATCTTAACATTCTTTAACTTGTGTGAAATTAACGCAATATCACCAGCATCGCCACTGACAAATGTAAAATCCCCTCCGACATTATTTAAGCACAAAGCTGTTTTTAGCTGAGTATCAATTCTTGGGATATTGAACCGCCATCCTAAAAAATACTCTGAAGCGTTACGTACAACCTTTCCTGGAATGTGTTCTAAAATCAAGTTGAATGAAGGTTCATCTTTGTTGTGGCCGCAATATATCACCCCCAATGAAAAAACTTGAGATAACGTTCCAGTGTTATGATTAACCAGAGCAGTATTTCTCGTACGATTGAAGGAGTCACAAACTAACTTATTATACATCTTTACTTCCCTATATTAAGCATCGAAATTATTATCTCAAATCCTTCTGTTAAATAAAATGGTTTTTATGACAAATGTTGTGAAATACTAATGTTGGCCACCTAATAAGTAATGTTATGATCCCCTCATAACCCATTTAGGTGACAATATGAATAAAATTAAACGTGCTCGATATAGCTTGTTTCCTAAAAGCACAAATAACTACAGAGTGCTTCCTGAGCGCCTGCATGGCGCTTAAAACCCTTGTTTCATCTTCAGTCGTTTATCTGTAATTAGAATATTATTTTGATTTAAACCCGACAAACATTGGATTTCACTATTAGGAAACAAAGCCGCTCGATATAGCGCAGTCATTAAGCTCGAAACCGCTCAATTAGTCGTTGTTCAAGGTTATACACAAGAAGCGGCGGCAAAAGCCATGAACGTGGGTAAATCGACAGTCAGCAAGTGGGTAACACAGCTTCAAATCGAGCGCCAAGAGCTTGCTCCAATGACACCAGAGCAGATTGAAATTAAGGCACTTAAACGGCTTTGTTTCCTAAATCGGTTGAACTAAAGCCGTAGCCGCAGAACTGATCGGCATCACCTATCAACTTACCCATCAACCGTGTCAAAACCTCGCTATAAAACAACTCACTGGAAGCAATACAACCACGCCTTTATCAACCGCGGTTCACTTACCTTCTGGATTGATGAGGATGCAATTGCTAAGTGGAAAGCCAAGCTCGAGCAGCCCAAGAAAGGTCGCCCTCGAGTGTTTAGCGACTTAGCCATTACCACTGCGTTGATGGTTAAGCGTATTTTCTCTATGCCACTGCGAGCCTTACAGGGCTTTATCAATTCGGTGTTTAAACTGGGTGAAATCCCATTATCTTGCCAGCATTACACCTGCATCAGTAAACGTGCGAAAACGGTCAATATTGCTTTTAAAACCAAGACTCGCGGCGCCATTGAGTACTTAGCTATCGACTCGACAGGCTTGAAGGTCTATGTCGAAGGTGAGTGGAAAGTGAAGAAACATGGCACAGATGGAAAGCACCGAGTGTAGCGTAAACTGCATATTGCCGTAGATACGCATAGCCATGAAATTATTGCCGCAGAACTCAGTTTATCAGGTGTCACAGACGCTGAAGTGATACCCAATTTACTTAAGCAAACCCATCGAAAAATCCATAATATCTCGGGTGATGTTGCTTACGACACGAAAGCCTGTCACGAAGTCGTTCGTCGAAAGCGCGCTTTAGTGCTCATCCCACCTAGGGAAGGTGCTGCGCTATGGGAACAAGGGCATCCACGAAACTTAGCCGTCAGTTGGCAACAGCTTCATGGCTCAAATAAGCAGTGGAAAAAACGGTATGGTTATCATCGCCGTTCAATCTCAGAAATCGCCATGTACAGGATAAAACAACTGCTAGGAGGCACGTTGAGCATGCGGAATTATAACGCTCAGGTGGGAGAAACTTACGCGATGATTAGGGCTTTGAACAAGCTTACTGGGCTAGGTATACCTGAAACCCACTGTGTAGCTTGATATTTGCACAATGATGAGAGCTTTGTTCGCTGACTCGATTTAGGAAACAAAGCCACTTGGAGCGGATTCATTCTGCTAATGACGATCTGTCACTTGTAGAGTTTGAAAATTTTCAACTAAAAGTGTCCGATTTGGGTTGACCAGTACATGATGAGTTACAGCACTGATAAACATCAGTAAGATAGTGGTAATTTTTTTTCTATCTTAATAAGATGCCCACTACCACTGATGACGATATAACCACCTTGTCTGAGGGATTTCAAGATTGAGAGTGCGTGTGAGCGAGAGACAGTCGTTGTCTCCAATATAAATGATATTGCGCTGTAGTTTCGCTTAATTTCTACTGGAAGTGCATAAAGCCATTCTATGGCCATTTTTACCTCTCTGTAGGCATTTCCCTCATGCAATGCTGATAAATTATATATAATTTTTTGTGCATTATTAGCTACAGCGTGGTAAACGCAGCGTAAGAGTCCTATATCTTCATGCTGTTCAAATATCTTCTCCAGCGCCACGATGTAATAAGTTGAGGTGGATAGGGTTTCATATTTAAAATAATCTAAATTTGATAATGGGGGTAGGCAATTAAAGGTAATAATCTCCCCTTTTTCTAGAAATAAAACAGTTTTATTTTTTTGGGTTCCGACTTTCCAATATCCATCACCGATTGCAACGATATATTCACCATCCCAAGCATCCAGTTGTAGATATGCCGACGCTGTTTTTCGTATTCCATTCGTACGAATCCAAGCATGTAATGGCTCTATGTTTAAATCCTCTCCATATTTATCGATGTCCATATCTCTCTCATATTGGATTTTTTGTGACGACTCCAGAAAATTGTAGAACTCCAAAGTCTATTTAACCTTAACTCGGGATAAGAAAATTTGAACTAATAGCGCTCCAAGTGATCGGATCTTTCGACCAAGAGAAACCCCATCACACCGGAAGGCCGATGTATAAATTAGTGGAAGTGTTTTTCGATGTCGATGATTTTTTTCACGGTTTTCATGCCTGAATGGGGAAAAACGCTGTTAACCGATGGCACACGCAAGCACCAACATGCAGGCCAATCTACACCCGCCATCGCCGCAGTGCTATGTTCTATTCGGCCGGGTCCTAGGGTCTGAAATCAGACTTGTGTCGCTGAAAATTGAAATTATCATTAATTAAGTAATATCCTCATTCATGCTTGACCGCCATTGAGGAGGTTATGAAATGTGCTGTCTCGATCCAGAGATAACCTTGTCGCACAATAGTATGTTATGTAATCACGTTTGTTTATTTTTGCTTATGGTAAAGGTTGCTTTTGCCGCTAAGTCATTAAAAATTGAAATTAATTGGAGAACAGATCATGCAACTCGATGAATTATTAGAATGGATGCAAGGCCGGTCTGTCACTCTGGGCTGGAATTCGATAGTTTCTTATGATCGCTCCAGAGTCAACAAGCTGCTGGAGTACCAATATGTAACCAAAACCGGCGACGACAATGTGTTGCCGCCGATATCAGGTAGCGAGCCACTTGCTGGCGGTACCTCTATGGAATTTTCAAACCTAGTGTTTGGCAAGCCATTGCTATCGTTTGAAAATGCATCGCTGAGCCACGCCAGGGCAAAGCTGACCATGCCATTTGTCAGCGGCGCATTTGCGGAGGTATCAGGTTACGAGCCGGTGCTGAATGTTTCCAAATATAGTGGCATTGTGCCGGGCAGCTCTTACACACTTTCCATGGAAATTCCGCTTGAGGAAGCGCCGGGGGAGATTGGTGAGCAAGGTGAAGTCTTACTGGACATTAGCCAAGGAAATGATTTTCGGGTTAATTTTGTGGAGGAAGAAGCGGCGCAGAAAAAAATTGGCGAATTCTTCAAGCTCCGCTATGACAGCGCCCCGGATGAAGTGAAACGCTACCAACTCAGCATGCTGGATAAACAAGGCAATGCGGCGTTGACGCCGGTTTCATTCCATGTTCGCACACAACCGGCCCCTGGCAACAAGACTCTCGGAAGCTCGGACTACGGGGATGGCGCGATTGTGCTATTTATCAAGACCTCTTGCAGCACCAGCGACCCGGATGGCACGATGCCGACAGATAGCTCAAATTTTCAATATCTGATTCCAAGCAATACCGGGGAGGATGGACAGGACTTGTACTCCGGCACGGTATTGATTTCTAATAAAACTGTAATGAAATACCTTGTCGCGCCCTATTATATGTCTATATGCAGCAATTTGCAGTTTGATATTAAAAATGGCAATTCAAATGACCAGCTATGTGAATTGAGAGCCCAAGAAGGAGGGACCTATTCAGCTGGCGGGGTGAAAGTTGAATGGTCGTTGCAGATTCCCCCTACATACTTCCTACAAACCCATTATGCAGTTTCCGGCAGAACTGAGTCGACTGTCCCTGGGCCATTGGAACTGCCATGCCAAGACATGAGTTTTATCCCAATAAATAATGGACTTAGAAGTAATTGGGCGCGGACCTATGATCAGCAGTTTACTGATATTTCCTATGATAAATATGGGTCACAAACTAGTTATGAGCGGATTACTATTCAGTTTTCTAATAGTTCAGATTTACAGGTAAAAATGAACGCTGGCAATATTGTATCCTTTGATCCGTTAGGTGGTAATCATACAACAGTGGCGGTCTATAATGATGGTTGGATTGGGGTGAATAGTGCACAGCAACGATCAGTGCGCGAGCAGATTACGGAGCAAGTTGAAATTTCGGTGCAAAGTTTCAATAATTGTCGCATCCCTGGAATTGACCTCTTTACCTTGGCAAATTTGTTATTCCCCGAGAAAAATACGCTGCAATTGAACGAGGCATTTCTACCTGGGGATCTGGCCTGCTTCGGCCAGCTAGATACGGAAAAAAGCACTTATCGGCTGACGCCATTGCTGCCGACGGTGGTGGTGACTGGCAGTGAGCAATTTGTGCTGCAGCCTCCGGTGGGAAATGGGCAAACCGTGAGCTGGTCTGTGCAGTCGATCGATGCGGGCCCAGCCGGCATCATCGATACCAATGGACGCTATCAAGCGCCATCCGACATCGAATCCGCGCAGACCTCGCATCGGGATATGGTCCTCGCCACCATTGATGCCGGCACCCCGCAAACCAGAACCGCGGCCTCCGTCATCGAGGTCGTGCGCAGCTCAATATCAGTATTCCCAGCATTCGCGCAGACGATGTCGAATAGCGGGGCTGTGGTGATGCTGCGGGCGAACTCCATCGCCAGTGGTGCCGTGTCGCTCACTTGGACACTGGAGGGACCCGGCAGCCTGCAGGCATCACCCGACAATAATTTGGAAGCGTGTTATGTGCCTCCGGAAGCTGCCGACATGAATGCCAGCATAGTGCGCATGGCCACGATCCGGGTAAGCGATACCGTCAGCGGCTCCTCCGCCAGCTCCAGCATTGTGATACTGAAGTCAGGCAACACCTTCAATTACCAAGTGGATCCGTACCTAACTCCCGCTTTGGGCCCCTCTCAAACTCAACAAATAAAACTTTATTATAACGGCATGGAAGACCTTCCAGACATGGACGGACTTGAGTGGATCGTTAGTCCGAGCACGGCGGGAACGATCGATAGAACAAGTGGTGTCTATACTGCCCCCGCAGTGATTCGTGACAGCTGCGCCGTGGTGGTGGCTGTCGCTAATTTCGGAAGATTTTCCTGCCAAGGCTACTGTGTTATTCCCCTTGCCGGATGAGGAAAAGATAACCGATCCTTTGATGATGTGGTTAGCCTATACGCTGCCTGATATCGATAGACAGTCGGCGTGTTCATGACGTACCTAATAGATGTGATTGAGAGTAGAGAGGAAATAAAATGGTCAAGAAACATAGTACGATACCGCCAGCACCCGCTAAATCCCAGCCGGTGGTCGTAGCCGAGAGCGCTCCAAGAGCCTTGCTTACCAATACGCCAGCCGCCCCTAGTATGCTCACCATCGGGTTTAATGGTTATCCGTATGATCAAGCGACGGGTTGCTACATTCTAGGTAACGGTTATCGACTCTACAACCCGGTGATGCGTGCATTCTATTCACCTGATAATTTAAGTCCTTTTGGCGAGGGTGGGGTCAGCCGTTACCAATACTGCTGCCTCGACCCAATCAATCTCTCGGATCCAACCGGGCATGCTAGTAGCTGGGCCATTGGCGGTATTATCCTTGGGGCCTTAGGAATTGTTTTAGGTATTATAATCGCCATCCCTACTGGAGGGGCCAGTCTTAGCCTCGTCGCTGTCGGTGCGGGTATTTTTGCCGGAGCTTCCGGGGCTGCCGCTATTGGCACGGGAGTAGCCTCATTGGCTTATGAATCTAGTAACCCTGACTATGCGGATAAGTTGGGAAAGATTTCATTTAGCTTGGGGGCATTCTCCGTTGCCGCGGCCTCCGTTGCAGCTCCGGTGGCCCCCATAGGAGCCTCTTTAGCTGGAGGCAACAAACTATTGGTTGGCTTGGGTGGTTTGACACAGCTAGGAGGGAGCGTGACGGCGTTTGCCGGCGCTGTGACTGAAAATGACGTTCTCACCAAGGTCGGGGCAAGCCTCTTTGGTGTGGGTCTTGCTGTCTCTGCAATTGGGGTTTCGGCGCCTGTTTTGGCAAGGGTATTCCCTAGGGCCGCGCCTAAATTGCAAGGTCCGCTGCGATCTATCCAAAGGGGGACAGGAAATACAGCAAGAAGGCAATTCTACAATACCGCCATGACACCTAACAAGAGTAGGAGTCAGTTGCCTGGTTTGAGTGATTTAGGCGCGGCGGTGAGTTCGAGAGTCCCCTATCCGCGCTTGGGGATGTAAGATCGTGAACAGCTGCTCAGAAGACTCCGTTGGAACCCTAGCCGACGACAAATTCCGTGATGGCTTAGCTGCCAGGCTAGTGTGGAGCGCTGTGCGGTTTAAGATGGGGCCGTAGCAATGTATTACGGCATCTCCCAGATACATTAAATTTGATTGTGACCGTGAAGATGGGCTGGCAGCTAGCCCATCATCGAAACGCGATAAATCATCCAAATCAAGGAATCTGTCATGTCCACTGCATACCATAGCCTATTTTCACAAGCGCTCACATCTTCCGCGCTTATGTCTAGCGTGTCGCCACAAACAGGAATGTTCCAAGCCAATCTGAAGTTGGCTGACATAAAAATTGGCATCGAGCAACCCGCACAATTTGCATTAATTTTGACACTGGGCGCGAGTGCAGAGGTTAAAGCATCTAACTTCTCGGAAATATTAAAGAAAAACAGTATTCAACAGCCAAATATTAATCCATCCTGTGCAAGTTTTAATACTTCATTCATCGACCTGGCAGCGAATAAATGGTTCACCTCTGATGGTGCGGTTGAAACTATTAATGTTGTCGGTGGCGCAGACAGAAGTATCCTCCTGCTTTACCATAAAATAAACGACACTATTATTTCGCCTATTTCATCAGGTCCAGGGCAAACAAAGGGCTGGGAAGTTAAATACAAAAATGGCATGAGAGAGTACTACCAAGAGGATGGTTTTAATGATTTTCGCTATGCCCTGCTGGTTCAACAGGTGTCGCCTGCTGGTCATATTTTGACATTTTCCTATGATAATTTTAAGCGGCTAATAAAAATACAGGATGGTAGTAATAATAAAAATAATATCACCATAGACTATGGCGACCAAGAAAACCCTGGCAACGGCAGAGAATACACGGTTACACAATCCACATATGGTCAAGAATTCAAAACAAAGATTAAAGTTATTAAGGTACCCTTCACCAAGACAATTAAAACAAAGCCAGTAAAATTAGATTTTTATGTAATTAGCTTGGTTTCCCTGCCTAATGAGGATTTACTGTCTCATAAATCATATAGATTCTCTTATCAATATGCAGAGCCAGAAGGTGCGGTGTATTCGCGCGCTGAAGAGATGAAGAAAGTGTTGCTCGAAGCAATAACGCCATATGGTTTGACACAAAAGGTGACTTACACAAGCTTAAACTATGGAGATATCACTTATGATGACGATGACGGCATTGTACGTTTTCTCGCCAAAATTCCTGTAGTTAAAAGTCTATATATCACCGATATCGGCAATGGAGAGCTAGGCCGTGATGCCGTTCCTTACATTATCAGCTATCAATTTAGAGGTGAAGATAATGCGAATAATTTTACGGGTTACACGACTGGTGAGTTGGCGGCTTTTGGCATAGATGGCTGCATCATCAAGAGCAATGATTATACTTATTCCACTATCGAGGTGCACGGTTCGTCAGATATAGCAAATGGGGTTAATTCCGGTGTTTTCGATAAAAAAATCATACGTACTTACGATAGATTTCACCGTCTCACGCAGGAAAAATCCATATATCGCGATGCGGGCAGCTTGGCTCAGGTGCTGGTGAATTATAGCTATCCAACGAATTCTGGCGATATTAGTGCACAGGAGAATAATTTCCAATATTGGACCGAGTGCCGTACGGAATACATCATGGATGAGCCCAGTCATGCACTGGATGAAAGTCACGTAAAAATACAAACCAGATCGGTCGATTCTTATGGTAACACATTGAGCATCACTGAAGAGTCTGGCATTACGACTAATTACGTATACTATTCCATGACCGATGATGAAGAGAATGGTTGTCCGATGCCGCTTAATGGATTGCCATGTTATGTGAAAAGCATTGAGACCATTCCTAATCCATCGAGCCTCCAGCCACTGCCGGCAAATAAAAGAGAAGAGTTTACTTATAAAAAAGTCGATGGCATTCAATATACCTGTCCACTGTCCGAAATTACAACTACACCTTATATGGTTCTTCCGGCCAAGTCTAAAATTAGAGTTGCGGGCATTATGCAGACATTAAGTGATTGCAACTATAAACAAGGGGAGCAAAGTGGGATTTTAATTGGTGCGCTGACCTCAATAGATACAATCTCGCAAAATGTTCCACAGGGTGGGAAAGATGTCAAAATTATCAATACAACTGATTTTACCTGGGAATTAATAAATGCTGAGTCGGATGCGACAATGCCGGTATGTGTCAAGAAAATCACCAAAAATACCGCCTCGATAGATGATGTCTTAGTCACAAAGATTATTGAGGGGGGCAACGTAACAACTAGATTGGCGGATGATCTAGTGGTGACCGAAACGAGTTCCAGTGGGGTTGAAACAAAATATGAATATAATAGATATGGCAGATTAGAAAAGAAAATCTCTTTCGCGAACAAGCCACTTTATACGGAGACTGAAGAGTATTCTTTTGAGTTTCCACTGGATTATCAATATTTTCGTATTAAGAATCTTGTCACTTACAAGAAACTCAGAACGATAGATAGCAACGATGCCAGCATATATTTACGCTTCTATTTGGGTGGGGACTTTCAGGTCTGCGGCATTTCACAAGGAATATTTGAGGCCGGCAGCCAGCTCGGCCAATTAATCGATCCAAATGCGGAAGGGTTTCTGATTGCAAAATCAAATATTTATAGCGGCAATGGTAATTTGTTAAGTGAATCTTTGAAAGATGGCGGCAAAAACTCAATGCGTGAGTGGGTGAAAATTGATATATCGAGTCGTTTTGTTAATTTATCAAATTCAGGGGTGACAACGGATGCAACAGGTGCAAACTGGATTGAGCTGTTAAATCAAAGAGATAATCTTTCATTTAACTCGGTGAGCGGCGGGGATATTTGCTATTTAAATAAGTTGAATAATTACGGCTCGATCGACGAGATTAAGCTGGGTGAATTTGGCCTCGATCATATTGAGGATGATCCCAGCGGTTTATTACTGCTCAGTAATAAGTATGATGGTTTTGGTCGACTCCTTTCAACAGGAAAATCAACATTAGGTTATACAAACTATCAATACGATGAGCTGGATAGAGTCTTGCAAGAAACGGCAGGCATGTTGTCGGGAGATGGTTTCATAGCAACAATGCAGGATAGCACTTACCAATACAGCAAGCACATTCCCAGTATGGAATTACCGGTGCGACTGATATGCACATCTAGATATCCAGGTAACAAAACGATTATGGATAGTCAACGCGAATATGATGTTTTTTCTCGCTTGACGCAACAGATTACACCGATGGAAGTGCTATCACCACTGCCTCCGCAAACTGTATTGACGGAGAACTATGAATATAACGATGATATCTTTCCCTATTTACCAACAAAGGTAACAAAAAGCGTTGGCAATATTAGTTACTCTTATGATAGTGCCACTGGTTTATTGCTAAATAAGAGAATTTCAAATGGCAGTGGCAGTACCCAAGCTCCAGATTTGACGGTCGCTTTCGACTATAATAAGCAAACAAAGCTATTACATCAAACCTCGGTTAGTGTGACATCAAATGGTTCCAAACAATGTCAGTACGACTATAGTTACGATCGCTTTGATCGGATGACTTTAATGAAAGTGTTTTATAACGATGTAGAAAAATACAGGATGTCGTTTGACTACACCAAGCTATTGGGCCTGCCAACGCAATGGATGTTAAAGGACAAAGACGATAATAATTATTTGCGCTGTGACTTCTTCTATAACAGTGCTGGTCGTGTAAGTGAGATTACTTATGCTCCTTTCGATATTGGCAACATTGGTATAGGAGTGATTAGCATTGTTGCAACATATGTTGACTGTACAGGTGGCTATGGATGTGGGAATGTGCAATCGATTACCTTGGCTATCGAGGATTTTGATCTGCCAGATGATGTGACTAATGCCATTAATAAGATGGCAATCTTATTTGAATATGATGAATGTGGTCGAGAAATCAAAAGATCGTACTCCATTACTAATGACGATGATGACGCGTCAGATGATATCGTTTTCTATGTGGAAAATAAGTTTGATATTGACTCAAAGCTGGTGTCGCGAACAGTTGGCAAACGAGATTTACCCAGCACATCATCCCATTCTGGTATTGATAATGGAGATGACGTTTCTGCGGATGATGGATATAGTGTTGATAGTTTTGAGTTTAGATATAAAAACTACGGTGGCGGCATGCTGGATGTGTCAATTGTATCAGGAGATGCAAACGGTGCGGGCAGAACCACTTATTTTGCAGAGGGCGTTGTAAATTTTGACAGAATCGTACGAGTTCCTACTGGTAGTGAGCTATATGAAGATAGATATAACTATAAGGCCGATTGCGTCCGTGGTATTACGCCTCCATCAGGCCAAGCAAGCAAGGTATACGAATATGATAAAAATGGCAATGTCAGCAAGGACCCAGATCTCAACTTGCTGCGCTATAACGCCGATAATGCGCTATCGACCCTGATTAAATCGAACAATGAGGATAGATATTATTATAGCGCAACCGGTGAGCTCAATCGCGTGCTGCGAGGCGATGGCAAAGACACCTTCTATTTCTACACGGATAGCACCCTTGCCGGCGAGCTAAACGCCGATCTGCGGGCATTCTATATCCGCGCAGGGGAGATTCTGCTTGGCCGCATACTGGTCTACTCAGGAAATCGTGTGGATTTCGAATTATATGGCACAGATTCTATGGGGTCGGTGCGAGCCGCATGTAAATTCACTGCAGGAGCTAGCGCAGCGACTACCGAATATTATGATTATTCTGATTATGGGGCGGTGATTTAAATGTCAAGATGGCTTGCTAAAGAACATTCGATGATTTGAACAAAAAATTTCTAATGATTTAAATGCGTTATAATACAGTCTACATGGAGGAGTCGTGATGAATAACAATTCCGAAATATTTGGAATATTGAGTGATGATCAAGCAGTCATTGATGCCATAATTAGCCTCGGCTATAAGACGGCTTTGGAGATTGCTGCAGAATCAGAAGCAAAATTTATCGCTAAGTTAGAGTCGTTTTCTTCAGATCGAACCAGACAGATTCACCGCCTGGCAAAATTGCATGCTCAGACGCTAAGCAGTATGTATCGAGCCATGCTGGCGCGTCGTGACCCTATTTTGCAAGGCATTACCAAACTCGGCATCAATCCGCAGCCGAAAGCATTGTCGACAGCATTGAGTCGCAGCTTGAATGGCGCCCCGGACTTCGAAGAGTTATTTCCACCGAGCTCAGCATGGTATGCGCCCATAACATCTATCCAGTCCTTATTTTCCCCTGGGCGTTATGCCACTGAACTGTATAAGATCGCCAAGGGGCTGCATACTGCAAATAATCCACTAAATATCGATCAGCGTCGTCCTGATATCCGAAATGTCATTCTGAGTGAGAAATCACTGACACAGAAGGGGCCTGCGCTAGGTATTTCCAATCTTATTTTGCGTCAGGGGGTGGATGGCTATTTAATGTCATCTCAAAAAAATCTGGCGACCATTACTTTCCCGATGAATCTGCCCTATGATGATAATCTTGCGCAAATTCGTTGTGGCTTTTCAGCCCTTAAAATAGATATGCAAGCGGTTTGGTCGGCACTGGCCGATTATCAATGGGAAATGTTCAATCCTATTGATTATCAAAACCCAAGCCCTGACAATGACACCACACCTGCACCATTCGCGCGTGAGCAACTAAGCTTAATGCCCGGTGCTTATTCCTTGCTGGTATCAGCACCGGCGAATCCCAGCGAGATTCAGACCCGCTATCATTTGCCCAGCAACAATATCGAGAATGAGTTAAAGCCAATTTCCGTTTTTACCGATAGAACCAATCTTACATTCAATCAATTAATTGATATGACCGCACAGCGGGATTATCAAACCAACGACATCACGGGGCTGCAAGCGAGCCGCTACTATGCGTATCCAAACAAGGAGGCTGCGGTTCCTGTCATGGAATATGGCCAGACATATCTGGCCAATAGCGCGAAAATACCGCTACTTGTGGCACCGGCAGCAAGCGTGGATGATGCACAAGCAGCTTCATCGCTGGTATATGAGCTGAATTTTGCAGATAATGCGATGGCAACTGCACTGGCGGATCGCGCGGAGCGCCTATTGCGGCTACAACGACAGACTAAGCTCGATTACCCACTGCTTGACTGGCTGATAAAAAACGTAAATCAGGCCTTGCAGCGACAGGACGGTGACTGGAAGCTTGATACCCCGGTATTGGAAGCTATCGCCGAATATGCTCGGCTTGCTAGCAGCTACTCGATCTCGGCGAATGCGTTTGCTTGCTTTATCGGCAGCATGAATACTTATGCGTTGCGCGATGAATCAAGCATGTTTAAGACTTTATTTACCTCTCCTACGTCAGGGGAAACCGCGCCACTGAATGGTCAAGTGAATTTCAACACCAATGATTCCGATCCTGCGGCGGCGTTGATTTGCGGTGGCTTAGGGGTATCGTCCAATGAGCTGAGCGAAATGGCGAAACTGGCATTCGGCAGCACTGGTGTGGTAACCATGAGTGCAGCAAAATACGCACAACTGTATCGTTTGGCTACCATTCCCCGCATGCTTGGCATTACATTTCCGCAGGCATGCGTATTGTGGCGACTATTGGATCCGCAATGCGATTTAGCAGAAGTCGTGGCCGGCCAGCCATCGTTGGAAACCCTTGATATCATCCGCCAGAGCGAAAGCGTCCTGTCATGGATGGATGAGTATCGATTGTCGCTGGAAGCGGCCATGATGATGGTAAGCAATGTCTATAGCAGTGAACCAACTCCAGAGATTTTCAACTTCCTCAGTAATATTTATGATACCTTAAGCGGCTCTTCCTCGGCAGATGCAGCGATGAGCCCATCGCTGCGAGATATGTTGTGCTCTATTATTGCCGGCTCCTTCCAGATCAAGAGTAATGTAGAGTCAAAATTGCTGTCTTGGCAGGACCTGCATTTTACCCGTCTGCCAGCAAGCGCCAGAGAAGTCCCCACCCCATACGGCCTTGATGATTTCTGGCAAGAAATCAATACCTTTTTTTCCAGCGGGGAACCTGCCAGCCCTGCAAAGCTTGCATCCGCGCCCGATCTAGTGCGCTATAGCAATGCCTTAGGCCAATATGCGCTGATTGCTGGCTGGACCAGATTGAGTGATCAGGATCTTACCCTAGTTGTGGATACCCCACATTGGTTTTTGGATGGCAATTCCAATATTGCGCCGCCGCCCTCCTTCCCCGTCCTGCTGCAACTGTCTCGCTTGAAAGCTTGGCAGCAGCATATTCGCTCGTCCGAGGCTGAAGCCCTCGATTACTTCCGTTCCGCCAATCAATCTGATCAAACATCGCTTAAAGCCATCACTTTGCTCAGCAATATTCAAGGATGGGAGTTAGATGCGGCTTCACAAATGAACCAAGGGCTGGTCGATGCTGGCGCCTATGCCGGTTTCCCACGTACCTTCCAGCAAGTCTCACGTTTGAACACATGGATGCGTGTCGCTGAACAGCTGAAAGTGGGGAGTCTCTGTATTGAACAGCTTTACGAGATGTCTTTAAATGATGCTGAAGCGGCCAGCCCGCTGCTGCTGGGGTCTGTTGCCAATATATTGATGTCTGGCATCAACGGTTTGAAGCCGATAACAGACGCGCAAGGCACTAACGAGATTGATTGGAATGAGCCGATGACTACGGTGATCATGCAGTATATGGAAGACACGCGTGACACCTACGCACCTTCATATATCAAATACTGCATACCGAATACACCCGTTAATGGTGTGCCATTAAAGCAAAGCATCAAAACCTTGGATGATCTTTATGATTATCTATTGATAGACGTGAAAAACTCTCCGCAAGTGGATACCACCTGGATTGCCGAAACCATTTCCAGCCTGCAAATGTATATCAATCGCTGCCTAGGCGGCTATGACCCGGAAGTTGATAATGCGCCAGGTTCAACCATGGTGGTGGAGTCTAGGCCGGGAGGATTTCTGTATGACTGGGCTGATTATAATCAAACGTATTCCACTTGGTCCGGCAAGGCGCGTCTCCAATATTATCCATCAATCTACATTTCCCCAAGCTTGCGTTATAGTAAATCCACGCTATTTTCCGCGCTAGAGCAAACCATTAATCAGGGGAAAGTCACTAGCAATCGCATAAATCAGGCATTTACCGAATATTTGACCGCTTACGAAACGCTAGCCAATCTGGAAATTATTAGTGCTTATCAGGCTGGTTTAACTCCAAGCGCTCAGAGCTCTGATACGATATATTTTGTCGGCAGAACGCGGGAAGAGCCTTATGAGTATTACTTTCGCTCCTGTAATATGTCGATACGGGATGATAGTGGGAAAATAACCGGAGGCGCTTGGAGTGAATGGCTCAAGATAGGTGCCCCTGTAAGCGAAGCCGTAGGTCGCTTTGTCGCGCCTTTTTGGTTTCAGCAACGCTGCTATGTCTGTTGGCTAAACTGCACCATTGACGATTCCTCTGATAATAACACGTCCAATGACACGTCCTCTAAGACATATACAGCAAAAATTTACTATTTCAATGCGGATGGAAAGTGGTGCCCGTTCCGCAGTATTGTCATTCCTTTTTCTAATCCAAGTCGTGTCTGGTGCGCCGTAGATGTCAGCGACGACACATATATTCTCTTTGCCGAAGCCACTGATGAAGTGGGAGAGCCGGCACTATTTGCATACCGCAATGATTCAAGCTGGACCATGGCAGGAGATCTATGGACTCCTACAGGTTTCATTGCCAGAGATGTGAATTACGAATTTTCTTCGGAAAGCAGGGTGATGGTTGGGGATAGTTTCATCGTGGGTAATCGAAGCTGTACTGTGGTGAGTGTTAATTTTGATAATATCAATATTGCCAATGCAAACATCAAGATAGCGACGAGTTATACTACATTGGACTATGAGTGTTATTCCAACAATGGCACTCGCATTGGCAATTTGAAGTCTGCGCGTAGCATCGATGGTGTCGCCACGCTGACCTGGACTTCAGAGACTTCCTACATCATGGTAAGGAATTCTGTTCCAGAGGATTTTAAATTATATGTGGTCGATCTTGAAAGAAATCGTCAATTTGCGGCAAGTTATTTTAACTATCCATTATTGCAGTTTAATAAATATGAAATGGAATATGCAAATAGCAGTGATTGGCGACGCTGGGAGTCATTGGCATATATATCCACCAATACCGGCCAAGTTTTTTATTCTGAGCTTGAGAAATACGGGGTGGATGGTGTTCTAAGTTATACACTACAGACCCGTGCAATAGAGCCTACTCCAGGTAACAACGGATTGGAGATGAAGCCAATCAGCTTTAATAGCGCATATGGTTTATATTTCTGGGAAATATTCTTTTATATCCCATTCCTGATAGCCGATCGTTACCTCGTCGAACAAAACTATGAAAATGCGGCGCGTTGGTATCAATATATTTTTAGCAATATTGGATACCGCGACAATAACGGCGAGCTCGAAACCATAAATGGTGATGTGCGTTATTGGAATGTGGTCCCCTTGCAAGAGGATGATAGCTGGAACACCGCTATTCCTCCAACGACAGATCCTGATGCGATTGCCATGGCCGACCCGATACAGTTCAAGATGACGATCTTTCTGAAAACGGTGAACATGTGGATCCAGCAGGGTGATCATTACTATCGGCAGTTGGAGCGTGATACGTTGGCGAAAGCCAAGATGTGTTATCAGCAAGCGTTTCAGCTATTAGGACCGCGTCCGGTGATTGATTACAATAATAGCTGGCCCATTCCTGATCCCACATTGGGCGATGAAGCCGATAAAATTGTGGTGTACGGTGCCGATAATGTCGATGCCGCGGCGCCCACTTACCTGACACAGGCTTTACGCGCTTTTCTGTCCAATCAAAACGGAGATTTCCTGCCTCCCTACAATGATGATTTGGTCCTGTATTGGGACAAGCTGGAGGTGCGCTTCTATAATCTGCGTCATAATTTGAGTCTAAATGGCCAGCCCTTGGTGCTGCCCTCGTACGCGACGCCCATCTCGCCCACCGAATTACAACTTCGCCATAGTGCAGGCAATGGCCCAGGCGGCTCCACGGTGCAAAGCCAACATTTACAGAGTCAATTTCGCTATTCGGTGCTTCTCGAGCAGGCACGTTACGCCGCCGCTAGTGTTGTGCAATTTGGCGGCTCATTACTAGCCACGCTAGAAAAAGGGGACAGCGAAGCGATGACGTTGCTGTTGCAAAGACAGCAAAAGGATGTGCTGATACAGACGCAAAGCATCCAGAATTTCAATGTAGCGATGCAGCAGGATACGCTTACTGCCTTGCAAAAGTCTCTGGATGGGGCAAATCACCGGCTTGCTCACTATAGTGCGCTATATGAAGAATGGCTATCCCCGGTAGAGCTGGAAGCGATGGATATACAGACTATATCTGGCGCCTATTTTACATCAAGTTCAGGTTTTATGACCGTGGGCGCCGCCCTAGCGGCACTGCCTAATATTTATGGGGTGGCATTTGGGGGCGCACAGCCGGGGGCGTTATCCTATGCAATTGCCTTTGAAATGACGACGATTGGCACGGCGCTGCAGACAACAGCCAATCGCTTGACGCTCGATGCACAATACCAGCGACGCCGACAAGACTGGCAAATTCAACGTGACAATGCAAGCGCGGAGGTGGAGCAGCTCAATGCGCAGATTGCCGCCCAGCAGCAGCAGATCAATATGGCCCAGAAGCAGTTGGAACTCAATGCTCTAGAACGGGCCAATCAAGAGGCTGTGTACAATCTGCAAACTACTCGTTTTACTGGGCAATCGTTGTATAACTGGATGACAGGACGACTATCCGCACTGTATTACCAACTATATGATGTCACCCTACCATTATGCCTGAGTGCAAAAGCCGCTTTGGTTTGGGAGATCGGGGGGGATAGAATCCAGAATCTGTTCACCGCCCCGACCTGGAATGATTTGTACCAAGGTTTACTGGCGGGTGAAGGTTTGATGCTGGAATTGCAGCGTCTGGAAAATGCTTATCTTCAGTATGACAAGCGTGGCCTTGAGCTGCAGCGTACGGCCTCTATCAATATGTTGCTGGTGAATGCCGTTCCCAGCGATACGCTCGCCTCTCTGATCAGCAAAGCCTTTGCCAATAAAGGCGTGAACCAGCCGAATCCTGCGAATGCAAGTGGCGTAGCCATCAGATACTCAGATGCCAATGGAGGTATACTCACCATCACCTTGGATATCGCCACGTTGAATTTGGCTGCCGCCTGCAATAGCTCCGATAGAACCGGACGTTTTTATAGTATTGCGGTGACTTTGCCGGGGGTGCTCGGCCCCTATCAAAATGTCAATGCCACGCTTGATCTGCAGGTTGATGGCGCCTCGTCAGCCATCGCCTTGTCATCCGGTCTTGAGGATATCGGCATATTTACGCTGGATGCCGCCAATGCCGCTCGCTATCTGCCATTCGAAGGCAGGTCAACGCAGCGTGGCAATCTGGTGTTGAGTTTCTACCAAGTTGACCTCGATTCTGCGCAGAGAACCTTGGTGAACAGCCTGACGGATGTCATTTATCAGCTGCGTTATACGCTGAAGGAGTGATCAGCGTTGACCTATCCACACATAAATTATTTAGCACGGAGAACGTAGATGGATACCATCGGCCAGTCAGAAGCTGTTGCAGTGACTCAACCATCTCTCCCCAAAGGCGGCGGTTCCATCTGCGGCATGGGTGAAACACTTGGACAAGGAGGACCGACTGGTCAGTCGTCGCTCTCCATTCCCATCGCCAACTCGCCGGGGCGAGGATATGCGCCGAATCTGTCTCTGGAGTATAGCAGTGCTCAAGGCAATGGCTGCTTTGGCATTGGATGGGGTTTGCCATTATTGACGATACGGCGGCGTACTAGCACTGGGGTGCCACGCTATGAGAGCAATGACGACTATTTGGCGCCGAATAATGAGGTGATGACTCCTGAGTTGGACGACGCGAACAATGTCGTGGCCATGATAGTGGAGCAGGGTGGCGAAACCTATAGGGTCACCCGCTACTTTCCTAGAGTCATGGATGGTTTCGATCGCATTGAGTATTGGCAGGGGGAAGGAGGCGAGGAGGATTTCTGGCTGATTCATGCCAGCGATGGTCAACTGCACTGCCTGGGAAAAACGCCATTATCCAGAATTGCGGATCCAGCGGCACCAGATAAGATCGGGCAGTGGCTGTTGGACGAGTCCTGTTCTCCAAACGGTGAGCATATTTGCTACACCTATAAGCGAGAAAATACAGAAAATGTTGCTCCAAGCGAACTGGAGTCCACCCGCAGCCAGACAGCGAACCGCTATCTGATGCAAGTTCAATACGGGAATGTCACGCCCTATGCACCGCTTTATGCTTGGGGCGATGTCCCCGCTAGCGATATGCCTGTCTGGCTGTTTACACTGATTTTTGATTACGGCGAACGCACTTTGGACCCCATGCAGAAGCCGCCGTACGCCCCGCAACAATCTTGGCTGTGCCGAGAGGATCCGTTTTCCGATTACGCGCTGGGATTTGAAGTCCGCACCCATCGGCTATGCCATCAGGTTTTGATGTTTCACCATTTTCCGGAGGAACTAGGTTGTGACCAGTATCTGGTGAGCCGCTTGCTGTTTGGCTATGAGCAGAACCCTAGGCTTAGCCGCTTGTGCATCGCTCAAAACCTCGCCTACGAAGCAAGTGGTGCGGTTCAGTCAATGCCGCCAATGCAATTGACATACACCCCGTTCAATACGGATTTTTCGGCTAATGCCTATCAAAGTTTGCCGGCCTTTCCCGGCTGGAATGATGGCGCGCCATACCAAATTGTGGATCTATACGGCGAAGGCGTGCCTGGCATTCTGTACCAAGTTGGCAATGACTGGGGGTATCAGGCCCCTCAGCGCGGCAATGATGGCCCAGATTCGATTGGGTATGCCCCTTGGCAATCATTGCCACTTGTTCCTGCGGCGATTCCCAAACAGAAGAGATTAATGGATCTCACCGGCGATGGCCGCCTAGATTGGATCATTGCTCAAGCAGGCCTTGCCGGATATTTCACGCTAAATCCTGATGGACATTGGTCTCACTTTATTCCGCTACCGGCGTTTCCAAGCGAGTTCCTGAATCCAACTGCGCAACTGGCAAACTTGATTGGCGGGGGACTGGCTGACCTGGGATTGATTGGTCCAAGAAGCGTGCGCTTGTACCCCAATCGACGGGCCGATGGCTTTGCTCCACCCATCGATGTCCCACATGTCGGCGATGCTCCTTTACCCGTTTTCGAATCCAATTCCAACGCACTGGTTGCCTTCAGCGATGTACTGGGGTCTGGTCAGTCGCATCTGGTTCGGGTGCGCTATGACGGCGTAGAATGCTGGCCCAACCTCGGATGGGGGAGGTTTGACAAGCGTTTGAAGCTTGTCTCCCCACAGTTTGATCCTGATACCTTTGATCCGGCAAGGGTATTCCTGGCGGATATCGATGGTTCAGGAGCTGCCGATTTAATTTATGTCAATTCCGACCACTTTCAGATTTTCCTGAACAGGTCAGGCAACGGCTTCGATACGCTGCCATGCATTCTGCCTATGCCTGCGGGGATCACTTACGATAGGCTTGATCAAGTCAGCTTTGTCGATATGAATGGTGCTGGTACGACAAGCCTCGTGTTAACGGTCTCTCATATGGCGCCAACTCATTGGTGCTATGTATTCTCGCATAGCAACCCCTATCTGCTTGAGCGGGTCAACAATAATATGGGCGCGCAAACAACACTGCGTTACCGAAGTTCAGCACAAGAATGGTTGGACGAAAAACAAGCCAACCCACGGAGTGTCTGTCATTTGCCATTTCCCATGCCGTTGTTAAGTCATATGACCAGCCTGGACGAAGTCAGCGGAAACACGCTTTCGAAAAGCTTTTTATACCGGCAAGGCGTCTACTCGGGGGCTGATCGCGAGTTTCGCGGTTTTGGATTCTTGCAGCAGTGGGATACTGACGATGCCGCCGCATCCACAGGAGACGACATTCCAAATACCGCACCAACCATTACAAAAACCTGGTATCACACCGGTGTGGAAGATTCAGAAACCAATCCGGCAATCCCTCCTTATATTGACTCTGCCATGTTCACGCTTGGACCTCCTCGCTTCACGGTGTTTAATCCGGTAACGGAACAGGACGATGCGCTGGGGCAGGTGGATAGTGCAACCCGCTACCAGCTGTTTCGAGCCCTAACGGGTTGTGTCCTCCGCACAGAGGTTTATGGTGCGGATGACAGTTCTCAACACGGGATACCTTACAGCATCACAACCAAGCAGTATCAAGTGCGACAGGTGCAGGCCTCCAGCCCAACACATCCTTATTCTGTCGTCATTGCTAATGCTCTGGCGGATCTATCGGTCTGTTACGATCGCATTGCAGACGATCCGCAAGTTCAACAAACGGTTATTTTGGAGCGAGATGCCTTCTGCTCGCCGCTCGCCAGCGTAGAGATCAGCTATCCGCGCCGCCCGCCAGCAACGATCAATCCCTATCCTCCGACCGTCCCCAATGCGCAATGGTTAAGCAGTTATGACGATAGCCAACAGGATTTGCGACTGCTTGAAACACGCCAGACGGTATATAACCTTATAGGTCCACAGGTGTGGCGTTTGGGGCTGCCCTCTCAACAGCGACAGAATGTCATCACCAATCCAACCGACTACACCGGTTATCCTGCGAATACGTACGGCCTTGACTATGAGACGCTGCGTCTGCCAAACGGCGTGCTTGGCCCGAGTCAGACGCGGATCTTGGCCGGTCAAACGGTTACTTACTATTTCAACGCCGCCGGTACCTCGGCGCTTCCTGTCGAAACGCCGCCCCCGCCGCTCGCGCTGGTTCATCATATCGAGACCGCTGAACTCGACAATGAGATGCTAGCGGTTTATTCAGGTATCCCAGATCTTCCTGCTGTACTTACCGCGGCCGGCTACTGTCAGCAGTCACTGGTGCTGGGCGCGGTGGGAGAGCCAGCTTGCAAAGTCTGGGCCATTCCGCATCACTACACGACCTATGTGAATGATGCTGGCGAATGGCTGCCATTCCATCTACCGCGGAGCCAGCAAAGCACGCTCATTGTGGGAGCAGAAAGCTTCACCTATGATGCGTATGACTGCGTGGTCACCTCAGTGACCGATGCCGTTGGGCTCAGAACGGAGACCAGTTATGACTACCGGTTTTTGACTCCATGGCGGATGGTGGACGTGAACGAGAACCAACAACAGGTGTTATTTGATGCCTTGGGCAGAGTGGTGGCTACGTCTTTCTTTGGAACGCAATTGCCGGCAGACGGCAACACCCCTGTGCTGGTGGGATTTGCGCCAGTGGTCGACTTCAATGCCGATGCGCTGGCGATGACCTCAATCGAAGCAGCATTGGCGGACCCTGAAGGTGCGCTTCAACAGGCTGCCACGGCCAGCCTCTATGCACCGTACAGTTGGATGGGCCAAATCGACAGAGCGCAGTTGCTCGCCTATACAGCCTTGCCCACAGTGGATATGCTTTGGCAAACTTTAACGCAACAGCATTTGATCACTGCGCAGGGGCATATTTTAGCCAAAGGACGACAATGGGCCGCCGGCGGGCCAGATATTGCGGGCATTCCCACTGCAATACGAATGCTGTTTAACGCCACGGTTCGCAGTCCAGTGCATGCCGCCACCTTGTCCGCTGAGCAATTCGCGCTCGGTTCATCGCTAGACCCGCAGCAGATTCAGATCATGCTAGCGTATAGCGATGGCTTTGGGCGCCAGCTGCAGTCTCAGCAAAAAACGGTCCCCGGACTGGCCTTTGTCGTCCATGAAAATGGTCAACTTGTGCTCGGTGACACCGGACTGCCCTTGCTCCGCGACACCACCCCAAACTGGCGCTGGGTGGTGTCAGGCCTTGTTGATTACAATAACAAAGGGCTGCCGGTGCGGCGCCACCAGCCCTACTTTTCTGATCGACCCGGCTTTGTATACGATGCCTCCGCCGCACAATGGAGCTATGCCGATACCTTGTACTATGACCCGCTGGGACGCGAACGGGAAATGGTCACTGCGCTCGGTTATGTCCGGCGCAATAGCTATTACCCGTGGTTTACGGTTGCCGAAGATCTGAACGATACTCTGCATGAGGTACTAGAACTATGAGCACTTTTTCCGATGCGGCGACCGCACGGCGCTGCGCAGGCACGCCGACGGTCACAGTAGTCGACAACCGCGGCCTTGCCGTGCGCGCCATTCAGTACAACCGCGCTACAGAAGAGGAGATGCTTGATATGCTGATCGCACAGCAAGTTTGGTCCGTGCGCGGTCAGCTTGCCGCCAGCATCGACCCTCGGCTGTTCGATGCACAGCAGGTCGACCCCTCCGTGCAGCCTAATTTCCACTACCTCCGCTCGCTATCCGGTCAACCGCTGTCCATCCACAGCCAAGATGCCGGTGCCCGCTGCGCGCTATTCGACGCCGAGCGCGGCCTAGTCTGG